>CAJMRJ010000011.1:0-21392 GCA_905215865.1 uncultured bacterium | reverse complement strand
TATCGCATCGGCTTACTAGAAAGAAAGGCTTTTATTTTTCAAGCGAGTAACCGCCCGACCGCCTCTCACACATATCGTTCCACGCGCAGTTTCGCAGCGAGCGAAGCGACGCGAGAATGTTTGAGCATGGAATGATATGTGTGAGAGGCGGTCGGGAGGGGTATGAGCGCCCCTAGGCGACGCCGCTAGAACCGAAGCCGCCGGCTCCTCGGTCGGTTTCGTCTAGTTCTTCTACTTCTACGAGGTTGACCGTGGGGACTTCTTGGATGACGAGCTGGGCGATGCGGTCGCCTTTGTTGATTTGGATGTTGTTCGTGGGGTCTAGGTTGATGAGGATGACCTTGAGCTCTCCTCGGTAGTGGGCATCGATGAGGCCAGGAGTGTTGACTATGGACAGGCCTTGCTTAATGGCCAGACCGCTGCGGGGCTGGACGAAGCCGGCATAGCCGTCGGGCAGGGCGATAGCTAGGCCCGTGGAGACCAGACAACGCTCAAAGGGCTTCAGAATACAATCCTCGTTGGAGCGCAGGTCCAGGCCGGCATCCGTGGGATGTGCGTATTTGGGAAGCTCGACCGTAGGGTCGAGACGTTTAATGTTAACGGTAATGTTGGACATGAAATCACCTTAGCTTGTCGAGCTCTTGCAGAAACTCATCGACGTCTTTGAAATCGCGATAGACCGAGGCAAAGCGGATGTAGGCCACTTTATCGATCTTGGCCAACCGCTTAAGAACCATATCGCCCAGCTCATGGGATGTAACGGCCGTAAGGGTACGGGAGCGAAGCTCAACCTCAATATCGTCAATGATCTCGTTGAGCATTTTAGTGTCGATATCTCGCTTGATCGTGGCTCGCATCAAACCGACCAGCAGCTTATTGCGATCGAACCGTTGCTTGGTTCCGTCTGACTTAATGACCTCGATAGGGTCTTCACAACGCTCAAATGTCGTAAAGCGATAATTGCATGAGCAGCATTCGCGACGACGCTTGATGGTGTTATTAGATTCCTGCATGCGGGAATCAACGACGCGGGTATGTGCCTTGCCGCATTTGGGACAGCGCATGGTACCTCCTCTAAAACGATTACAAGGGTACCATGCGACAGTGCTTAAATCTTAGGAACGTGCGGGAACTTTAAGATACGCACCGGCATCAAGCGAGCCATGCTCCAGGTGATTGGCGTTGCGGATCATATCAGAGGTCTCCTGCGTGGAAAGACCTTCAATCGGATGCTCCTGGGCAAGCGACCACAAGGAATCGCCAGACTGAACACGGACGGTCTCGTAGGTAACGTTGGATGCCGACTCAGCATATGCGGCGTGACGAGCACTGAAGATCGAGGTAGCAAGTACAAAGAAGAGCGTGAGCGCAACGGCCAGGGCGACAATCGTCGAGGCCTTCAGGGCAACGGGGGCCGAAGACGTGGCGACGCACTGGCTGCGGACGGGCTTGCCAGGCAGTGTTTGGAAACCAGATCGACCGCCTTTGACGACCGTGAAAGCCGGCGCCGCAGGCGTCTCGAGCTTAAGGGCGAGGTTTCCCTGGACCATATCCGTTGCGTTCATCATGTTCTCCTCTCGCGTGTTTTGCTGAGAACAGTTTTATCAAGCCGCGCGGACAAAAATGTCTAGCGCGAGAACGAATGTTCGGTTATTATTATCTTCGAACAGTTGTTCCTGTCAAGCAAAAATCGAACATTTGTTTGACATTGGCAGAGAGGATCCCCTGATGGCTCGCAAAATTACCAAGCGTCAGCAGCAGATTTACGACTTCATCAAGGAATATCAGCAGGAGAAGGGCTATCCGCCCAGTGTGCGCGAGATGGCATCGGCCGTAGGCCTCTCCTCCCCCAGCACGGTGCATGCTCATCTCTCTGCCCTGGAGGCTCGAGGACTGCTCAAGCGCGATGCCACCAAGCCTCGCGCCCTAGAGCTTTTTGATGAGGACGGATCCTCAGTCTCGATTTCCAAATCCGATGAACCCACAGCTCCCCGCGGAACGGTCACGCTGCCGCTCGTCGGTCGCGTCGCGGCTGGGATTCCCATTCTGGCCGAGCAAAATATCGAGGACACCTTTACCATCCCGACCGAAATCGCCACAGACCAGGGCTCATTTATCCTTGAAGTGCACGGCAGCTCAATGATCAATGTCGGCATCTACAACGGCGACTACATTATCGTTCGCGAGCAAAAGAGCGCCATGAACGGCGAAATCGTCGTGGCCATGATCGATGGCTCGGCGACCGTCAAGACGTTCTACAAGGAGCAGGGGCGCGTGCGCCTGCAGCCCGAGAACGACACCATGGAGCCCATCTATGCGACGAACCCCGTTATTTTGGGTAAGGTTGTCGGTTTAATGCGCCGGTTCTCGTAATGCAAAAACGCATCACCATATTTGACACCGTCCGCGGGTTTACGATGCTATCGATGGCAGGTTTCCACGCCTGCTACGATTTGGCCTACCTATATGGATGGGATATACCATGGTTTACCGAAACGGTTTTCCAGGATATCTGGCGCGCTAGTATCAGCTGGGTATTTTTGTTTATCGCCGGTTGGATGTGCACGCTCTCGCGTAATAACGGTAAGCGCGCCCTCAAATACGCAGCCGCAGCCTTGGTCGTATGGATGGCAACTACACTGGTGTCAGTCGACGATTCGGTAAACTTTGGCATCATTTATTGCATGGCAGCGTGCACCGCGGTGGTTGCACTCACCCGTCCGTTACTCACAAAATTACCGGGCTCGTGGGGCATCGCAGTGTGCCTTGTTCTTTTTGCCCTAACCTGGGGCATTCCAAAGGCGGTCTACCCACTCCCCTACCTGGCATGGCTTGGATTCCCGGGCCCGGGCTTTGTATCGGGAGATTACTATCCGCTCATTCCGTTTGTCTTTATGTACCTTACCGGCTTTTTTGCTACCCAGGCGGCACAAGCATCAAGCCTCGAAGAGCCAGCATGGGCATACGCCAATCCCATCCCGGCGCTCGCAGTCCTCGGTCGGCATGCCTTACCGTTCTACCTACTTCATCAGCCTGTCATTCTAGGCGTGCTAGAGCTCGTTTATTCCGTACGATAGCGCTCAAGACGCGGCGCGATTCGGGCTGGCAACTTCGCCACAATGCGAACGCCGTCCTCGAGATATTCCTCATGAAGAAGGGTTCCCTGCTCATGCACCAGCGTAATGAGGGCGCCCTCGCGATACGGGATATCAGCGGAGAGCAAGACATCGGTGGCAGCTGCCTCACGAGCAATACGGTCAACGAGATCGTCGAGCCCCTCGCCCGTCTGGGCCGAGAACAGCACGGCCTCGGGATAGCGACGATGGAAACTCAAGCGATCGACGCTATCAAGTAGGTCGATTTTATTGAACACCGTAAGCGTCAAACGCTCGCCGGCACCGATCTCGTCAAGAACGCGATCGACTGCCTCGAGCTGGCGCTCGTAGTCCTCGTCAGAGGCATCCACAACTTTAAGGATCAGGTCGGCACCAAGGACCTCAGACAGCGTGGACTTAAAGGCATCAACGAGACCATGCGGTAGCTTTTGAATAAAGCCAACGGTATCGGTAATGGTCATGCCACGACCACCGGGCAAGCGATACGAGCGCGTCGTCGGATCGAGCGTGGCAAACAATTTGTCCTGTGAAAGCACCGTAGACCCGGTCAGGCGATTGAGCAACGTCGACTTACCGGCATTGGTATAACCGGCTAAGGCAACGCGAAACGCCGGCGACTCGATACGACTCTTTGACTGGACATCACGGCGCTGTTCAACCTGCTTGAGCTCGCGACGAAGAGCGGCAATCTTGTTGCGAATCAAACGTCGGTCAACCTCGAGCTGGCTTTCGCCCTGACCAAAGCGCGAACCAATGCCACCGCGTGTCTGCTCTTTTGCAAGATGGCTCCACATACCGCGCAAGCGGGGCAACAGATACTGCAATTGGGCTAACTGCACCTGCAGACGGCCCTCACGGGTCTGAGCGTGCAGACCAAAGATATCGAGAATCAACGCCGTACGGTCGATAATCTTAACCGGTTCGCCCACGGCTTTCTCCAGATACGACTGCTGCGAGGGCGTTAAATCGTCGTCGAAGATAACAACATCGGCATCCATACGATGCACGAGCCCGCAAAGCTCCTCAACCTTACCGGAGCCGATAAACGATTTTGGATACGGCTTAACCAGACGCTGTGACAAACGCGCCACGCACTGAGCGCCAGCCGTATGGGCCAGGCGCTCAAGCTCGTCAAGCGAGCGATCGAGCGGCCAGGCGTTATCGCGCCACTCAACTCCGACAAGAACGGCACGTTCGGGCGCAGGAGCCGTTGGAACGAGGGGAAACCGAGCCATTAGACCGCCTCGATAAGGTGAAGGATATCCTCAACGACCTCATCGATCGTAAACTCGTCCATATCGAACCACACGATACGGTCATCGCGTTTAAACCACGAAAGCTGACGCTTGGCATAGCGACGCGAACGCGTCTTGATGAGTTCGCGAGCCTCATCCATAGAAATCACGCCGTTAAGGGCATCGATAATCTCTTTATAGCCAATCGCCTGCATCGAAGTCAGGGCATCTCCCAGCCCCTGGTCCATAAGACCGCGAACCTCATCAACAAGACCCTGCTCAAACATCAGATCGACGCGTAGGTTAATACGCTCGTAAAGCGCCTCACGATTACGCATCAACCCAAACCACAGAGCGTGATAATGCTCACGCGGAACACTAAACTGCGACTTTTGCTGCGCGTAGGACACACCATCATCGTGCATTTCGAGCGCGCGAATCACGCGACGAACATTATGGGGGTGGATGACCGCAGCGGACTCGGGGTCACGCTCGGCAAGCAGCGCGTGCAGCGCTTCCTCGCCAATGCGTTCGGCAAGCTCCTGATACCCCGCGCGGCGATCGTCCTCAAGCTCGCCTGAGGGAAAATCCATTTCATCCAGGGCGGCCTTGAGATACAGGCCTGTGCCCCCGCAAAACACCGGTAGGCGGCCCTCGCCCAGCAAGCGCTCAACATGCACACGAGCGTCTGCCTGATACAGCGCTGCAGAATATGCAACGCCCGGTTCAACAATATCGACCAGGCGTAGAGGCGCCGTGCACTCCTCGGGTGCCATCTTGGCAGTGCCGATATCCATACCTCGATAGATTTGCATCGCGTCACACGACAGCACTTCGGACGAAAGACGAGCCGCCAAACGATCTGCGACATCACTTTTGCCAACCGCGGTCGGACCGACAATCGCAACGGCGGAAAGGCCTGCCCCGGGAGAAATCATTAGCGCGGCTCGCCCACAACGGATCCGGACAGATACCACGTCTTGGCAACGTCGATGTCAACATCGACAATCTTGCCAATCAACTGATCGATGCTGTAGCCCGCGGGAATCGGTGCATGAACGGTCTGATTCTTAGGACTCTTGCCCAGCAGCACCGCGTCATTCTTTTTGCTCGTACCCTCAATAAGCGCCGGAACAACGGTGTGGAGCTCACCCTGGTTATACTCGTGCGCTGTGGTCTCGATAACCTTCACCAGACGATTGAAGCGATCAAGAATTACCTCATGCGGCGTGGAATCGTCAATCTCGGCGGCCGGAGTACCGGCGCGCTTGGAATAGATAAACGTATAGGCCTGAGCATAACGGACGGTCTCGGCAAGCGAGAGCGTCTGCTCAAAGTCTTCCTCGGTCTCACCGGGGAATCCCACGATGATATCGGTCGAAAGCGCGATATTGGGCATGCGATTTCGGATGCGATCGACGAGTCCCAGATAATCCTCGCGCGTATAGCGACGATTCATCTCTTTAAGGATGCGCGTCGAGCCCGATTGAACTGCCAGGTGCAGCTGCGGCATGACGGCAGGCGTCTCGGCCATAGCGTCGATAGTCTCGGGCAGCAGGTCTTTGGGGTGCGAGGAAGTAAAGAAGATGCGCTCTACACCCGTATCACCCACGGCACGCAACAGGTCGGCAAAGCGCGGCTTGCCAAACAGGTCGCGACCATAGGAGTTGACGTTTTGACCCAGCAGCGTGACCTCTCGCACGCCCTGGCGTACTAGACCGGTGACCTCGTCGACAATCTCCTCGAAAGGGCGGCTCTTTTCGCGACCGCGCACATACGGCACGATGCAATAGGTGCAGAAATTGTTGCAGCCCGTCATTATAGGGACCCAGGCGTGATACTGGGTCTCGCGATGCCACGGCATGCTCATAGCATCCGTGTCCTCGTGTTCATTGGTGCGAATATGGCGCTTGCCGTCCAAGAATGCCTCGGCAATGAGCTCGGCCATATGCGCGATGGAATGCGTGCCAAAGATAACATTGACGTTATCGACATTGGTGAGCAGACCCTCGCCGTCACGCTGCGCGATGCAGCCGCCCACGGCGACCACGCGCTTACCCGAGGGCGAAGGCGGAAGGCTCTTACAAGAGTTGCACTGACCGTACAGACGGGTGTCAGCGGACTCACGAACGCAGCACGTCATGAACACGACAATGTCAGCATGCTCCGGATCGAGCGCCATGAGGCAGCCATATGAGTCGAGCAGACCACTCACGCGCTCGGAGTCGTGCTGATTCATCTGACAGCCAAAGGTGCGGATAAAGTAGGTTTTACCGGCAAGAATATCGCGTACAGAACCCTGGTCCATGTGTAAAAGTCCTAACGAGGTGGAATAGGCGGAATCAAAGAGGGCGGGCAAAGAGTAAAAACTCTATGCCACAGGCTTAACGTCGTCCATCACAACGTTATCCATAGCAGCTCGATTAATCTGATGAACGTAAATAGAAAGACGGATGGCCGTGCGCGACTCCCCGTTGATGAGGATGTCGGAGAACACCGGCGCGCAGGAAATATCAAACCCGGTCGGAATCAAAAAGCCGCGCGCGATAGCCACGGCCTTAATTGCCTGGTTGACGGCACCCGCGCCAACACACTGAATATTGACGGGAACACCATCTTTGACCATGCCGGCAATGGCGCCGGCAACGGACGCGGGCGATGATTTGCTTGATACCTTCAGGCAATCCATGAAGAAACTCCTGCGTTTAAAAGTACGTTTTAACTGCAATAACTGTATCGTACCGAACGGACTCGGTAAAGATGCTATTCCTCTTTGGCAAGATCGAACGTCACGGTAATACGATCACGCGAAACACGAATCTTGGGGTCGCCGCAAAGGTTGAGATAGTACCGCGATGCAAGATCGTTAAAGTCGCGTTCGACGGCTCGCGAGAACTGCGCCATGTCGTCCTTGGCGATACGCAGCCCGCGACGATCCTTGGCAAGATCAACCGGAGCAGACGCATGTGGAGACGAATCGCGCTCGCGAAGCAGGCGTGCGGTCACACCGCGAACGGGCTTAATCTGGCCCGCCAAGATACGATGCGCCGTACGCTCGGACATCTCAAGGCCCAGACCCGAACAGATACGAATAAAATCTTCCGCATCCGAAGCAAGTCCCAGGCGATCGACCACCGGAAGCTCGGCTTCGTCATCGATAAACAAAAGACGAGAAGCATCGAGACGGCTGGACGCCTGCGCATGCAACGTCGCGGCAATCTCGGACGGAGACCCCAAATAGACATCACAGGCGCGCAGCTCCTCGAGAGCAAACTCGCAGGCGGCGCGAATGATGTTGTGAGGGCCGCGGGCGCAGACATAGTGACCGTCCTCGTCCTTCACGGCCTGAGGCCAGCTGGACTGATCGGCGCGCTCGCCAAGGCGGTCGGTAGCGACGCTCACCTTAAAAACCGAGCCAAGGTCAACATCCGACGCGACAACGCGTGCCTCGTCGGTGTTCTGCTTAATCGAGAACAATGCCATGCCTCGACCGTGAACGCCCCAACGATCCATCTTCATGCTCTCGAGCTTAGAGGTAACGCGGGCATCGAAGATGCGTTCCTGCATATCCTGCGGCACGCCCGAGCCGTTATCCAGAAAGACGAGCGTACGGACGCCGTCTTCCTTGGTCGTGGCGAGATAGACCTTGTTGGCGCCGGCATCACGAGCGTTACGCAGCATTTCGATGACAATATCCTCGACATGCTGAATGTCGTGTTTTGCCTGGCGCCGCTCGGCCTCCGAAACGCGAAGGCGGACATACCCCTCGCCAAGGTTCTCCTCGACGCGAAGGTTGCCCTCCCCCGACATCGACGCGATAAATGAGATGAGCTCGTTCGCGTCGTTCATGTTATTTAGCGATATCGACAGCGCGGCTCTCGCGAATCACGACGACGCGCACCTGACCGGGATACTCCATCTCTTCCTCGATCTGATGGGCGATGTCATGAGCCAAGACCGTGGACTGAGCATCGGAAATCTTGTCCGGCTGAACCATGACGTGAACCTCGCGACCAGCCTGCATAGCATAGGTACGCTCGACGCCGTCATGGGAGTTGGCAATCTCCTCGAGCTTCTCAAGGCGCTTGATGTAGTTCTCGGCCGATTCGCGACGGGCACCAGGGCGAGAGGCAGAAACGGCATCGGCAGCCTGGACAAGAACATCGAGCACCGTGTTGGGGTCGACGTCGGCGTGATGGGCCTCGATAGCGTGAACGATAACGGGCTTCTCGCCATAGCGACGGGCGAGCTCGGCGCCGATAACGGCATGCGGACCCTCGACGTCATGGTCGATAGCCTTACCAAGATCGTGCAGCAGGCCGGCACGCTTGGCGGTCACAACGTCCAGGCCAAGCTCGGAAGCCATCACGCCGCACAGGTCGGAAACCTCGAGGGAATGCTGGAGCACGTTCTGACCAAACGAGGTGCGGTAGCGCAGAGCACCCAGGGTCTTAACGATCTCGGGGTGCAGATCGTGGATACCGGTATCGAAGGCAGCCTGTTCGCCAGCCTCGCGCACGCGCTGCTGAACCAAGTCGGCGGCCTTGTGATACATCTCCTCGATGCGGGCAGGGTGAATGCGGCCGTCAGCGATAAGGTTCTCAAGGGCCACGCGGGCGGTCTCGCGACGGACCGGATCGAAGCTCGAAAGCACAACGGTCTCGGGCGTATCATCGATCACGAGGTTGACGCCGGAAACCTGCTCGAAGGTGCGGATGTTGCGACCCTCGCGGCCAATGATGCGACCCTTGAGGTCATCGGAAGGAATGTGCACGGAGGTAACGGTAACCTCGGCAGTGTGGTCGGCGGCACAACGCTGAATCGCCAGGGAGAGGATCTCCTGAGCGGTCTTATGGCACTCGGCGCGAACCTGCTGCTCGGACTCGCGAATGATCGTGGCGGCCTCGTGCGTAACCTCGCCACGAACCTTGTCGAGGAGTTCCTTGTGAGCGTCCTCGCGGGTCAGGTCGGCGATGCGCTCGAGCTCCGAGGTCTGCTTGGCGCAGAGCTCCTCAAGCTCGCGGGAGCGCTTCTCGACCTGACCAGCCTGGCTGGACAGCTGATGCTCACGCTTGTCAAGGGCATCGTTACGGCGATCGAGAGACTCCTCGCGCTGCATCACACGGTTCTCGAGCGTACGAATCTCGCTCTTACGCTGCTTGTCCTCGGCCTCGGCAGCCTGCTTGTTCTTGATGATCTCTTCCTTAGCCTCAAGCAGAGCCTCTTTTTTGAGGGTCTCGGCCTGACGCTTTGCATCACCGATGAGGGACTCAGCCTGTGCATGTGCCGACTGGATCTTTTCGTCGGCCTCGTGAAGACTACCCTGCTTGGCGGTGCGCATGTAGGCAATGGCGGCGATGGCACCCAAAGCGATGCCAACGAGCGCTGCGATAATAGGCATGCTCACTCCTTTTTATGGATTCGTTACACAACAAAGCGAACCGTCCATACGAACGGCTCGCGACATTTGAGTAATATGGCGCAGCTTATGCGGGTCGGATACAGATAAACATATAAACAAACTCATCAAAGATGAGCACATATCACAAAGCAAATGACAATGTTTATCGTACGTTGAACCACAACAACTGTCAAATAAATGGACCCAGTACGGCGGCTAAAACGCGGTGAACGGCAGGTACGCAAAACACATTTGTCTAAACTGCACATTCCTCACGTTCGGCATCCAGACGCGCCTTAACGGCATCGGCGGCGATGTGGTACGAAAAGCCCTTGCCCATCAAAAACCGGACGAGTTTTTCGAATCCACGTGTCTCGGGAACACGACGCTTCGCGAGCAAAGCCGATGCGCGAGCCAAGTCGTCCTCCACGGCGAAAAAATCCTCGGGATAGCCGGGGATATCATCGAGTACGACATGGCGGCGCTTAAGCTCAGTCTCAATCTTGCGCTGCCCCCAGCCGCGTCGTTTGCGTTCCTCGATAAAGTACGAACAAAAGCGGTTCTCATCTAAAAAGCGATACTCAGTGACACGCTCAACGGCAAATTCAATCGCGGCCGCGCGAAACCCATAGCGAGCCAACTTGTCACGGACCTCACCCGTGGCATGGTCGCGGCGCGACAGCATCTCAGTCACCATGGTAAGCGCGCATTTACGCTCAATGAGCTGCACCGCTTCGCGAAACTTACCCCAATCGCAGGGAAGATCGGGGCGATTTTTAAGAAACAGGCGCGCGACACGAACAGGAATCCAGATGGATCGCTCAAAACCGCCCTCGAGCTCACAGTCGATATGTGCACAAGGCTTTTTTGATGCATACCCACTCGAGAACGAAGAGGCCGCCTTCTTATCGGGAAAGACGACCGTGGCCTCGGTCACCGTATACGACATGAGGGCATCCGCTACTCGTCGTCATCATCGAGCATCGCGGAGCCATCGATAGCGTAAAGCTCATGGAACTCCTCAGTTTCGGGCTGATCGGTCAGCTCGACCTCGGACGGAGCATCGTCATCGAATTCAAGGCCGCAGGCGAGGCGAACCTTATGCTCGATCTCGTCAGCACAATCGGGGTGTTCGCGCAGGAAGGCCTTAGCGGCCTCGCGACCATTACCGAGCTTGTCCTCACCGTAAGCAAACCAAGAACCCATCTTTTTGCAGATACCGCACTCGACGGCCATGTCAAGAATCGAGCCCTCCTTAGAGATGCCCGTGCCGTACATGATGTCAAACTCGGCCGAGCGGAACGGAGCGGCCACCTTATTCTTAACGACTTTGGCACGCACGCGATTGCCGATAACCTCGTCCTTGAGCTTGATGCTGTCGATGCGGCGAATATCGATGCGCACCGACGAGAAGAACTTGAGGGCGCGGCCGCCCGTCGTTGTCTCGGGGTTGCCGAACATGACGCCGATCTTTTCGCGCAGCTGGTTAATGAAGATGCAGGTCGTTTTAGATTTGGCGAGCGAACCGGCGAGCTTACGGAGTGCCTGGCTCATCAGACGGGCTTGAAGGCCGACCGTAGTATCGCCGATCTCGCCCTCAATCTCAGCACGCGGAGTCAAAGCGGCGACAGAGTCGACGACGATGGCGTCGATGGCGCCAGAGCGCACAAGCATGTCGACGATCTCGAGCGCTTGCTCGCCCGTATCGGGCTGGGAAATGAGGACCTCATCGATGTCCACGCCGATACGCGCGGCATACGTGGGATCGAGCGCGTGCTCGGCATCAATAAATGCCACGACGCCACCCATAGCCTGGGCCTCTGCCAAAATCTCGAGCGAAAGCGTTGTCTTACCGGAGGACTCGGGACCGTAAATCTCGACGATACGGCCGCTGCCCAGAGCGGCATCGAGAGCCAGGGCGCCCGTGGGAATGGCCTCGACCTCGAGCTCGGGACCACCGTCGCCGTACCTCATGATGGAACCCTGGCCGAATTTCTTCTCGATCTCGGCCTTGGTGGTGGCGATCATCTCATCGCGCTCTTTACCCGTCGTGCGAGCATGAACGGTACGTACGGGACCTGAATTCTTGGCCATGAATAGCCCTCCTCTTAACAACCTGCATCGATAATAAACGAACGGCTGTTCGTGGTCAACCGTTCAGATAAATCATATGCAGCCGACCTTTCCAAAACCCAACCAAACGCCGACCAAACACTGACCAAAAACTTGACCGCAGGCGAACCAAGCAAGGCAAGACAAACATGAATACGCCAACTACCTGCACAAAGAGCAAATTCGCCAGAGGTCCCTATCTCCACAATTAAGGGGCCCGGAGGCCCCTTAAAACACGTCTATTCCATAGAATCAAGCACGTAGACAATGCGACCCAGTGCCTCAGCGACCGCATGGGCACGGACGCATGAACGATCGCCCTCATAGTGACAACGAATGGAGTCCACGACCGGCGCTCCCCCATCGGCCGAGCGATACGCCCAGCCAATATAAAAGGTTCCAGCCGGATCGTCCTCGGTGCCTCCACCGGGGCCGGCATAGCCCGTCGCGCTCACGGCAATATCGCTCTGGTACAGCTCCAGCGAACCGGCAGCCATCTCGCGCGCCGTCTGATACGACACCGCGGTATAGCGGTCGAGCGTCTCTTGCTCGACGCCGAGCACGCGATGCTTAATCTCGTCGCAGTACGTCACCGCACCGCCGCGCAGCACCGCCGAGGCACCGGGAATATCGGCGATCGTCGAGGCGATCATGCCCGCTGTCAGAGATTCAGCCGTCGAAACCGTCACACCAAGAACGCTTGCACGCTCGACAATATCGCGTGCAAGCTCTTCATTGAGCGCGGCAATCTCCTCAAATGATTCCGTCATGCCTACCAGGACCTAGACCGAAAAGACGATCTTGCGGCAGTTCCAGAAGTACTGAGCGCCCGAGATAACGGTCAGGATAACGGCCACGGCGTACAGGAAGCGTGAAACGCCATAGATACCGAGCGTCAGCGCCACCGGGGCCAGGTTAAGGCCAGACAACGCAAAGACGCACAGATAGCCGCAGATGGAGACCATCGTGGTCGCCGTCTTGTACTTGCCGAGCTTATCGGCGGCAACGACCACACCGGCCGCACTCGCGACCATGCGCAGGGCGCTCACCAGCAGCTCGCGGAACAGGATGATGAACACGGACCACACGGTCACCGCACCAAAGTCCAAGAACAGCAGCAGGGCCGAGAACACGAGCAACTTATCGGCGATGGGATCCAGGAACTTACCGAAGTCGGTGATCTCGTTGCGCGAACGAGCCAGGTAGCCATCAACCTTATCGGTGCACGACAGGATGACGTACAGAATAAAGGCGGCGGCGGCGAGCGGTCCGTCGAAGGTGCTCCAATCCGTACCGGCAACGCTTGTGTGAGACAGCGCCGACACAATCATGAACACCGGAATAAAGACGATGCGCACGCACGTCACGATGTTGGCGGGCGTCCAAACACTCGTCAGTTCCTTATTGCTCTCGTTAGCCACGACGCTCTCCTACTCAACAACATGACCGATAAGCTCGTAGCAGAAGCTATCGGTAAACTCGACCGTCAGAATATCGCCCACAGATGCCTCGCTGGCATCCAGATGCACCGCACCGTCGGAATCGGGCGCCTGGAACCAGGCGTGTCCGATGAGCTCGGCACCGTCCTCGGTCTCCTCGATACCGTCGACGATCACCTGGGCGCGTTCGCCCACGTGCGCGGCAGTCGCGGCAAAGCCGAGCGACTCGGCCAGGTCCATAGCCTCCTGGGCGCGCTCAAGCTTGACTTCCTCATCGACCTGACCGTCCATCTTGGCGGCCAGGCTGCCCTCCTCCTGCGAGTAGGCAAAAACACTCGTGTAGTCAAAGCCCACAGCGTCCATAAAGTCAATGAGATCGCGGAACTCGTCGTCGGTCTCGGTCGGGAAACCCACCATGGCCGTGGAGCGGATCACGATACCGGGGATACGCTCACGAAGGTCACGGAACAGGTCCTCGAGCTCCTGACGCGAACCGGATCGACGCATGGCCTTGAGGATGCGCGCGTCGCAGTGCTGCACGGGGATATCGATATAGGGCAGCACCTCGGGCGTATCGCGGATGGTCTCGATAAGCTCGTCGGTCATGCCTTCGGGTTGCAGGTAGAGTACGCGAACCCACACGTTATGAGGACGCACCGCCTCAGCAACGGCCTGCAACAGCTGCGCCAGATTGCGCGGCGAGCCCTCGGCGAGGTCCTCGTCGGCAAAGTCGGTACCCCAGATGCCCGTGTCCTGACCGATCAGTACGATCTCGCGCACGCCACCGGCGACCAGGTCGCGCACCTCGGAGATAATGCTCTCGGCATTGCGCGAGTGATAGCGACCGCGGATATACGGGATCATGCAGAAGCTGCAAAAACGATTACAGCCATCGGAGATCTTGACGTAGGCAACAGCGCCCTCGACGGTGCGCTTGACCTGCGGAATATAGGCCGCGATCTCGCGCTCCACGCCCAGCACGTCATCGATGACCGCCACGATGCCGTCTTCATCGTCGGCCTTCACAAAGGCCGCGACCTCGGGCAGCTCGTCGGGCAGGTCGTCGCCGTAGCGTGACGGCACGCAGCCGCACATGACGATCGGGCAGGAACGAACGCCGTCCTGCACTTCGTTGGCAAGCTCGAGCGTTGTCTCGATGCTCTCGGACGTTGCGGAGGCAAGGAACGAGCACGTATTGACGATGGCGATATCGGCATCCTGTGGATCGAATGCCTCCTCGTAGCCTGCGGCGGACAGCAGCGAACGCATACGGTCGGTATCGACCTCGTTCTTGGCGCACCCGAGGGTGATATAGAGTACGGAGCCCAACGGAGTATCCATGTTGGAGAGCGGTCCTTTCGAATGAATTAACGGTAGTTGGTGAACTGCAGCGGCTGACCGTAGTCCTGGTCGCGAAGGAACTGGATCACGGTCTGCAGCGTATCCTTGGAAGCAGAGGAAACACGCAGTTTGTCGGCCTCAATCGTCACCTTGACCTTGAGCTTCTGATCCTTGATGTCCTTATTGATCTTCTTGGCGGTCGTCTGGTCGATACCCTCGACGATATGACCGACCACGCGCACGGCACCGCCCGATGCAGTCTGAGGCGCATCCCAGGACACGGCTTTAAGATCGATGCCGCGCTTGATGAGCTTGGAGCTCAGGACGTCGATAATCTGCTTGGAGACAAAATCGGCCGGGGCGTTGATCGTAAAGAGCTTGTCGCCCTTCGAAAGCTCGATGGTGGCGCCGGAGTCCTTCAGGTCATAGCGCTGGGAAATCTCGCGCGAGGTCTGCTGGAAGGCATTGTCGACCTCCTGCATATTGACCTCGGACACGACATCGAAGCTGGAATCTTTAGCCATGGTTAATCCTTTCGCTTACGAGCGGCTTAGTAGCTGTCGTACGAATAGTCGTCTGAATAGGGCGTAGTCTGCCCGTCGATGGCGGCATCGGTGCCGTCCGTGGACTTGGCATCGGTTCCGTCGGTTCTATCGGTTCCGTCGGTACTTTCGGTGCCATCGGTGCCGTCGGAGCTCTCGCCGTCCTTGGACTCGGTCGTCTCCTTCTTGGGAACGGTAATCGTCACGCGTGCCACGCCCGACGTCTTAGTGTCGTAGCGGACCTTTTCGCCGTTCTTGGTAACGGTGACATCGGAAGGCTTGGACGTGGTGATCTCGATCGAGGACTCGGGCGTGTATTCCTGCTCAAAGGGACCGGTCGCCTGGGCGCCATAGACAGACTTGCCATCAACCTTGACTTCAATCCAAGCAGTCTTGCCCTTGGCAACGGAGATCTTGACCTTTGTGACCTCGTTCTCCTCCTTCTTGGCCGTCGTCTTGGCGGCGTCCGAATCGGTCGACTCGTCCGCCGACTCATCGGTATCTTCATCGACGGATTCAGTCTTCTTGGAAGACTTCTTAGTCGTTGTCTTAGTGGCAGCGGGCGTCTCGGGAGTCGACTCGGGCGCCGAGGAGCCGCAGCCACGCAGGAGCACCACGATGAGCACGATCAGAAGCAGCGCCACGGCGCCGATACCGGCGTAAACGATACGAGGATCGAGACCGTTGTTCTGGGGAGCGCGCCCACCGCCGCGTCCACGATTGGAACCACCGCGACCGGTGCCTTGGGGCATACGACCGCGGTTATTGTCGGAACGTCCGCGATAGCTACCCTGGCGCTGCATATTGCGCTGGCCTGAACGGGGGGCGGGCTCGCCGGGACCCTGGGAGTTGCGCTGGCCCGAACGAGGCGCCGAGGAGCGCTGGCTAAAGGTCTGCGACTGAGAGCGAAGGCGAGGCGTCACCTGCGTAGTATCGGCGTCTGCATAGCAGCCGCGCGGACGAACGGAAGAAGCGCCACGGTACCCGCGATCGGAATAACCACCATCGCCGTAGCCGGCACGAGGGTCACGTGCGACACCGCGGGCAGCGGGGAGTGTGCGCTCCTCGGGCGCCGGCGTGCTGCGAAAGCGATCGCGCTGGGAACGAATCTCCTCGCTCGAACCCGTCTCGGTAACATAGCCAGCCTGCTGAGGGCGCTGGCCATAACGTGTCGAACGCCCACCCTGAACCATCAGGAAGCGGCCGTTGTCGACCGAGGAACGCGAATTGACGTAGCCGGCGGCGTCCTGAAAACGACCGCCCTGCTGCGACGTCTCGCGCTCATATGCCATCAGATCGTCAAAATAAGCGTTGACGACCTCCCGCGGATTGAGGCCCAAAAAGCGCGCATAGCTCGAAATCATGCCCTGCGCATAGCCGCACGGAGGCATCGATGCAAAATTGCCATTCTCGAAAAACTCGATGATCTGCGGCCTGATTTTGATGGTGTTGGCGACCTGCTGAATGGAAAGGCCCATTCGGCGACGCTGCTCGAGCAGCATGTCACCAAAGCGTGCAGCCATCAGAATCCTCCAAACTCACGATCTTCACGTGCCATCTCGGCGTCGACGGATTCCAGCGCGGCAAGGCCTTCTTCATCCAGTAGGACCTCGCGCGGCTTGGAACCGTCGGGCGGTCCGACGACACCCTTTTCTTCCAGCATGTCCATAATACGCCCGGCGCGCGCATAGCCAACCTTCAGGCGGCGTTGCAGGCCAGATGTGGAGCCCAGCTGCGATTCCACCACAATATGGGCGGCTTCCCAGATAAGCGGATCGTCGTCCTGAGGCTCGGCAACGCCGGTGCGCACGATGCCACCTGCCATGGACATGGAGGCAGGTGCCACAGCCGACAGGATCTCCTCGTGGTAGTCGGGCTCGCTTTGCGACTTGACGAACTCGACAATCTCGTTGATCTCGTCATCCGAAACAAAGCAGCCCTGGATACGGCGAGGCTTGCCCCAGTCGACCTTTGAGAACAGCATGTCACCCAAGCCGGTGAGCTTTTCGGCACCCATCTGGTCGATGATGACACGGGAGTCGATGCCCGTTGCAACGTTGAAGGCGATACGATTGGTAATGTTTGCCTTGATGAGACCCGTCACCACGTTAGAGCTCGGACGCTGAGTCGCCACGATAAGGTGGATACCGGCGGCACGGCCCAGCTGGGCGATACGCACGATCGAGGCCTCGACGTCCTTGCCGGCAACCATCATCAGGTCAGAAAGCTCGTCGATGATGATGACCAGGTAGGGCATCTTTTGCGGCGGGTTATCGTAATGCTCAAACTCGCCGGCGGCCTGCTTTTCGTTATAGGTCGAGATCTTGCGCACGTTAAGGCGCTCGAAGACCTTCAGGCGGCGCTCCATCTCGGACACCGCCCACTGCAAGGCACTCGCGGCCTGCTTGGGCTCGGTCACTACGGGCACGTAAAGATGAGGCAGGCCGTTATAGCCTGCGAGCTCGACGCGCTTGGGGTCGACCATGATCAGGCGAACGTCCTCGGGGAGCGCACGCATGAGCAGAGTCGTGATGATGGAGTTGATCATGACCGACTTACCGGAACCCGTGGTACCGGCGATCAGCAGGTGGGGCATCTTGGCGAGGTCGGCGACGACCGGCGCGCCCTCTGCATCTCGGCCGATGGCAAGCTCAAGCGGACCGCCCTTAACATAGGGCAGCACGTCGCCCAAGTTGACGTTCTGACGCTTGCGATTGGGGATCTCGATACCCACGAGCGAGGTGCCGGGAATCGGGGCAAAGATACGCACGGACTGAGCAGCAAGCGACAGCGCGATATCGTCCTCAAGGCTCGAAATCTTGCTCACGCGCTCGCCCTCGCCGGGCTGCAGCTTAAAGGTCGTCACCGTGGGACCGGCAATCCAGCCGACCACGCGAGCGCTACGGCCAAACTCGAGCAGCGTGGACTGCAACGACTCAGCGGTTTGTTCCAGCTCCTTATCCGAAGACGCGGCAGAAGCGGACTGAGGGTTTGCATGCAGGATTTCGAGCGGCGGAAGCTTAAGGCCTTCCTCTTCTTCGCCCTCGTTATCCGTGGGGGCATTGACCGCCCCCCCATCGCTCGAAGTAGACGCCTCGGCTGCGCCCGCGACAGCCGTATCGGCAACCTTGGGGTGCTTGAGGAAATCAGGAATTTGAGGGGCGGCCGAGACGGGATTCACGGCAAACGGCGGCTCGGACTCGTCGACCTTGTCCGGATCGTCCTCCATCGAAAGCTGGCCGGTCACCTGGCCGCGCCTGGCATGGCGGCGCGGCAGCAAGGTCGTCTTGGCGGTCTCGATCGGAGCCTCGTCGTCCTCGTCATCACCCTCGGTAAGCTCAATCTCACTCTCGGACCAAGACGGGTCGGGCTCACTCGTATTGAGCTTGGGAGCCATCTTGCCCTTCTTGGCATGGCGGCGCGGCAGCAGCGTCGTCTTGGCGCGCTCGGCCTCCACGGCATCGGACACGTCGACAAACGGATCCTCGTCCTCGTCGTCGTCCAAAACCGGGTCCGCATCGTTGCCCATGACCGTGGTCACGGCCATATCGGAGCCCTTTTGACGAAGAATGCTCAGGTGCGGACGGGCAACGCCGGGCACCGACAGGGCTTCGTCGTCACCCCAGGGGCTCGCGTTGACGTCGGCACGACGGCGCTCGGCAAAATCGGCCGCACGGTCGCGGGCAGAGCGCAAAACGCCGCCCACCGAAAAACCGATAATGACAAAGCCAACGACGGCCAGACCCAACAGGACCACCATCGCGATAGGCTTACCCAGGGCATTCTGCAGCGCGCTCGCAATAAACGCACCGATGTAGCCACCCGAGGCGGACAGGTTTTGCGGCGTGAACATAAGGTCGCACGAGTCGCTCGTACCTGGCACCATCAGCGACAGAATGGAGACGACGGCGATAAAGACCACGGCGCCGCCCGCAACTGAACGCACGTTGAGCGGGGAGTCATCGCCTAAAAAGAGCGTGGCGGCAAACAGCAAAATGACGATCGGCAGCACGTAGGCGCCCAGACCAAAGCCCAGGTGGTAGAAACCGGCAACCGCAGCCGTAACGGGTGCGGTCGCCGGCGAAATCACGGCAATGAAGGACGCAATCGCCAAAACGGCAATGACCACGCCGGCGATATCGCGGTTGGCCGAAGGCTCGACCAGAGGCTCAAAATCGTCGAACTCGGCCTCGTGGCCCTTATTGGCACGAAGATGGGAACCGGCACCCTTAGCAGATGCCGGTTGGTTGTTGGCTTTATTGCCTTTGGCGTTTTGTGCAGATCCGCGCGCCAAACTAAACCTCCATGACGACCGGGATGATCATCGGACGAGTGCGCGTACGGCTCCAGATAAAGTTAGAGAGCGAGTCGCGCACGGCCTTGCGAATGGCATCGGAACCGCTGCTCGTAAAGCTGAACTTGCCCTTCTCGATCGTCTTCATGATGGACGCCGACGCGTCCTCGGAGAACTGGTCGTCGATGGCAAAGGAGACGCCGCGGCCCGAGAACTCGATGGCCTCGATCTTCTTGTGCTTGAGCGAAACGATAGCGACAGCCGTGACCATACCGTCGTTGGCAAGCTTCTGACGATCGCGCAGAACGATGGGGTCGGTATCGCCGATGCGCAGTCCGTCGACGTAGACGACGCCAGACTCGACGGGCGTACCGCGCTTGACGATACCGCCACGCATCTCGAGCGTATCTCCGTTGTCGAGGATAAAGATGTGATCATCCTTGATGCCCATCTTGCGTGCAAGTTGAGCATGGGCGCGCAGATGCACGGCCTCACCGTGGACCGGCATAAAGTACGTAGGCTTGGCCATGGCCATCAGGAGCTTGAGCTCCTCCTGGCTACCGTGACCCGAGACGTGAACGAGGGCGCGGTTCTTATCCCACACGTCGCAGCCAAGCTTGGCCAGGCTATTGACGACCTGCTGAACGGCCTTCTCGTTACCGGGGACCGGTGTTGCCGAGAGGATGACGGTATCGCCCTCGTGAATGGAAAGCGTCTTGTGCTCGCCGTTAGCCATGCGCGAAAGGGCCGACAGAGGCTCGCCCTGCGAACCGGTGCACATGACGACGATCTTGTCGTCAGGCAGGTTATCAATATCGAAGGCATCGAGGATATCGGCATCATCGATGTTGAGATAACCGAGCTCGCGCGCCACGCGGGTGTTGGTGAGCATGGAACGACCGGTCACGACGACCTTGCGGCCGCACTTGCGGGCAGCGTCGCAGATCTGCTGCAGACGATGGATGTGGCTCGAGAACGACGCGACGAACACGCGGCCCGGAGCATTCTTGATGGCATGCAGCAGATTGGGGCCAACCTCGGCCTCGGACTTGGTAAAGCCGGGGACCGTGGCGTTGGTGGAGTCGGACAGCAGCAGATCGATGCCCTGCTTGGCAAAGCGGCTGATGGCGGCATAGTCGGGCGTGACGCCATCGATGGGCGTCTGGTCGAGCTTAAAGTCGCCGGTGTGCATAACGGTGCCCTGGTTGGTGCGGATAAACACGCCCAGAGCGCCCGGGATGGAGTGCGTCATCGAGAAGAAGTCGAGCGAGATGCCACCGAGATTGACGTGGCTGCCGCCCTTGACCTCACGGAACTTGGGTGCACGAATGCGGAACTCGGAGAGCTTGCCCTCGATAAAGCCAAGCGTCAGCTTGCTCGAGAAGATGGGCACCTTGTTGTTGAGATCCTGCAGCAGATACGGAAGCGAACCGGTGTGGTCCTCGTGGCCGTGAGTGACGATGATGCCGCGGAGCTTTTCCTCGTTCTCCAGAACGTAGGTGTAATCCGGAAGCACCAGATCGATACCGGGCTGGGAATCATCGGGGAACATGAGGCCGGCGTCGACGAGCGCCATGTCGTCGCCGCACTCGAAGACCGTCATGTTCTTGCCGATGCCATCAAGGCCGCCGAGCGGGATGATCTTCAAGGGAGATGATTTTTTAGCTGCCATAGGTGAGTGTTGTTTCCTTTCTTCGAAACGGGTCTGGAACAACCGACGGGGCGCTTCTGGCAAACCGGCCGCCGGGAACGTACAACAATGCATCACAGAGTCGATGCAGTAACCACAGTATGATACCCATTCGCACAACAACAGACCACCCATGCATCAAAGCCCCATCTGAACCGGTCTATCCCGCCGGTTCCCCGCGAGGGCGGGCACGGGTGAAGTTTCCTGCTCTACAGTCCTGCT
>CAJMRJ010000010.1:0-21814 GCA_905215865.1 uncultured bacterium | reverse complement strand
CCCCCTGCCGTGAGGGTGCCGAGGAGGCGCGCGAGGACCGAGCCAAGCTCGTCGCCATCACCGTGCTTACGAGCATGAATCAGGATGCGCTGAGCGAGATCGGCGTCGAGTCGCCCGTTGCCGAGGAGGCCGCCCGTCTGGCAAAACTCGCCCAGGCCAACGGTATCGACGGCATCGTGTGCTCGCCGATGGAGGCTCATGACATGCGTGAGCTGCTGGGCCCCGATGCGCTGATTGTGACCCCGGGCGTGCGTCCGGTTGGCGCCGCGTTGGGCGATCAGTCCCGCGTGGCCACGCCTTCCCAGGCTATCGAGCGCGGCGCGAGCCATATCGTGGTTGGCCGCCCCATTACCGGCGCCGATGATCCGGTTGCCGCGTTTGACGCCATCGTTGCCGAGCTGGTCGAAAACGTCGCATAAAAGATTCCCTTAAGTCACCACTTTTGGGTCTCATTAGCACAAATTAGCCCCTGTGCCTGCGAAAACTTTCCCATCTTTTGTGTGGAATCGCAGGTCAGGGGCTCATCTTTTAGCGCGATATATTGCACTTTTTGCGGGTATCGTCTAACCTATGGAGCCGCGATTGGGCATTTTGTACGTTTTACGTGCTAAAATGCCAAATATTGAATCAGATATAACCCAACTATTTGGAGGTACGAATGGCACTCCCTCAGCTTACCGATGAGCAGCGTAAGCAGGCTCTTGAGAAGGCTGCCGCCGCACGTCACGCTCGCGCAGAGCTCCGTGAGCAGATCAAGAAGGGCGAGAAGTCCCTCGAGTCCGTGCTCAACTCCGATGACCCCATTGCTTCCCGCATGAAGGTTTCCACCCTCATCGAGTCTCTCCCCGGTTATGGCAAGGCTAAGGCCGCCAAGATCATGGAGGAGCTCGGCATCTCCGCTACCCGTCGCGTCCAGGGCCTTGGCGTCCGTCAGCGCGAGCAGCTCCTCGAGCAGCTGACCAAATAAGTGAGCGCTCAGGATTCAAAGCTCTTTGTGATTTCTGGACCGTCAGGCGCGGGCAAGGGCACGCTTGTCACTCGTGTGCGCGAGCGTCGTTCTAACCTGGGTCTGACGGTTTCGGCTACCACGCGAGCCCCACGCAAGGGCGAGGTCGATGGCGTCAATTACTTTTTCCTGACGCGCGAGGAGTTCGACCGCCGCGTGGCAAACGGTGAGTTTGTTGAGTGGGCCGAGGTCCACGGTAACTGCTACGGCACGTTGGTGAGCGAGGTTCAGTCCAAGCTCGCCTCTGGTTCGTCTCTCATCTTGGAGATCGATGTCCAGGGTGCCCTGCAGGTCAAGGAGCGTTTCCCCGAGGCCGTGTTGATTTTTATCAAGCCACCCTCGCTCGATGTGCTCCGCGATCGTCTGGTCGGTCGCGGTACCGAGACGCCCGAGACGATCGAGCTGCGTATGGCAAACGCCGCCCATGAGCTTACCCTTGCCGACTGCTACGACGACGTCGTGGTGAATGACGATCTCGACCGCGCGACCGACGAGCTCGTTCGCGTTCTCGATATGCATGAAAGGATCTGAGGTCCGTGTCCGTTGTAAAGCCTTGCATTGACGATCTTCTGGAGAAGACCGATCACAACCGCTTCCTGCTCGCTTCGCTTGCTTCCAAGCGTGCCTGCGACATCAATAGCATGCTGCGCGGCCAGCATAACCGCGTGCTTGCCGTTCAGGATGTCGACGACATCACCATCGCGCTCTCCGGCGCCGATACCATCTCGATGGCTATGGACGAGATCGTCGACGGCGATATCTCCTACGACGAGGCCCGTTACGAGAAGGCGCTCGGCCATAAGGTTGCTGAAGCCTAAATGGCAGCTCGCGTCTGCCTGGTCCACTATCACGAGGTTGGACTGAAGGGCAAGAACCGCGCACATTTTGAGCATATCCTCATGGATAACATTAAGGCGGCTTTGGCCGCCTTTTCCGTGAACGCCGTGTCTCGAATTTCCGGTTATATCCTCGTGACCTTTAACGAGCATCAGGCCGATGAGGCGGCACGTGTCATCCGCACCGTTCCCGGCGTTGCCCGTGTGTCCCTGGCGTACCACACCAATCGCGACCCGCAGGAGTACTGCGCCGCCGCCGTCAAGGCGCTGCGCGAGTTTGGCCCCTTCGATTCGTTTAAGGTGCACGCCAAACGCTCCAATACCGACTATGAGCTCACCTCGATTGATATCAATCGTCAGGTGGGCGAGGTGCTGTGCGAGGCATTTCCCGATAAAAAGGTCCAAATGCACGACCCCGATGCGATGGTGCACGTGCTGGTGGTCCAGGGTAGCGTCTACGTGTACGCGCGCTCCGAGCGCGGCGTGGGCGGTCTGCCGGTGGGCTCCGCCGGCAAGGTCGTGACGCTTCTGTCGTCGGGCATTGATTCTCCGGTGGCGACCTGGATGCTCGCGCGTCGCGGCGCGGTGTGCGTGCCGGTGCATTTCTCCGGTCGTCCTCAAACTCCCGATACGAGCGAGTATTTGGTGCAGGACATCATCCGCGCGCTTGAGCCGGGTGTCCAGATCGGCCGTCTGTACGTGGTGCCGTTTGGCGATTGCCAGCGTGAGATTTCCGTCACCTGCCCCAGCAACCTGCGCGTGATCATGTATCGCCGCATCATGTATTCGGTTGCCGAGCGCATTGCAGATATCGAGGGCGCCAAGGCCATCGTGACCGGCGAGTCGCTCGGTCAGGTTGCCTCCCAGACGCTCGAGAACATCATGGCCGTCAACGAGGCTGTGAAGATTCCCGTGTTCCGTCCGCTCATCGGGTCCGACAAACAGGAGATCATTGCACGCGCTCAGGAGATCGGCACATTCGATATTTCCACTGAGGCGGCGCCCGACTGCTGCACGCTGTTTATGCCGCGTCGTCCCGAGACGCACGCCAAACTCGATGCCGTGCACGAGGCCTGGGAGCTGTTCGACCACGAGGAGATGATCGAGCGCCTGCTTAAGCAGACCGAGTACATCGACTTCTCCAGCAACACGTATAAGGCCCCTAAGACCTTAAAACGCAAACATTCGGAGCTTGCTCCGCGTGAGATTTACCAAGATCACGAGTAATTGCCTGCATAGACCGACGATGCGCCTGTATCGTCGGTCTTTTGCTATCTGGGCAAATGATGCCAAGATGTTCATTCGCTGACGTGTGCCTGAATAAATGGACACTTTTCCGCAAGGTTTTGGTCGGTATTTGGTTTGACCGTCAAAACTGGTTTGTCCATGTGGTTCGTTTTGCTGCGTTTTCCTGACACGATGGTGCTGGGAGGTTTTGCTATGGCGCAGCGCGAACAACATGAACGGGTCAAAAAGATGGACCGCTGGGCGGGCAAGTTGCTCGGGCATAAAGCGGTGGTGGTGGCGATACTCGTCGTCATCGCGATGGCGAGCGGGCTGGCGATGGCGAGCTTTGGCGGCGAGTCCGGAGGCGTGTCGTTTGAGCGGGCTGGGGGCTCGGGCTCATCGGCGGAGCCGGGTTCTGGCGTTGATTCGCATGATCGTGACTCCGATGGGTCTTCGCACAAAGCTTCTGCCGAATTGGAGGTCTATGTCGATGTCGATGGCGCCGTTGTGTCACCCGGGGTGTACCGGCTCAAGGATGGTGCGCGGGTGGCGCAGGCAATTGATGCCGCCGGAGGGCTTACGGCCGAGGCGGATGTGACAGGGCTTAATCGTGCGTCCAAGGTCGCAGACGGACAAAAGATCTATGTTCCGAAGGTGGGGGAGCAACAAGCGGCTGCGGCGGTCGGCGGGGCCGAAAGTAGTGCTGCCACGACCCCTGGCGCGGGGTCTTCGTCGGGGCTCGTGAACATCAATACGGCAAGTGCGGCGGAGCTGCAGACGCTCTCGGGCATTGGGCCTTCTATGGCTCAGTCGATTATCGATGAGCGGACAAAGAACGGTGCTTTTGCCTCAGTCGATGACCTGATGCGCGTATCGGGAATCGGTGAGAAGAAGCTCGCCAAAATCAAAGATTGCATCTGCGTATGAGTACGCTCGAGCGCGAGCATGTGATGCCTCCGCGGCCCCTCATGCCATGGGCGATGGCCTTGTGTGCCGGCCTGTGCGTTAGCTGTGTCTTGGTGCTCAACGTGGCCGCCGATTCGATACTGGGGGAGCAGACATCGGCGGTCGGACCGCTTGTGGTTATTTCGGTTGCGGCGTCGCTGTGCATGGTGCTTGCTCGATCTTGTGAGCGACTTGTCCTGTGGAAACGTTGGCTATATGCCGCAGCTATCGGTTTGCTGGCGGGCTCGATTGTTTCGGCGTGGTGGGCTGTGGGTGCGCTAAGTGCCACGAAGGCGCTCGACCGTCGAGCGGCAAGCAGTCTCGAGTTTGTCGT
This sequence comes from uncultured bacterium, assembly GCA_905215865.1. Lineage (GTDB taxonomy): Bacteria > Actinomycetota > Coriobacteriia > Coriobacteriales > Coriobacteriaceae > Collinsella. The sequence goes on along the minus strand of CAJMRJ010000010.1, from coordinate 17,466 downwards.
GCAGGGTGATCCGTCCATAAACGATGGGACGTATTCCTACACCTGCGAAACATGCGTGGACGGCAGGCGCTTGGGTGAGGTTCGTCTGTCGTGCGACCGCGAGCTTGGTGCCGGGTCTCATGTGCGTGTTATCGGCCGCGTTTCGCGCTTTGAGAACGATGCGTATGGGCGCTCGCGCGTGCTCCGAGGCGAGGTGCGCAAGGTTAAAGCCGTTCGGATTGTGTCGGTCGATGAGGGCTCTCCGGGGCCGCTGCTTCGGCTGCGAAATGGGCTGCTTGCGTCCATCGCGCCTGCGACCGACCCGGCGCGTGCGCTCATAGCCGGTGTCGTCTGCGGTCGTTCGGCCGAGCTGCGCGCCCAGCCGGCGGGCGACTGGTTTTCGGTGACGGGAACGGCGCATCTCATCGCCGTCTCGGGCAGCCATCTTGCTATCGTAGGGTTTGTAATCGAGGGTGTCTTGCAAAAGACTCGGTGTTCACGTGGTCTTCAGCGGGCGATGTTGGCGATAACGCTTGTGGGCTACGCTGCCTTTACGGGTGCGTCTCCCTCGGCCGTGCGCGCGTGCTGCATGGTCTTCGCGACGCTTGTCGTAAACGGTGCGGGGCGTCGCCGGCACGGCCTTTCGGCACTCTTCGTAACTATGTCCATCTTTGTGCTACTGCGGCCGACGGTGCTGTTCGAGATGGGCTTTCAGCTTTCATGTGCCAGCGTCTCTGCCATTCTGTGCTTTTGCCCCTATGCGACCTACGCTTTGAGCGAGTTGGGTGTGCCGCCGGGCATTGCCAGCATGCTTTCCGTCACGCTGTGCTCGCAGCTGGCGACGCTTCCCGTTACCATTCCTGCCTTTGGTACGTTTTCGCTCATTGCTCCGCTGGCGAATGCGGTCATCGGTCCGGTGGTGAGTCTTCTGCTCGCTGTGTCGATCGTGCTGGCTCCCTTTTCGCTCGTGGCGCCGTTGCGGACTTGGGCGCTCGTCGTTCCCATGATTGCAGCCCGGTGGGCACTGTTCTTTGAGCAATTCTTTGCCGCCGTGCCGGGTGCATCCGTGAGCGTGCCGCCCGATAGCATGTGGATTTACCTGGTGCCGTGTTTGCTGGCGGTTTTCCTGGTCTGGTGGCCACGTCCTCGCGCACGCCCCATGGCGGCGGGGCTGCTGTGTTTGGTATTTGCAGCGGGTGTTCCGTATGTCTATTGGGATCGATTCGCGCCGCCTTCGGTGACAGTCCTCGATGTGGGGCAGGCCGATGCGATTCTGGTTCGCCAGGGTAGCGTCGTGGCGCTCGTTGACTGTGGGCTCGATGAACGCGTGGTGTCAGCGTTGGTTCGCAATAACGTTCACCATATCGACGTCGTTTTCGTGACGCATTGGGACGAAGACCATTGGGGTGGCCTTCCCGATGTGCTCGATCAGTTTTCGGTTGGAACCATTGCGGTCGCGGCTAATGCGCTGGAGGATGCGCCCGCTGAGGTCCTAAATCGCCCGGGCGTAACGTTTCGGCAGGTGGCTCGCAGGGACACGATCGATATCGGCGCATTTCGGGCTCGTGTGATGTGGCCGTTTGACACAGTGGATGGCGAGGGCAATGAAGACTCGCTTGTCTTGCTGCTCAGTTATACCCAAGGAGGCCAGAGTCTCCGCATGCTACTCACCGGTGATGCCGAGCTCGATCAGGAACGCGAGTTTGTACAGGAGGTGGGGGATATCGATGTGCTCAAGCTGGGACATCACGGCTCAAAGGTTTCTGTCGACCTGGACCTGCTGGAAACGCTTAAGCCCGAGCTCTCTATCGCGAGTGCGGGCGAGGGCAACCGCTACGGCCATCCCTCGGACGCCTGCATCGATGCCGTTAAGGAAGCGGGTGGTGCATTCGCATGCACCATCGAACACGGTGATATCACCATCAAGCCGACCGCGAAGGGTTTTGCGATGCGATGCCAGCGGCCGTGGTGACATCGTTGTCGCGCGGTGGGACCCTGGGCTAAAATGGCACGGTACGAATTCGAGAGTCTGCGAGAGGGGAGCGCAATGTCCGAAACCGGTCTGCTGCCGGCTTATCTGATCGTCGGTACCGATGGTGTCAAACGCGACCACGCCGTCTCGCGTATGAAAGCTCGCTTGGAAAAGTCGGGCATGGTTGAGTTCAACCTCGATGAACGCGACATGACGAAAGATCCCGATATCGAGTCGATCATCGGCTCGCTCAATACCTTTCCCATGGGTAGCGAGTTTCGCCTGGTGATCCTCGACGGCTGCTCCAAGCTTGCCAAGGCGGTCTCGGAACCGCTCGTGGAGTACCTCGCAAGTCCCAGCCCGACGACGGTCTGTCTCATTATCGCCGACTCACTTGCCAAGAATACGCGCCTGTATAAGGCAATCGCCAAGATCGACAAGAAGGCTATCGTCGATTGCTCGGGCACCAAGCGTTGGGAACTGCCGCGCCGCGTTCAGCAGATGGCGACGCAGCACGGTAAGTCTATCTCGACGGCTGCCGCCGAGGAACTCGTCTCGCGTTCGGGCGAAAACACGCGCATGCTCGATAACGACCTGGCAAAGCTCGCTCAGATGGTCGAGGCGCCCCAGATCGAGGTTGCTGACGTGGAGCGTTGGATCGTGCGTACGGCCGAGGTTCAGCCCTGGGACTTCCTCAACGCCGTCTCGGCTCGCGATATGCGGCGTTCGCTCGAGCTCTTTAAACTTCTGCCCTCCAAGAGCTATGTTTGGACCTACACGCTGCTATGCGGTCGCATCCGTGAGCTGATCGTCGCCAAGGCGCTCGATGGGCGTGGGCAGGGGCGTGAGCTCGCCGCGACGCTTAAGCTTCAGGCCTGGCAGGTCAAGAATCACCTTACCTGGGCTCGTCGTTTTTCTATGACCGAGCTCGTTGCCGCGCTCGAGGGTGCCGTCGATGTGGAGCTCGCGCTCAAGGGCTCGGCCGATTCTCAGACTGCGCTTTTGCTCTGGATTACGAACATCTTGAGAAAATCGTGATGATACCTGCCTATTTGACAAATTCGTTCTATCCCTTTGAGGGGGAGCGTGCTATAGTAGGCGCTTGCATGACCTCACCGTGTCTCAGAGGTGTCATACATTTTTTGCAAGGAACTCGAAAGGAACTCCAGAAGTGGCAAACATCAAGTCTCAGAAGAAGCGTATCCGCACCAATGAGGCAGCTCGCATGCGTAACAAGGCTGTCAAGTCCGAGCTCAAGACGCTGACCAAGCACGTCCAGTCCGCCGTCGCCGAGGGTGACGCCGAGAAGGCCCAGGCTGCCCTTAAGACCGTCACCAAGCGTCTCGACATGGCTGCCGCTAAGCATGTCATCCATAAGAACCAGGCTTCCAACCGCAAGTCCGGTCTTGCCAAGCTCGTGAACAGCATCAACGCTTAAGTTGTAAATTTCACATCACACAGATTACGCGCATAAATGGAGCCTGTTTTATGGAACAGGCTCCATTTTTTGTACCGCTCGGGTAAGATAGTCCGCATGAATACTTCAATTGACATTTCCCACATCCGCAACTTCTCGATCGTTGCGCATATCGACCATGGCAAGTCCACGATCAGTGACCGCATCCTCGAGCTCACCCATACCGTCGATGAGCGCGACATGGAGTCGCAGCTGCTTGACACGATGGACATCGAGCGCGAGCGCGGCATCACGATCAAGTCCAATGCCGTCCGCGTGTCCTATGACGCCGATGACGGCGAGACGTATCAGTTCAACCTGATCGATACGCCGGGCCACGTGGACTTCACCTACGAGGTCTCGCGTTCGCTGGCCGCTTGCGAGGGTGCGGTGCTCGTCGTGGACGCCACTCAGGGCGTCGAGGCGCAGACCGTTTCCAACGCGACGCTCGCCATGAACGCCAACTTGGACATTGTTCCGGCCATCAACAAGATCGACCTTCCCTCGGCGCACCCCGACGAAGTTAAGACCGAGATCGAAGACGATCTGGCCATTCCCGCCGACGATGCCGTGTGCGTGTCGGGCAAGACTGGCGAGGGCATCCATGATTTGCTGGAGTCCATTGTCTTTTTGATCTCGCCTCCCAAGGGCGATGCAAATGGCCCTCTCAAGGCACTTATTCTGGATTCGTACTTCGATGAGTACCGCGGCGTCGTCGCCACGGTGCGCGTCTTTGACGGTTCTATCAAAAAGGGCGATACCCTGCGCATGATGCAGGCCAAGGGCGACTTTTTGGTCGACGGCGTGGGCGTCAAGCGCCCTGCCGAGACGCCGGTCGATGCTCTGACTGTTGGCGAGGTTGGCTATGTGGTCACGGGTCTGAAGGACCCCGAGGCCGTGCGCGTGGGCGATACCCTTACATGGGCTTCGAACCCCTGCCCCGAGCCGCTGCCGGGCTACCGCGAGGCCAAACCCATGGTCTACACGGGCCTGTTCCCCATCGACAACAAGGATTACGAGAACCTGCGCGACGCGCTCGATAAGCTGCACGTCAACGATCCGTCGTTGGTGTGGGAGCCTGAGACATCGGTGGCGCTGGGCTTTGGCTTCCGCGTGGGCTTCCTGGGCCTGCTGCACATGGAGGTCGTCAAGGAGCGCCTGGAGCGCGAGTTCAATCTGGACCTGATCGCCACGAGCCCCTCGGTCGACTACCACGTGTACAAGACTGACGGCGAGATGGTCGATGTCCGCAGCCCGCAGGATCTGCCCGAGGCCACGCGCATCGAGCGTATCGAGGAGCCCTACCTTAAGGCCAAGATCATCTGTCCGCCCGAGTATACGGGTGCCGTCATGCAGCTCGCTATCGAGCACCGTGGCGTCACGACCGATATGATCCACCTGACGAGTAAATCGGTCGAGATGCGCTTTGATATGCCGCTCGCCGAGCTCATCTTGGACTTCTTCGATCAGCTCAAGAGCCGCACCAAAGGTTACGCCTCGCTTGACTACGAGTTCAACGAATATCGCCCCTCCGAGCTCGTCAAGCTCGACATCCTGCTTTCGGGCGACGAGGTGGACGCGCTGTCGTTTATCGTGCACAAGGATAAGGCCTACGGTCTTGCCCGCGGCCTGTGCGACAAGCTCAAGGAGATCATCCCGCGTCAGCTGTTCGAGGTGCCTATCCAGGGCGCCATCGGCAACAAGATCATTGCCCGCTCCACCGTTAAGGCACGCCGCAAGGACGTGCTGGCCAAGTGCTACGGCGGCGATATCTCGCGAAAGCGCAAGCTGCTCGAGAAGCAGAAAGAGGGCAAGAAGCGCATGAAGGCCATTGGCTCGGTCGAGGTCCCGCAGGAGGCCTTTATGGCGATTCTCAAGGTGGACGAGTAGGTCCATGGCGCTTTCTGAATACAGCAAGCGGCTGCTAGGTGCCTATGCCGAGCAGCCGTTCCTTATGGCTCCCATGGCGGGCGTAACCGACCCCGCCTATCGCATCATGTGTCGCCGCCGCGGCGCCTACCTTGCCTACAGCGAGATGGTGAGCGTTGCAGGCCTTGCCTATGCCAGCAACAAGACGTGGCGCCTGGTGTTGCCGGCCGACGAGGAGCAGCAGATTTGTGTGCAGCTCTTTGGTTCCAAGCCCGATCAGTTTGCGAGTGCCGTCGCTGCCGTCGAGGAGCGCGTGGGCGATCGCCTGTCATTGATTGATATCAACATGGCCTGTCCGGCTCGCAAGGTCGTTACCAAGGGCGAGGGCTCGGCGCTTATGCGCACGCCCGACCTGGCCGAGAAGATTGTCGAGGCAGCGGTGGGCGCGGCGCATGTTCCCGTGACCGTGAAGATCCGCAAGGGTTTTTATGCCGAGGATCGCAACGCCGCAACGTTTGCCCAGATGCTCGAAGGGGCGGGCGCCTCTGCAGTTGCCGTGCACGGTCGTTGTGCCACGCAGCTCTATACGGGCCAGGCCGATTGGTCTGTCGTCGATGAGGTTGCCGACGCTGTCGAGATTCCCGTGATTGGTTCGGGCGATGTGTTCTCGGCCGAGGACGCTGCTGAGCATCTGCGAGGCTCGGGTGCCAGCGCAGTGTTTATCGCGCGCGGCATCTACGGCAATCCGTGGGTGTTCGGCGATGCCCGAGCCCTTGCACTCGACGGCACGCCGGTTCCTTCTCGCTCCTCGGTCGAGCGCCTGGAGGCTCTGCGTGAGCACCTGACGTTGACGCACGAGCTTCTGCCGCTTATGTCGCGCGCCCGTACGTATGCAAGCTGGTACTTAAAGGGCATGCCCCATGCCGCCGCCTGGCGCGCCCAGGTGGTGCGTTGCTCTACGTATGAGGAGTTCATGGCATTGGTCGATGATATCGAGCGCGATGTGGTGGCCTGCGAGGCCGCGCTTGCCGCCGGTGAGTCGGTGCCCGCTCATCCGCTGGAGGCTTAAGGGTGGCCGTTACCGCGCTGTATGTGCACGTGCCGTTTTGCGCTCAAAAATGCCGCTATTGCGACTTTGACTCGCAAAGCGTGGCGCCGTGCGACCTGGACGCTGCGCTCGATGCCTATTTTGAGCACCTGTATGCGCGACTCGATGCCTTTGGCAACGCTGGGGCACTCGGGCAGATCCGCACGGTCTACGTAGGCGGCGGCACGCCGTCGCTGGCGGGGGAGCGCCTGGTGAAACTTGCCCGTCGTATCTCCATGTGGTGCAAGCCCGTTGAGTTTACCTGCGAGGCTAATCCTGAGTCGTTGACTTCGCAGCTCACCGCGGCGCTTGCCGGGGTGGGCGTCACGCGCATTTCTCTGGGAGTCCAAACCCTCGACAACGCCGAGCTTGCTGTGATTGGCCGTATTCACGATGCCGACCGGGCGCTCGCTGCCATTGCGACGGTCAAGAACGCTGGGCTTGACGTGTCGTGCGATCTTATGTGTGGGCTTCCCGGACAGACTGCAGCAAGTTGGAATAGCACGCTCGATGGCGTGCTGACGGCGGCTCCGCATCATGTGTCGGTTTACCCGCTCACGCTCGAGGAGGGGACGCCCCTCTATCGCATGGCGTGCCGCGATGAGTCGCTCGAGCCCGATGAGGATTTCCAAGCCGCATGCATGGACGTTGCGCGCGAGCGGCTGAGTTCGGCGGGCTACCATCCGTATGAGGTGGCGAGCTACGCGCTCGATGGGCATGAATGCGCCCACAACATTGCCTATTGGACCGGACAGGGCTATCTGGGTTTGGGTCGTTCTGCCGCGGGTATGCTCGATACCGAGGATTTCGATCGCTTGGCCGGGCTGTTTCCTGACGTTCCCGCTCGTGACGATGCGCACCGCGTGCGACTGGTGCAACGTGACGATGGCGCGACAGCGTTTGAGGCCGAGCACCTGTCGCATCGCGAGGCGGCGGCCGAGGATTTGATGCTCGCCTGCCGCATGACGCGCGGCATTAGGCCCGAACTGTTGGTTCACTCGGCAAGCGTGATTGCTGCAGACGAGCTGGCAGCTGCCTGCGATCGCGCGCTCGAATTGGGTCTTGCCGCTTGGGTGCCCGATCATGCTGAAGGACATGTGGGGTGTGTCACCTCAAAAGACGTTATCGCAGGTCGCGCCCGCGCCCGTTTAGCGCCGACACACCTGGGCTGGCTCGATGGAAATATGCTGTTCGAGCTGTTTTGGGGTCTAGCCTAGGCCGCTCGGGTAGAATTACCGCAATATATACGCTGCTGTGAGCAGGAGGTTGCCGCGCATGGCGACGATGAACGAAAAAGATTACTACGAGATTTTGGGCGTCTCCAAGGACGCCACCTCGCGTGATATTCAAAAGGCTTTCCAACAAAAGGCCCGCAAGCTCCATCCGGACGTCAATAAAGAGCCGGATGCTGAGGAAAAGTTTAAAGAGGTTTCCGAGGCCTACGCCGTGCTCTCGGACGAGCAGAAGCGTGCGCGTTACGACGCCATGCGGTCGGGCAATCCCTTTGCCGGTGCACCGACGGCTTCGCCCTATGGCGGTGGCTATGCCGGCAGCGCCGGTTACGGCAATCCCTTTGACGGCGGTTTCCCCTTCGGGGGCGCCTGGGGCCAGCCCCGTCGCGGCCAGGCGGCCTACAATCCCGAGAGTGGCGCCAACGTGGTCGTCGATATCAAGCTCGACGCCAAGGAGGCCAAGAGCGGTGCCCACAAGACCGTTCGCTACACCCGCTTTGACACCTGCGGACATTGTGGTGGATCGGGCTCCGTTTCGTCAGAGCATGCCCACGCCTGTCCGAGCTGCGGTGGACGCGGCCATATCGATGTGGACCTGTCCTTCCTGTTTGGTGCGGGCACGTTCCAGACGGTTTGTCCTGAGTGCGGCGGTTCCGGCAAGGTCGTTGCCGACCCCTGCCCCGATTGCAGTGGCAGCGGCCGTGTCCGTGTGACCTCCGAACAGACGATTGAGTTTCCCGCCGGCACGCATGATGGCGACGAGGTGCGCATCCCCAACATGGGTCACGCCGGCACGAACGGCGCTTCGGGCGGCGATCTGGTCGGTCGTGCGCACGTCGAGGCCGAGCGCCTGGAGGGTAAGGCTCGCACCGGCTTCTACCTCATGGGCATTATCGCTCCGTTTTTGGTGCTGTCGGCCATCTCGGGCGTGTTCTCCGCCTTCGCCATGATGTGCTTCATTCCGTTTGCCATGGGCTTGTTCATGGTGCTGTCGGACGGCGTGCTTCATCGCAGCCTGCTGTGGTGGAAGCGCGGCGCGATGCAGTTTGCCAATGGTTTTGCCAACGGCTTTATGTTTGCGCTCGTGTCGGTCTGGTTTGCGAGCTGCTCGCAGCAGGCCATGCTTTCGCCCTACGGGATGCAATAACATCAAACCCTCTGTTTGCGGCCGGCCCAGCTTGGGTATAGGACGCACTGTGACAATAATGAAAGTTGGAAGGATTCGGTCGTGTCGGAAAATAGGGATTACTACGAGGTACTTGGCGTTGACAAGGATGCCGACGCGCGGACGATCAAGCGCGCGTTTCTAAAGAAAGCCCGTACGGTACACCCGGATGTTTCAGACGACCCCGAGGCCGAGGCCAAGTTCAAAGAGCTCAACGAGGCCTATTCCGTTCTTTCCGACGAGCAGAAGCGTGCTAACTACGACCGTTACGGCACCGCTGACGGCCCTGGTGGCTCTGGCTATGTCGACATCAACGATATCTTTGGCGGCATGGGCATGGACGACCTGTTCTCGTCGTTCTTTGGCGGTGGCGCCGGCGGTGGCGCTCGCAGCCGTCGCGAGCGCCGTCGCGGTCGCGATATGGCCATCTCCCTTTCGGTGACGCTCGAGGAGGCGGCGCTCGGGTGCAAAAAGACGATCAGCTACGATCGTCTTGCCCCTTGCGATGACTGCAATGGTACCGGCAAGGCCGAGGGCGCTACCGAAAAGCAGTGCAGCCGCTGTCACGGCACAGGCTATGTGACGACGGTCCAGCGTTCTTTCCTGGGCCAGGTTCAGTCCTCTTCGCCCTGTCCCGACTGCCACGGCGAAGGCACGGTCATCGATCATCCCTGCGAGACCTGTGATGGCCAGGGCCGCACGCCTTCTCACGAAAAGATTGACATCGATATTCCCGCCGGTGTTTCGACCGGTCGCCAGCTGCGCGTGAGCGGTTTTGGCGAGGCCGGCCTTCGTGGCGAGCCGTCGGGCGACCTGATCGTCAACGTGCGTGTCGCCGACCACGAGCGTTTTAAGCGTAATGGCGATGACCTGTATCTGGTGAGTGATATCTCGATTGCGCAGGCCGCGCTCGGTTGCGAGATTGAGGTCGAGGGCATTATGCCTGACGAGGTCGTCAAGGTGACGGTTCCCGCCGGCACACAGTACGGTGACACCGTGAGCGTTAACAATTACGGCATGCCGCGTATCGGCGGTGGCGGTTCGCGCGGTCGTCTGGTCGTGCAGCTGCGCGTGGTCGTCCCCACCAATCTCTCCAATAAGCAGCGCGAACTGCTTCGCGCCTTTGCCGACGAGATGGGCGATGACGTCGCATCCGGTAAGAAGTCGGTGACCGACCGTATCAAGAGTGCCCTCGACGACATCCTCGATTAAGGAGCCCGTGTGCTCGCACCCCATATTTCCGTCGTCAATCTCGGTTGCCGTGTCAACCGGGTTGAGTCAGACCGTATCACTGCCGATCTTATGCGCCTGGGCTTTGCGATGGTGGAGCCCCAGGACGCCGATCTGATCGTTATCAATACCTGTGCCGTGACGGGGGAGGCCGAGGCCAAGACCCGCAAGGCCGTCCGTCATGCCCTGGCCTATCCGGGCGAGCCTTACGTGGTCGTAACCGGCTGCGTCGTCAACCTGCATCCCGAGGAGCTGCTGGAGCTCTCCGACCGCGTGATCGCCGAACCGTCCAAGATAGACGTCGCCGAGCGCGTCTGCGAGGTGCTAGGTGTCGAATCCGATAGCGTGCCCGCCTGCAGCGATGGTGACGTGGTCGATGCGCTCGGTCGTTCGCGGCTGGGCGTGAAGATCCAGGATGGCTGCAACCACCGCTGCACCTATTGCATCGTGTGGAAGGCCCGCGGCCCCGAGCGCTCCGTGCCCGTCGAGTCCGTGCTCGAACAGGTGCGTGAAGCCCAGGAGGCCCGCGTGCCCGAGGTCGTGCTGACCGGCGTGAACCTGGGTGCCTATGACGGCAAGAGCGCGACCGACGAACATGTCGAGATCGATGAGCTGCTCCAGGCCATCATGGAGCGCACCGAGATTGCCCACGTGCGCATCTCCTCGGTGGAACCCATGGATATTTCCGAGCGCTTGCTCAAGGTGATGGCTCGCTACCCGAAGCGTATCGCCCCGTTTTTGCACCTGCCCGTGCAGTCTGGCTGCACGGTGACGCTGCATCGCATGGGTCGTCCCTATAGTGCCGAGGCCTTTGAGGATACGGTGCGCATGATCCGCGCTAACCTGCCACAGGTGTCTCTTTCGTGCGATGTCATCGTCGGTTTTCCTGGCGAGACGGACGAGGAGTTCGAGGAGTCGCTGGCGCTGTGCCGTCGCGTGGGCTTTTCGCGCATGCACGTGTTCCGCTATAGCAAGCGCCCCGGCACCCTCGCCGCCGACATGCCCGACCAGGTACCCCCTGAGGTCATGGCCGAGCGCAGCCGTCGCATGCGCGCCGCCGCACAGGAGCTTGCGGTTGCCGATGCCCGCCGTCGCGTGGGTACCGTCGAGCGCGCCGTGCTTGAGTACGGTGACAATTTGACGCTCGGCTCGTTCCATCATGCCCGTCTTGATGATACCTGTGGACTCACAGCCCCGTGCCTGCTCGATGTTGCTATCATCGGAGTCGATGATTCCGGCTTGGTCCATGCACGCAGGGAGGTTCATGGAAGCCTCGAAGATTAGACTTACCGTTCCCGAGGGTATCGACCCCTCGCGCGTTTTGGGCGCCGGCGACGGCGTCCTTCGTGCACTCGAGAACCTGGTGCGCGCCCATGTGGTTGCCCGCGGTGACAGTGTTGCCGTGAGCGGCGATTCAGATGAGGTCGAGCTGGTCGCTCGTTTTTTCGAATATGCCTTTCGTGAGGCTGCTGCCGGGCGTACGCTTTCTGCCGATGATGTCTCGCGCTGTCTTGCCGTTCTGCGCGACGGCGAGCATGATGCCTCGTCGCTGCGTGATGACGTGCTGCTATCGTATCGCGGTCGCGTCATCCGCCCCAAGACGCTCGGTCAAAAGCGCTATGTGGATGCCATCCGCTCTTCTACCATCACGTTTGGCCTCGGTCCTGCCGGTACCGGTAAAACCTATCTGGCCATGGCGTTCGCCGTCGCCGCGCTCAAGCGCCATGAGGTAGGCCGCCTGATCCTGACGCGCCCGGTTGTCGAGGCGGGGGAGAACCTGGGCTTTTTGCCTGGCACCCTCGAGGAAAAGATCGACCCGTATATGCGCCCGCTCTATGATGCCCTCTTTGACATGATGGATCGCGAACGCACCGATGAGCTTATGGAGCGTGGCGTGATCGAGATCGCCCCGCTCGCCTACATGCGCGGTCGAACGCTGAGTGATGCCTTTGTGGTGCTCGACGAGGCACAAAACACGACGCCCGAGCAGATGAAGATGTTCCTGACGCGCCTGGGTTTTAATTCCAAGTTCGTGATTACCGGCGACCTGAGCCAGCGTGACCTGGTGGGTCGTCGCGGCGGTCTTGCCGACGTTGAGAAGATTTTGGGCCGTGTCGACGATGTGGCGTTTTCTCACCTGGAGCGCGCCGATGTGGTGCGCCATGCCCTGGTGGGCCGCATCGTTGAGGCCTATGATGCATACGACGATGCGCGCGAGCAGCGCGCACACGATCGAAAGGAGTCCCGTTGAGTGTATTGATCAGCAACGATGCCGAGCTCGATACGCTGCTCGATGCCCAGGAGGTGGAGCACATCTGCGGAGTTGTGCTTGCTGCCGAGGGCGTTGAGCGTGAGGTCGAGATTTCCCTTTCGTATGTCGATGAGGACGAGATGCACGAGCTCAATCTTGAGTGGCGTGGCATCGATCGCACGACCGACGTGCTCTCGTTTGAATGTGACTCGGCCTTTGACGAGGACATTCCCGCCGACGAGACGCTCGAGCTCGGCGATATTATCCTGGCCCCGCAGGTCATTGCCCGCCAGGCCCCCGGCTTTGGCAACAGCCCCGCCGATGAGTGCCGACTAATGCTCGTGCACGGAATGCTGCACCTGCTGGGTTACGACCATATCGAGGACGATGAAGCCGAGGTCATGGAGGCACGCGAGGATGCAATCCTGCGCGATCTGGCGCTTGAGCGAGGCGAGGACCCCAAGCTGGTCCACGTTGGCCCCATAACCAATCATGCCCACGACTAGGAGCCGTCTATGATTCCCGGATCGAACAAGGACCATCCGTCCTTTTTAAAGTCGTTCTCATACGCTATGGAGGGCTTCGTCACCGCCGTCAAGACCGAGCGCAATATCAAGGTCATGCTCGTGGCGGGCGTGTGCACCGTTATTGCCGGCTGCATCGTGGAGCTCGATATTGCCGAGTGGGCTACGGTCATCATCTGCTGCGGCCTGGTGATTCACGGCGAGCTGTGCAATACCGCCATGGAGGCGATTGTCGACCTGGCGACCCAAGAGCTGCATCCGCTGGCCAAGCGCGCGAAGGATATTGCCGCTGCCTCTATATACGTTCTTTCCATTACCGCCGCGATCGTGGGCCTGCTTGTCTTTGCCCACGCGCTCGACTTTATTTAGAAAGGGATTCCCATGTCCGACAATATACAGCCTACCGATGACGTTTTGGATGACGAGGTCCTGGACGAGGCTGAAGGTGCCGATTCGTTTGACGAGGTCGAGGAGTTCGACCCGTTTGAGGGTATGAGCGACGAGGATCTCGATGCCCTGTGCGACGAGGATGAGAGCCTCGCGGGCTTTGGCGACGTGGAACCCGGTTTCCGCAGCGGTTTTGTGGCCCTGGTCGGTCGCCCCAACGCCGGCAAGTCCACGCTGCTCAACGCCTGTTACGGCAAGAAGGTCGCCATTACCTCTCCGGTGGCCCAGACGACCCGCCGTCGTATGCGCGCCGTGGTTAACCGCCCCGGCTATCAGCTTGTCTTCGTTGATACGCCGGGTATCCACAAGCCCAAGGACGGCCTGGGCTCCGAGCTTAATAAGAGTGCCCTGTTTGAGCTCAATGACGTAGACGTCGTCGCGTTTCTGATCGACGCCACCAAGCCGATTGGCAGGGGAGACGCCTGGGTCGCCGAGCGCGTCAAGAATGCCCGCTCCAAAAAGGTCCTGGTGCTTACGAAGGCCGACGAGGCCGATCCCGCACAGGTCATGGAGCAGCTTAAGGCAGCCCACGAGCTCATGGAATATGACGACGAGATTGTGACGTCGTCGGTCAAGAACTTCAACGTCGATTCGTTTATCGAGACCGTAGCTCACTTCTTGCCCGAGGGCCCGCGCTGGTTCCCCGAGGACATGGGCACCGACGCGTCCGACGAGACCCTCGTGGCCGAGTTTGTGCGTGAGAAGGTTCTGCGTCGCACCCGCGACGAGATCCCTCACTCCGTGGGCGTCATCTGTGACGCGCTCGAGCAGACTAAGAAGGTCCTGCGCGTGCACGCCACGATTTACGTCGAGCGCGAGGGGCAGAAGGGCATCATCATTGGCAAGGGCGGCGAGATGATCAAGCATATCGGCATCGATGCCCGTCGCGATCTTGAGCGCATCTTTGGCACTCAGGTCTTTTTGGAGCTCGACGTGAAGGTCAAGGCCGGCTGGCGCGATGACGAGGCGCAGATCCGCCGCTTTGGCTATAACGCCGAAGATTAAGCCTCGGCGTTCATGGCAGGCTCTCGCACATATCGCACAAAGGTGCTCGTCCTCGACAAGACGAAGCTCAAGGAAACCGACCTGATCTTGACGATGCTCGACGAACGGGGGCGGCAGGTGCGTGCCGTGGCAAAGGGCGCCCGCAAGCCCGGTGGGCGCCTGGCCGCACGCTGTGAGCTTTTCTGTACCGTCGATATGCTGCTCGCGCATGGACGGTCGCTCGACGTGGTTTCCCAGGCGGAGCTTATGGAGGCGCCGCTCGGTTCTGCTCCTGACTACGAGACGACCTGTGCCGCCAGCGCGATTGCCGAGGTTGCGCGCGTGTGCTCGTTCGAGGATGCCGAGGATCCATTTACCTTTGCCATCACGCAGCGGGCGCTCACACTTGTAGGCAGCGGGCTCGACTCGGCACATATGGACCTGCTCGTGGCGGCCTTTGTCTTTAAACTGCTGTCGCACGTTGGTTACCGACCCGATTTCTCGGCATGCGTGCTGTGCGGAGACCCCATGCTGTCGTATTTTTCGCCCCAGGCGGGCGGCCTCATGTGCGGCTCATGCGCGTCGAGCGTTCCGGGTGCCGAGTTGGTCTCAACCGGCGAGGTCGCATGGCTGCGCGCCCTGATGTCCATGACGTTCGATACCCTTATGGCCGAGCGAATCGATCCGCATACGGCTGCATTTTTGCTGGGGCTTTCGCATGTTTGGGCCGCCACGCACACCGATCAGCGGCTCCGTGCGATGGAATTCATGTTGGGTCGGTGATGATGCGCAGGCGCGCGCCGCTTGTGGTAACATACCGACCTGTTGGTACCTCGACCTTGGATGCTCGCTCCACCGGCGGCTTCCCAGTCCGAGGCGAATAGAGTCGCCCGCGGGCGACGCGAAACGAAAGGTGAAACAATGACTGTTTCCAAAGAGCGCAAGGCGGAGCTGACCGCCCAGTTCGGTAACTCCCCGGTCGATACCGGTAACCCCAAGGTTCAGGTTGCCATCCTGTCCGAGCGCATCAAGGAGCTGACCGAGCACATGAAGTCCCACCAGAAGGACTTCCACACCCGTCGTGGCCTGCTCATGCTCGTTGGCCGTCGTCGTCGTCTTCTCTCCTACATCAAGAAGAACGACATCGTCGAGTACCGTGAGCTCATCAAGGCTCTGGGCATCCGCGACAACATCCAGTAAGGATTTGTACATGCTAAGAGCGTCCTGCGCAGCGGGGCGCTCTTTTTGTGTAAGGGCGTGAACAATCACGCTCTGAAGCGTGGCGGGGGCAGGGGGCCCACGTCACATGAGAAGCCCGCAGGCAAGGGGCCTGTGGGGTAAAGGAGAACAATGACACTCGTATCCAAGACCTTTGAGCTGTACGGCAAGACCTACACCTTCGAGTCCGGCGAGCTTGCCAAGCAGGCCACCGGCGCTTGTCTGGTCAAGCAGGGTGACACCACGATGCTCGACACCGTGGTCGTCTCCAAGGAGCGCAAGAATTACGACTTCTTCCCGCTGACCGTCGACTTCAACGAGAAGATGTACGCTGCCGGCCGTATCCCGGGCGGTTACCTCAAGCGCGAGGGCCGTCCCAGCGAGAAGGCCACGCTCACGGCTCGTATGATCGACCGCCCGATCCGCCCGAGCTTCCCGGACGGCTTCCGCAACGAGGTGCACATCGTCGCCACCTCGCTCGTCGCCGATCAGGTCAACCCCTTCGACGTCATCAACGTCATGGGTGCCTCTCTGGCCATGACGCTCGGCGGCGTACCCTTCGAGGGCCCGCTTGCCTGCGTGCGCATCGGCCGCAACGTGGAGACCGGCGAGTTTATCGTCAACCCCACCTATGAGGAGCGCGAGAACTCCGACCTGGACCTGGAGCTGGGCGGCTCTGCCGACTTCATCTCGATGGTCGAGGCCGGCGCCGAGGAGATCTCCGAGGACGACATGCTCGCCGCTATGAAGTTTGGTCAGGAGGCCCTCGCTGCCTTCTGCCAGGCCCAAGACGAGTTCGTCGCCGAGTGGGAGCAGGTCAACGGCGCTATCGTTAAGAAGGAGTACCCGCTCGACCAGCCCGTCGAGGAGGTCCAGGAGCGCATCTTCGCCCACTACGACGAGATGGCCGCTGCCCTGCGCGATGCCGACAAGCTTTCCCGCATCGGTAAGGTCGAGGCTCTGAAGGAGTCCATCCGCGCCGAGTTCACCGACGAGGAGCAGGCCGCCTGGGAGCGCGAGATCCCCGTGGCACTCAAGAAGCTCGAGAAGAAGGCCATGCGCACCATGGTCGTCGAGACCGGCGAGCGCGTCGACGGTCGTGCCGCCGACGAGATTCGTCCCATCATGGTGAAGGACAACTACCTGCCGCTCGTTCACGGTTCCGGCCTGTTCCAGCGTGGTCAGACCCAGGTGCTCTCCGTCCTGTCCCTCGGCATGCTCAACGAGGGCCAGCGTCTGGATACCATCGAGCCCACCGAGGGCAAGCGCTATATGCACCACTACAACTTCCCGCCGTTCTGCACCGGCGAGACCGGCCGCATGGGCAGCCCCAAGCGCCGCGAAATCGGTCACGGCAACCTGGCCGAGCGCGCTCTGCTTCCGGTGCTCCCCGACGAGAACGAATTCCCCTACGCCATCCGCGTGGTCTCCGAGGTCATGGAGTCCAACGGCTCCTCTTCGATGGCTTCGACCTGCGGTTCCACGCTTGCCCTTATGGACGGCGGCGTGCCCATTAAGCGCCCGGTCTCCGGTATCGCCATGGGCCTGATCCAGGAGGAGGGCAAGACCGTGGTCCTGTCCGACATCCAGGGTCTCGAGGACTTCCTGGGCGACATGGACTTTAAGGTCACCGGCACCACCGAGGGCATCACCGCCCTGCAGATGGACAACAAGGCCACCGGCCTCACCTTCGACATCTTGGCCCGCGCCCTGCAGCAGGCCAAGGAGGGTCGTGCCTTCATTCTGCAGAAGATGCTCGATGTGATCCCCGAGCCGCGTCATACCACGCGCAGCACCGCTCCGCGTATCGTCTCCATCCAGGTTCCGACCGATAAGATCCGCGACGTCATCGGTTCCGGCGGCAAGGTCATTCGCGGCATCCAGGACGAGACCGGCGCTTCGGTCGACATCCAGGAGGACGGCACCGTCTTTGTCGGCGGCACCGGCGAGTCTGTCGATCAGGCTGTCGAGCGCATCAAGCTCATCATCAAGGTTCCCGAGCCTGGCGAGGAGTACACCGGTCGCGTTGTCTCTATCCAGCCGTTCGGCGCC
>CAJMRJ010000009.1:0-24437 GCA_905215865.1 uncultured bacterium | reverse complement strand
TCGCGGCCTCCCCCTTTTTTGCGTTTGATAGAGAGTTGTAATACACGAACTCGTCTTCGTTTAGCCTGTCTTACTGTTTGGCTGTATTTTGAGTCCTTCTTTTGTATTTGCGCGATAATAACTCCCATTGGCGTTAGGGAGGACTTGATGTTTACCGTTTTTGTCTTGGGCAATATTGCTTCGGGTAAGTCGACTGCCTGCCGCTATTTCGAATCTCGTGGCGCTATGCTTATCGATCTGGATGAGCTTGCAAAATCGCTGTATGTGCCGGGCTCTGATATCGTCAATGCACTCGCGGATGAATTCGGTTGGGACATTTTGGATGAGGAAGGCGGCATTCGCCGCAGCATCCTCGCTTCTCGAGCTTTCGCTTCTCCTGATTCGGTCGCACGACTCAATGGCATCGTGCATCCCGTTCTGATTGAACAGCTTTCGCTGAGGATTCTCGATCCGGTTTGTTGTACGGTTTCATCTCCCCGTTACCCCTTTGCGGTGGTCGAGGTTTCTGCTCCGACTGGTTTTGAGGATGCATTTGGCTTGGCTGATGAAATTCTGGTCATTAGCGCCCCTTTGTCAGTTCGTCGCGAGCGCGCTATTCAACGTGGCATGGAGCCATCTGATTTCGATGCCCGTTCTGCTTGTCAGCCCGATGAGTCTGCGCTGTGCAATCTCGCTACAACGGTGATTGATAATGCCTCAGGCGATAATTCGCTCTTTGAGCAGCTTGACTCATGGCTTGCATGCCATGGGTTCGGGGATGTAGTGGATAAGGAGGAGGCCGATGCCTAAGACACGTTTCCTTACGTGGTATCGCCTTATACCGCTAGCTGCCGTTTTTGCCTTCGGCCTTATCTCATTCGTTTACTCGTATGCTCCTGCCGCTTTCTTTAAGCCGCTGTATCCGATTGACTACGAGGCGTATGTAAAGCAATCCAGTATTTCGCATAATCTGGATCCATATCTGGTGTGCGCTGTCATTAAGTCTGAATCGAATTGGGATCCCGGGGCCGAGTCGAATCAGGGTGCTCAGGGATTGATGCAGCTGATGCCCGAGACTGCCCAGGATATGATCGCCAAGGGCCTTGTCGACGGTGGCGAGTATTCGGCCGACAACCTTAACGATCCGGCTACGAATATCGAGTTTGGCTGTGCGTATCTCTCGTATCTTCTAGCGTATTTTAACGGGTCGACTGACAGTGCCATTGCCGCCTATAACGCCGGCATGGGCAATGTCGACGGATGGGCGCAGCAGAGTACGTCGCTTCATAATGCAATCACCTTTCCCGAGACGCAGGCGTATCTGATTCGTGTCAATAATGCCTGGGCTCGCTACAAGACCCTCTATCCCGATCGGTTCGTATAGGACTATGCCTGCCGCCTGCGTATACAGCAGATATATGAGTTAGGAGTATCCATGGCGGAATTTGAAGTAGAACGCGTTGGTGGTGAACTTAAGCGCTTTGGCGTTGAAGGCTCTGACGTGCCGTTTAAGGTCGTGTCTCCCTATGAGCCTGCCGGTTCCCAGCCTAAGGCCATTGAGTCGCTTGTGCAGGGCGTGAGGGACGGAGACCGCTATCAGGTTTTGCTGGGCGTGACTGGTTCGGGCAAGACCTTCACGATGGCAAAGACTATTGAGGCCCTGGGAAAGCCGACGCTGGTCATGGCTCCGAATAAAACGCTCGCCGCTCAGCTTGCGAGCGAGCTCAAAGAGTTCTTTCCCAACAACGCTGTGGTCTACTTCGTCTCGTACTATGACTACTATCAGCCCGAGGCGTATGTGCCGCAAAGCGATACATATATCGAGAAAGACTCCTCGATTAACGAAGAGGTCGAGATGCTGCGACATCAGGCGACCGCATCGCTGCTCTCTCGACGCGATGTGATCGTTGTCGCATCGGTCTCGTGTATCTATGGCATTGGCTCTCCTGAGGACTATGCGGGTCTGGCTCCAAACGTCGACAAAAAGGTGCCGCTCGAGCGCGATGACTTTATCCATGCACTTATCGACATTCAATATGATCGCAATGACTATGACCTGGCACGCGGCACGTTCCGCGTGCGCGGCGATGTTGTCGACGTGTATCCGCCTTATGCCGAGCATCCGTTGCGGTTTGAGTTCTTTGGCGATGAGGTCGAGCTGATTGACGAGATCGATGAGGTCACCGGTGAGATGCTTCGTGAGTATGAGGCCATTCCCGTATGGCCGGCATCGCACTACGTGACCGAGAAGCCGAAGGTCAAGGCGGCTCTGAAATCGATCAGCGAAGAGTGCGAGAAGCGCGTGGCGGAGCTCAAGGCGACCGACAAGTTGCTCGAGGCGCAGCGTCTGCAGCAGCGCACCGATTATGATCTTGAGATGCTCGAGACGATGGGCTTTTGCAACGGCATCGAGAACTACTCGCGTCATCTGGATGGTCGCAAGCCGGGCGAGCCGCCGTTTACCCTAATCGATTACTTTCCCAAAGATATGCTCTGCATCATCGATGAGAGCCATGTGACGGTGCCGCAGATTCGCGGTATGCACGAAGGTGACCGCTCGCGTAAGGTGACACTGGTGGAACACGGTTTTCGCCTGCCCTCGGCGCTCGATAACCGCCCGCTTCGTTTCGATGAGTTTGAGGCAAGGATACCCCAGTTCATCTACGTTTCGGCAACACCGGGCGACTATGAGCTGCGGGTGAGCCAGAACGACGTTGAGCAGATTATTCGTCCGACCGGTCTGCTCGATCCCAAGATCGATGTGCGTCCGGTTCGCGGTCAGATTGACGATCTTGAGGACGAGATTCGCGAGCGCGTTGCCCGCAAGGAGCGCGTGCTGGTGACCACGTTGACCAAGCGCATGGCCGAGGACCTGACCGACCATCTGCTCGACGCGGGCATTAAGGTCAATTACATGCACTCTGATACGGCGACAATGGACCGTGTCGAGATCCTGCGAACGCTGCGCGAGGGCAAGATCGATGTCCTCGTTGGCATCAACCTGCTTCGCGAGGGCTTGGATCTCCCCGAGGTCTCGCTGGTGGCAATTCTCGACGCCGACAAGGAAGGCTTCTTGCGCAACCGCCGTTCGCTGATTCAGACGATTGGCCGCGCGGCCCGTAACGCCGATGGCGAAGTCATCATGTATGCGGACGTTGTGACCGATTCGATGAAAGAGGCCATCGAGGAGACGCGGCGCCGCCGCGAGATTCAGATGGCATATAACGAAGAGCATGGCATTGTGCCCAAGACGGTGCGCAAAGCCATCAACGACATCTCAAGTTTTATTGCCGAGGCCGAAAAAACCGTGGGTTCCAAGGGGCGCTCGAAGGGCGACTCCCTTGGCCATGGCGCATTCTATACGCCCGATGAGTCGGGCGAGGGCGGCGTGCCGGAAACGGTGGCACCCGAGCAGACACTTGCGGAGCAGTTGGAAGAACTGCCGCATGACGAGCTTGTGCGGATCGTCGAAACCATGGAAGAGGATATGCGCAACGCTTCTGCCGCCATGGACTTTGAGGAGGCGGCGCGCCTGCGCGATGCCGTCGTTCAGATTCGGGCGATGCTCGAGGGTGCGTCTGAGGACGAGACGATCGAGCGCTTACGTTCGCAGGCCCGCAAGGGTTCCACGTTCGCATCGGGCAGAAAACGCCAGGGTGCACGGTTTAAGAAATAGCGAACAGGCCCCGAGTTCCCTGTGGAGCTCGGGGCCTGTGTCTTTTGCGTGCTGGAATTCGTGCGCTAGAGGTCTGCGATCAGGGCTTCGGCACAACGAATGCCGTCGGTGGCCGCGCTCATGATGCCGCCGGCATATCCAGCTCCCTCACCGCAAGGGTAGAGGCCCGGGGTCGACACGGCATGGCACGTTCGGTCTCGGGTGACAGTAACCGGTGAGCTCGAACGAGTCTCCACGCCGGTAAGAACGGCATCGGGGCGGTCGTAGCCTCGTAGCTTTTTTCCGAGTAGGGGAAGTCCCAGGCGGAGCGACTCGACGATATGCTGCGGCAGGGCTTCGTCAATTGCCGTCCAGGTCACACCAAGCGGATAGGTGGGCTTTACCTTTCCGGGCGCCTTGCTGGCGCGTCCTGCGAGGAAATCTCCGACGAGCTGTGCCGGTGCGTTCCAGTTGGAGCCGCCCAGGCGATAGGCGGCCGCCTCGCAGGCACGCTGGAGCTCGATGCCGGCGAGCGGGTCATCGTTGGGAAGGTCCTCAGGCGTGACGTTAACGAGCAGGGCGGCATTTGCGTTGCGCCCGTCGCGAGCATTGAGGCTGGCACCGTTGACGCACAGATGGCCCTGCTCGGAAGAAGCCGCGACAACCTGTCCGCCGGGGCACATACAAAACGAGAACACGCTGCGGCCGTTGGGGAGATGGGCGACAAGCTTGTAGGGGGCTGCTCCGAGTGCCGGGTGTCCCGCCGAAGGGCCATATTGGGCACGGTCGATGTCGCGCTGTGGATGCTCGATGCGCACGCCCATGGCAAAGGTCTTTTGCGCGAGGGCAACGTTATGTTCTTTGAGAAGCTCGAATACGTCGCGGGCGGAATGGCCGCAGGCGAGAATGAGGTGCTTTGTGGCGATTGTCTCGCTTGTGGTTTCTTGGGGCGGTTGGACATCGACGCCGGTGATGGCGCCAGATCCATCGGTTCGAATATTGACGAGCTTTGTTCGATAGCGGACGGTTCCACCGAGCTGCTCGATGCGTTGAGAAATGTTGGTGACGACGGTGGGGAGGATGTCAGAGCCAATGTGCGGCTTGGCGTCCCACAGGATGTCGCGAGGTGAGCCCGCTTCGACGAAGGTCTCAAGAATCAGTCGATGGGCAGGATTCTTGGTTCCCGTGTTGAGCTTGCCGTCCGAGAAGGTCCCTGCGCCGCCCAGGCCAAATTGGATATTGCTTTCGGGGTCGAGGACACGCTCCTTAAGAAAGAGATCAATCGCTTCCGAGCGGCGAAGTGCGGGGTCGCCGCGCTCGATAAGCAAGGGCTTCAGACCCGCTTCGGCAAGGGTGAGCGCGGCGAAAAGGCCAGCGCATCCGGCACCGACGACGACGGGGCGCTCTTTGGGTGCATTCGGGACAGGGTTGGGGAATGAAGGAGCCTCACCGTCTACCATGCGGATGCGCGAGCGGTTACGCTCGGCGACGCGGTCGACCATCTCCTGCTCGAGTCGGGAGCTTGTCAGCTCAACTCGAAAGCTCAAAATAAAATGGACATCTCGCTTTTTACGGGCGTCGATTGACTTGCGATGGAGCTCAATGGCTTTAATCTGGGAATCCTCGCATCGCAGGGCTCGTTTGGCTGCGCGTCTACCAATAGCAAGGCAGGCAGTTTCGTCGCCGGCCTCATCGAGTGACGCGTGGACTTGGGTGATTTCGATCATCGAGGTCTCCTTAGATGCAAGAAAGAGGCCGCCCGGTGTCCCAGACGGCCCGAATGCGTTTTGATTATAGACTGCGCGGCTATAGGCTGCTTGCAGCGCGAATACCCGAGATCCAAGCCCACGCAAGGTTGAAACCGCCGCAATCGGCATCGATGTCGAGCGCCTCGCCGCAGATGTAAAGTGGGGCGCCTGCCGCGTTGCTCACGCAGAGGTTGGGAGCTGGGACGCTCTCGATGGGCACGCCGCCGCGCGTGACCTGGGCCGAACGCTCCTCTGTCGTTCCCTCGACGAGCAACTTAAAGTGCTTGAGGATTGAGACTAGATGGATGACGTCGTGCGACCCGGGGTGGCACTGTTCGAATGCGGTGCAGACAACGTGTGAGAACTGCGGGGCGAGCATGCCGTCGAGCCAGCGGGGGTCGCAGGGCGAAAAACCGCCGAGCAACTCAACTCGCTGGTTGAGCATATCGAGCAACTCGTCTTTGGAGAGGTCGGGGAAAACGTCGAGCAGAATCGTGTCTCCGCGCTGGACGCGACGGGAGAGGTTAAAGGCGGCAACGCCCGAGATGCCAAAGGTTCGGAAGAGCACTTCGCCGTCTTCGCGCCAGAGCTCCTCGTGATTGCGGGTGAGCGTCGAGCGGGCGCGGACGCGCAGGCCATCCAGTGTCTTGAGCGCAGCCTGGTCGCCGAAGACCGATGCCGACACGGGGCAGAGGACGGGGTGCTGCGGTGTGAGGGGAAGATTGAACGTCTTCGCGATGTCGGCGGGGCTGCCGCCCGTAGCGATAATTACGGCCTTTACCTGCAGCGTCTCGATCTTGCGAGGGGTGTCGGCAAGCGCCTTCCGAAGCGAGCGGACCTCCGATTTTCGGTCGTCGTGCTTTTTTGCCTTGAGTGCTCGCGCGGGACGATCTATTTGGAGTGCCCAGCCCTCGGGCGCTTTGAATGCCGAGGCAACGTTTGCTCCACAGATCAAGGTGATACCCAGGTGATTGCAAGCGTTGAGAAGTGCATCGCGCACCGATTCGGCACGAAGGGAGCGCGGATACAGCCGGCCCTCCTCGGAGGTCGTCATGATGCCCAGCGAGGAGAAGAAACTGCCGAGCTCTTGCTCGGGCTGGGGACCCATGACGGATTCGACGAATGCGGGGCGGTTGTACCGCTGGAAATCAATTGATTCGTTGGAAAGGTTGCAGCGGCCGTTGCCGGTCGCAAGGAGTTTAAGGCCGCAGGCAACATCGCGCTCAACGATGCAGACGCTTTTGCCTGCGCGTGCGGCCGTAATGGCGGCGGCGAGACCCGAGGCCCCGCCGCCGATTACCAAGACGTCATAGGAGGCGTTTGTGTTCACTTAGGCCTCGGCGGTCTCGTGCGGGGCAATGGCCTCGACGGCGGAGACGGCCTGGGGCAGCATACCGTCGGGCAATGCGGTCTCAACCTCGCCCTTATCGCAAGCCTCGGCGAGTGCAGGATTGATGGGAAGCTGCCCTAGGATCTCGAGGTTGTAACGCTCGGCGACCTCGGGGAGCTTGCTCTTGCCAAAGACTTCGATCTTCTTGCCGCAATCGGGGCACTCGATATAGCTCATGTTTTCGACGATTCCCAGAATGGGCACGTTCATCTTCTCGGCCATGTTGACCGCCTTGGCGACGATCATCGAGACCAGATCCTGCGGGCTCGTGACGATGACGATGCCATCGACGGGCAGCGACTGGAAGACAGTGAGGGCGACGTCGCCCGTTCCCGGAGGCATGTCGACCAGCAGGTAGTCGATGGGACCCCATGAGGTTTCGCTCCAGAACTGCCTGATGGCACCCGCGATAACCGGACCGCGCCAGAGGACGGGGTCGGTTTCGTTTTGGAGCAGCAGATTAGAGCTCATAACCTTGACGCCGTGCTCGGAGATTTCGGGCAGCATAAGGTTGCCGAGGGCGTGGACGTGACGTCCGCTCATACCGAACATCTTAGGAATAGAGGGGCCGGTAATATCGGCATCGAGGACGCCGACCTTGTGACCGTGGCGGGAAAGCTCCGTGGCGATGGCGCCGGTGACGAATGACTTGCCGACGCCGCCCTTGCCGGAAAGCACGGCGATAACGCGCTTGACCTCGGACAGCGTATTCTCCTCAAATTGCGACGGCGGCGTTTGCCCGCCGGCTGCCTGTGCGTGCTCGCAACCCATGTTTGACTCCTTTGTATATGTTGGGGCCGGAGCCCCGCGGTGTGACACGAGCGTCATTGTACCCTCGTTTGCGAGCGAGAGTCATTCATGACGCGTGGCAGGCGATCGGCGGTATTCGAAAGTACGGACCGAGCGTGCGGTCTGCGGCGTCAGACAGCGCAAAAGGTCTGCGAATCTTGTATCACGAACATCTGTGCGCGTCGAGTGCGCTAAACTCATCGTCAGTGTGATTTGAAGTTGTAGGAGGCAAGGAGCTTCCATGTCTGATTCTTCTATCGTTATTCGCGGCGCGCGCGAGCATAACCTGCGCGATATCGATGTTTCCATTCCGCGTGACCAGCTCGTGGTCATAACCGGTCTTTCCGGATCGGGCAAGAGCTCACTGGCGTTCGATACCATCTATGCCGAGGGCCAGCGCCGTTACGTCGAGAGCCTTTCGAGCTATGCGCGTCAGTTTTTGGGCCAGATGGACAAGCCCGATCTGGACTCGATTGACGGCCTGTCGCCGGCTGTGTCGATCGATCAGAAGACAACGTCCAAAAACCCACGCTCGACGGTGGGCACCGTAACCGAGATTTACGACTATCTGCGTCTGCTGTTTGCTCGCGTGGGAACGCCGCACTGTCCTGAGTGCGGTCGCGTCATTGAGCGTCAGACGACCGATCAGGTCGCCGATAAGGTGCTGGCGGCGGGGGAGGGCCGTCGCGCGTTTGTGTTGGCGCCGGTGGTTCGTGGACGCAAGGGCGAATATGCCAAGCTGTTTGAGGACCTGCGTGCGGAGGGCTTTAGCCGTGTGCGCGTCGACGGCGAGGTGCGCTCGCTTGACGACCCTATCGACCTGGACAAGAAGTTCAAACACGACATTGAGGTCGTGGTCGACCGTATCGTGATTCGAGAGAACTCCCTGGGTCGCATTGCCGAGTCCGTTGAGCAGGCGACGGCACTGGCGCACGGTAACGTGAACGTGTACATGCTGCCCGACCGCGACGCTCCCGAGGGAACCGAGGGCGAGCTGCTGGAGTATTCGCTGGCACTGGCGTGCCCGGAGCACGGGCATTCCATCGACGACCTGCAGCCGCGTGATTTCTCATTCAACGCGCCCTATGGTGCATGTCCCGAGTGCGATGGCCTGGGCTTTAAAAAGACAGTCGATGCCGAGGCGCTGATTGAAGACCCCTCAAAGTCGATTGCCGGCGGAGTTTTTGGCAGCCTGTTCGGCAATTCCAACTATTATCCGCAGATTTTTGCTGCGGTCTGCAAACACTTTAAGGTGAGTGCCGATACGCCATGGGAGGACCTGCCCCCGCGGGTGCGTCGTGCGTTTTTGGATGGCATGGGCGACACGAAGATTTCGGTCGACTATCAAAAGCTCGATGGGCGTCGCAGCCAGTGGGACACTAAGTTCTCGGGCGTGCGCAACATTCTGTACGAGCGCTACAACGAGACGACGAACGAGAACACCAGAGCTCGCTTGGAGAAATACATTCGCGAAGAGCCATGCTCGAGCTGTCACGGTGCTCGCCTGCGTCCCGAGATGCTTGCCGTCACCGTGGGCGGCAAGTCCATTTACGATGTCTGCTGCCTGTCGTGTCGCGAGTCGCTCGAGTTTTTTGAGGGCCTGGAGCTTACCGAGCGTCAGCAGTTCATCGGCGGGCGCATCGTCAAGGAAATCCTGGAGCGCCTGCGTTTTCTGGTCGATGTCGGACTCGACTATCTGACGCTCGATCGCGCCTCGGCGACGCTTTCCGGCGGTGAGGCCCAGCGCATTCGCCTGGCAACGCAGATCGGCGCCGGCCTCATGGGCGTTCTGTACATTCTGGACGAGCCGTCGATCGGTCTCCACCAACGCGATAACGAGCGCCTGATCAAGACGCTCGAGCGCTTGCGCGATATCGGTAATACCGTTATCGTCGTCGAGCACGACGAAGATACAATTCGCGCTGCCGACTACGTGATCGATATGGGTCCCGGTGCGGGCGTTAACGGCGGAAACGTGGTCGCTGCAGGAACGCCTGCCGATATCATGGCGTGCCCCGATTCCATGACGGGTGCCTATTTGACCGGCAAGCGGATGATCCGCGTGCCCGATGAGCGCCGCAAGCCCGGCCGCGGCTGTCTTAAGATCACGGGTGCCCGCGCTAATAACCTCAAAAACGTTACCGCCAAGATTGAGTTCGGTACGCTCACGGTCGTTA
Source organism: uncultured bacterium (assembly GCA_905215865.1). Taxonomy (GTDB): domain Bacteria; phylum Actinomycetota; class Coriobacteriia; order Coriobacteriales; family Coriobacteriaceae; genus Collinsella. The sequence goes on along the minus strand of CAJMRJ010000009.1, from coordinate 14,699 downwards.
CCGGTGTTTCGGGATCGGGCAAGAGCTCCCTGGTCACCGATACGATTGCGCCCGCGCTTACGAATGCCATCCATCGTTCGACACGTCCCGTGGGGCCGTACAAGAAGATTGAGGGCATTGAGTGCATCGATAAGGTAATCGATATCGACCAGTCACCGATCGGTCGCACGCCGCGTTCGAACCCTGCGACCTATATTGGCCTGTGGGATGATCTGCGTGCGCTATTTGCAAGCACGCCGGAGTCGAAGGCGCGCGGCTACTCGCCGGGACGTTTCTCCTTTAACGTAAGCGGCGGTCGCTGCGAGGCGTGCAAAGGCGATGGCCAGATCAAGATCGAGATGCACTTCCTTCCCGATATCTATGTCCCCTGTGAGGTATGTGGCGGCAAGCGTTATAACCGCGAGACGCTCGAGGTTACCTACCGCGGCAAGACAATCTCGGATGTGCTCGACATGAGTGTCACCGAGGCACTGGCTTTCTTTGGGAATATCCCGCAGATCAAGCGCAAACTGCAGACCCTATATGACGTGGGTCTGGGCTACGTGAGCTTGGGCCAGCCTGCTACGACGCTTTCGGGTGGCGAGGCGCAGCGTGTGAAGCTCGCCAAGGAGCTTCATCGTCGCCAGACAGGCAAGACGTTCTACATTTTGGACGAGCCCACAACCGGCCTTCATTTTGAGGATGTTCGCCAGCTGCTCGACGTGTTGCAGCGCCTGGTCGATGCAGGCAACACGGTTCTGGTGATCGAGCACAACCTTGATGTCATCAAGGTCGCCGACCGCCTGATCGATATGGGCCCCGAGGGCGGCAATGGCGGCGGAACCGTCGTGGTCTCGGGCACGCCGGAGCAAGTCGCGGCATGTTCGCAGAGCTACACGGGCAAGTTCTTGGCGCCGCTGCTCAAGCGTGACCGTGAGCGTCAGGCGCAGCTCGACGCGCAGTAAAGAGACGTTGTAGTGCCGACGCGCCACCGATTCCTTCTGATTCGGTGGCGCTTCTGTGTGTCGAGATGGCATATGCGGCGGAATTGGCCCTATACTTAATCCTTGCGTCGCTCTGCGAGGGAAAGGATGTGCCATGGCAAAGGCTGCTAAGACGCCAAAAACCAATGCGATGCGCGAGCTGGAAAGCGCCGGCATCTCCTATGTTCTCCATACGTACGAAGACGATGGCGATGAATCGTCAGGTCTGGGCGTCGCGATTTCCGAGCAGCTTGGCGAGGAGCTCGGTCAGGGATTTAAGACTCTGGTCTGCACGACGCCGTCCAACGACCATGTCGTGTGCTGCATTCCTGTTGCCGACGAGCTCGACCTCAAGGCCGCCGCGCGCGCCGCAGGCGAAAAGACGCTGACCATGATGCATGTCAAAGATTTGCTTGCCGCGACGGGGTATGTCCGCGGCGGTTGCAGTCCGGTCGGTATGAAAAAACGCTTCCGGACGCTGATCGATGAGACATGCGTCCTTTGGGATACCATTTTTATCTCGGGTGGCAAGCGCGGCTATCAGCTTGAGCTTGCTCCCGATGACTTAGTTGCATTTTGCGGGGCGACGGTTGCCCCGATCACGAGAGAGGACTGAGCGATGCCGCAGGAAGAATCAAAGCGCGGAGCTCACTTTGCAAAAGGGTCGGCTCCTCAGGCGCCCGCGCCCGAGGCTTCTTCGTTCGATAACGAGATTCGAAACGCCTGGTCCGCCGCCGCTGACCCGGGCGAGACGGCCGTGTACTTGCGTGCCGCCGGTGCCGGCACGGAGCTTCCTCGTACGGTTCTTTCTTCGGCTCGTCCCGATGAGACGGCTGTCTTTTTGGCCGCCGCTCAATCGAGCGCCAGCGTGAAGCCGATCGCCTCCGAGGCTCCTCGTGCGCCGCGTCCCGATGAGACGGCGGTGTTTTTGATGGCAGCCCAGGGAAGGAGCACACCGCAGAGCGCTCCTGCCGCTCGTTCCGCCAAGCCCGCGGCTCATGATGATGGCGAGCCGCTTCTTTCGGATGACGAATGGTCGCCGCTTGGTTCGACCGATCCCGTCGAGGGCGTGGCCATCGACGGTGATGATGACTGGGACCCTCTGTCGTTTTCTGCCCGAACCGTCGCCGCCAAAGAAGTTGACACGGTGTTTGGCGACCATGCCATATTCGATGATGATGCCGCATCCGGTAACAACATGCCGAACAGCGATGACGCCGCACCTGCTGATGACGCCGTTTTGGTTGACGATTCCTTTGCGATGACCGGCTCCTTTACTGTCGTGGACGATTTGCTGCCACAAAATGAGGTTCATGAGGACTCTCAGGACGCCGTAGACGATATGGGTTCGTCGGACTACTCCACGGTTGGTCGTTCTGCTGGCCTCATGACCGCGCTGACCATCGTGTCGCGCGTCACCGGGTTTATCCGCACGTGGGCCATGGCGGCCGCCATCGGCATGTCGCTGCTCTCGTCCTCCTATCAGGTTGCCAACAACCTGCCCAACATGCTTTACGAGCTCGTGATGGGCGGCATGCTCGTTACGGCGTTTTTGCCGGTGTATATGGGCGTGAGGCGCGAGCAGGGCCGCGAGGCATCGAACGAGTATGTCGGCAATCTGCTCGGTATTCTGCTTCTGCTGCTGGGCGGTATCTCGCTGCTGGGCACCGTGTTTGCTCCCGGCTTTATTTGGACGCAGTCGTTCCTTTCGGGCGATGGCGGCAGCATGGATACCGCTGCGTTCATGTTCCGCTTCTTTGCTATCCAAATTTTGTTTTATGGCTTGGGCTCGGTGTTCTCGGGCGTTCTCAACGCACACCGCGACTACTTCTGGTCGACGTTTGCCCCGGTTCTCAACAATGTCATCGTTATCGCCAGCTTTATGGGCTTTGCTCCCGTGTCTGCACAATTTGGCGAGCAGGTCGGTATTATCTTGATCGCAGCTGGTACGACCCTCGGCGTCTTTGTCCAGATGGCCTGCCAGATTCCCGCGCTTGGCAAGCATGGCGTGCATCCTCATATCCATATCGACTTTAAGGACCCCGCGCTGCGACAGACGATTGCGCTTGGTATCCCGACGCTGCTCGCCACGGTGTGCATGTTTGTCTCGACTTCCATTACCAATGCCGCCGCGCTGGTGGTGCAGCCCGAGACCGGCCCTTCCGTCATCGCATATGCGCGCCTGTGGTATACGCTGCCCTATGCGCTGATCGCTGCCTCGCTTTCGACGGCACTCTATACCGAACTCTCCCACGATGCACAGGAGAAGGATTACGACAGCGTCCGCACGGGCATTTCGCGCGGTGTCGCCCAGATGCTCTTCTTCCTGATTCCGTTTGCGATGTACCTGATCGTCTTCGCCCGTCCGCTCAACATGATCTACTGCGCCGGCAAGTTCGATGAATCCGGTGTGGCGCTGGTGTCGGAGTTCCTTATCTATCTGGCATTTTCCCTGCCGCTCTACGGCGTGGTCGTGCTGATGCAGAAGAGCTTCTCGGCCCTGCTCGATATGAAACCTTATAGCCGCTATTGCTTGTACTCCGCTATCGGTCAGGCCGGTTCGGTGCTGCTGTTTGGCGTGGTGCTGGGCTACGGTATGCCGGCAATTGCGCTTTCGTACGTCGTTGACTACGTGGTCTTGGTCGGATGCTCACTGTGGTGGCTGCGCCGTCGTCTGCATGGCCTTCAGGTCAAGTCTATCCTGCACGGCGGTTTCTTCGGCCTGTTGTTCGGTGGCTTGGGCGCTGCCGCGGGCGCCGGCGTCATGTGGGCACTTGAGCACTTTGTCGGAATGCTTGGCAGCTCGATCCTCATTACCCTGGGCTACGTTTGTGTTGCAGGCGTCGTCTCGCTCGCCGTGACTTTTGGCCTTGCCTTCGTCTTTAAGATGCCCGAGGTCTCGGCGCTGCTTCGTCGCAAGTAGGTGCGTGTGGCAGGTCACGACAACATTCCAACACTTGCCGAGCAGGTTTCGCGCGTTCCCACGCAACCCGGCTGCTACCTTTGGAAAGATGCCAAGGGCGATGTCATCTATGTGGGCAAGGCAAAAAACTTGCGTGCCCGTATGCGTCAATACGTGACGCTGCAGGATGAGCGTCAAAAGATCCCGCTCATGATGCAGCTGGTGGCGAGCTTCGACTATATCGTGGTGGAGACCGAGCACGAGGCATTGGTGCTCGAGCGCAATCTAATTGGCCAGTACCATCCGTACTTTAACGTCGATCTCAAAGACGATAAAAGCTATCCCTTTATCGCCATTACCAAGAGCGATTTGTTTCCTGCCATCAAATACACGCGAGAGCGTCATAGACCGGGAACGCGCTATTTTGGCCCCTATACCGATAGTCGTGCGGCGCGTGAGACCATCGATACGCTACGCAAGGTCATTCCTATTTGCTCGGCATCCTGTGCGGAATGGCGCCGCTGCCGCCGCATCGTCGAATCTCATAAGGGCGAAGAAGACACCGTCAATATGATTTGCGCGCAAAACGGGCGTCCCTGCTTTGACTACCATGTCGGGCGCGGGCCGGGCGCATGCGTCGGCGCAATTTCCCCTGCCGACTATGCCAAGAACGTCAAGCGTGTCGAACGTTTCTTGTCGGGCCATCGCAAGGATGTCGTCGACGAGCTTACGTCCGAGATGACGGAGGCAGCCGAGACGCTCGATTTTGAACGTGCGGCGCGCGTCAAGCGTCGCCTGGAAGTCATTAGGGGCCTGGACGATCGCCAACAGGTCGTTTTTCCATCGAGCGTCGATATCGACGTCATCGGCTTCTATCGCGAAGAGACTATCTCTGCCGCCTGTGTCTTTGTCGTTCGCGAGGGCCGAACGGTTCGAACTTGTGAGTTCATCCTCGATAAAGGCCTGGATGTCGACGAGGAAGAGCTTCAATCGGGCTTTCTTAAGCGCTATTACGACGAGACGGCTGATATTCCAGCCGAGATCAATCTCTCTGTCGAGCTTGAGGATGCCGAGGCGTTGGGGGAGTGGCTTGCGGGCAAGCGCGAACGCTCTTGCCATCTCCATAGGCCGCAGCGCGGCGAAAAGCACCGCCTGCTCGATATGGCTTCCAAAAATGCACGCCATGCCCTCATGCGCTACATGATGCGCACGGGGTATGCTGACGATCGCACCAATCGGGCGCTCCTGGAGCTCGAAAGTGCGCTGGCGCTGCCTGCGCCGCCGTTGCGCATCGAGTGCTTCGATATCTCGACGTTGCACGGCACCTTTACTGTCGCTTCGATGGTGGTATTTACCAACGGCCGTGCCGACAAGGGCCAGTATCGTCGCTTTAAAATTCAGGCCGAATTGGACGAGGCGAACGACTTCGTATCGATGTCCGAGGTTCTGGGGCGTCGCTATGCTCCCGAGCGCATGGCGGACGAGCGCTTTGGCTCGCGCCCCGATTTGCTCGTTGTCGATGGCGGCAAGCCGCAATTGACCGCTGCAATTAAGCAACTTGAGGCGCTTGGCCTCGATATACCAGTTTGTGGCTTGGCAAAGGCCGATGAGGAAGTTTTCGTGCCGTGGGACGAGACTCCCGTCGTGCTGCCGACCGGCTCCGCTTCGCTTTATCTGATCAAGCAGGTTCGCGATGAATCCCACCGATTTGCGATTACGTTCCATCGCGAGTTGCGCGATAAGGCTATGACGGTTTCGGTGCTTGACGACGTTCCGGGCGTGGGACCCACCAGAAAACGTGCCATTATGCGCCATTTTGGCTCGATGAAGCGTTTGCGCGCGGCAAGCGAGCAGGAGATTGCAGAAGTTCGAGGCGTTCCGGCCGATGTCGCCAAAGCGGTCCACGAGGCACTCGTTGCATGGAATGCCGAGCGCGCCCAGGCATCGGCCAGCCGTTCCGAAAACTAAACGCGCTTCTAAACGACTGATATACATGATTGGCTGATTTTCAATCATTTATTTCGCGGCGATTACCTGCTGATTTCGGGTTTTCTTAACGCTAAAACGTTTGACTAGCCATGGTGAATGACCCTGCTATCCTGCGGGTTGACGAAGACTGATATCTCACCTCGTCGATACATACTGTCTGGCGAATCGTTTGTCAATGAATTCGGTGAACGGTAGTAAATACCGTTCAAGCGTATGTATGTATCGGTCGCCGAGCGCGGCACCTCAGTTGGGTCCGTCGGTAGGTAAGGTATATATCGTCCGCAAGTTGCGCGGGGGCAAGTCTAGGTGCTCCCGGGTAAGATTCTCTATTGATAGGAGAAGACATGGCCATCATCAACAAGGGTATGTCCAGGCGTTCGTTCCTCGGCCTCACCGGCAGCGTCGCTGCTGTCGCAGGGCTTGGTCTCACCGGCTGCGGTGGCAGCTCCAACGACGAGGGTTCCGCTTCCGGTTCCGCCGATTCCGCCAACCGTGGCGGCGGTGTGATTACCGCTGGTTCCGCTTACGCTCCGTCCAGCTTCGATCCCGCCAGCACCGGCTCCGCTGTGGGCCTGGGTGCTAACTGGCACGTCGTCGAGGGTCTCTACGGCATCGATTACCACGACTACAGCACCTTCAACGAGCTCGCCACCGACGATCCCAAGTCCGTGGACGACACTACCTTCGAGGTCACCATCCGCAAGGGCGCCAAGTTCTCCGATGGTACCGAGGTCACTGCTGACGACGTCGTCGCTTCCTACACCGCTTGCGCTGCTTCCGCTACCTATGCTCCGTTCTTCCAGCCCTTCGAGTCCATCGAGGCCAAGGACGCCAGCACTGTAACGGTCAAGACCAAGGTCCCCAACTTCTCCCTGCTCAAGGATCGTCTGGCCATCATCCGTGTTACCCCGGCTACTCAGTCCGAGGAGGATCGCGCCAAGCAGCCGATCGGTTCCGGCCCCTGGATGTACGACTCTATCTCCGATACCGAGATCACTCTGGTTCCCAACCCCGAGTACAACGGTGAGTATGCTGCCGAGGATAAGAAGATCCAGTACAGCATCCTGACCGACCCCACCGCTCGCGTTACCGCTCAGCAGGAGGGCTCCACGCTCGTTATGGAGCTCGTCACCGCTGACGCCGTCGACCAGCTCGAGAGCGCTGGCTGCAAGATCGATAACGTTCAGGGTTTCGGCACCCGCTTCATCATGTTCAACGTCGCCAAGGAGCCTTGGAACAACGTCAAGGTCCGTCAGGCCGTCATGTACGCGCTCGACACCGAGAAGATGATCACCAACACCTTCGCCGGCCTTGCCACCGCTGCCAGCTGCTACCTGCCCAAGAGCTTCACCAACTATCATGAGGCTTCCACGGTGTACAAGACTGACGCCAAGAAGGCCAAGAAGCTCATCGAGGAGTCTGGCATCACCCCGGGCGCCATCACCCTGCGCACCACCGACAACGAGCAGATCAAGGGCATGGCCGCCCAGGTCAAGAACGACCTCGACGCTCTCGGCTTCGATGTGACCATCCAGACCGATACCTCGCCGGCCACCTACGCTGCCATCGACGGCGGCGAGGCCTACGATATCCTCCTTGCCCCTGGCGATCCGTCCTGCTTCGGCGCCGACCCCGACCTGCTGCTCAACTGGTGGTACGGCGACAACGTCTGGATGCAGACCCGTTGCCCGTGGAAGGAGTCCGCTGAGTGGGAGAAGCTCCACGGTCTCATGGACGAGGCTCTTGCCGCCGAGGGCGACGAGCAGCAGAAGAAGTGGAACGAGTGCTTCGATATCATCGCTGACAACGCCGTTCTGTACCCCGTTGTCCACGTCAAGACCGTCTCCGCTTCCTGGGACGATCCGTCCACCGCGCCCAACGGCGAGGCCCTCGATGGCTTCAAGGGCATCGGCACGACGAGCATGTCCTTCAGGGGCGTCGCGACCGTCAAGGCCTAAGACTCGCTTGAGTCATATGTGGGGCGTCGGTCGTAAGGCAACGTCCTCATAGTTGAAACAAAGACCCGGGCGGCCTCGATGTCGCTCGGGTCTTGTAATGAGTATCCATACTCATATACCAGTTGGTCCTACCGACAAAAGAAAGGGGAGAGAACGTGAACAACTTTCTACGTTTGATTGGAAGGCGTCTCGTGGCGCTGCCGATCATGGCATTGGGCGTCACCGTCCTGGTGTTCTTCCTTATGTCGTTCTCCAAGACCGACCCCGCCTATACGGCGTTGGGTGACGGTGCCTCGCCCGAGGCGGTTGCCGAGTACCATGAGAAGTATGGTCTGGACGACCCCTGGCCCGTGCGCTACGTGCGCTACATGGGCGATTTGATCCATGGTGACATGGGCACCTATGGTGCTGCTCGCAACTCCGTTGCCAAGCGCATCTCCACGGCCCTGCCCGTCACGATGCAGCTGACCTTTATCGGTCTTGCCATCGGCGCGGTCGTCTCGTTTTTGCTCGGCGTCATCGCGGCACTGTATCGCGATAAATGGCCGGACCAAGTGATCCGCGTCTTCTCCATCGCCGGCTTGGCAACCCCGTCGTTCTGGCTTGCCGTTCTGTTGATTCTGCTGTTCTCTTCCTACCTTAAGGTGTTCCCGGCGTCCGGTGCTCTGCCTCACTTCACCACCAACCCGGCTGGCTATCTGGGACGTATGATCATGCCCGCTATCGCTCTGGCATTCCCGCTGACGGGCCAGATGACTCGTATCGTGCGTACGGCCATGGTCGAGGAGCTCGATAAGGACTATGTCCGTATGGCTCGCGGCGCCGGCGTTCCCGAGAAGGTCGTCGTCGGCATCAACGTTTTGCGCAACGCGCTGATCACCCCGGTCACCACCCTCGGTCTTAAGATCGGCTACCTCATGGGCGGTGCTGTCGTCATCGAGGTCATCTTCAACCTCCCCGGCATGGGTACTGCGATTCTGCAGGGCGTTCAGGGCAACGAGGCGAACCTGGTTCAGGGCGTCGTCATCGTCGTTGCTCTTGCCTTCATCATCATCAACATCGTGGTTGACATGCTCTACCTGCTCATCAACCCGCGCATCAGGACGGTGTAGATTATGGTAAAGATTCGAGAGAAGCAAACCGAGCAGCTCGAGAAAGCTGCCTCCAAGGGGCTCAAGCTCGGTGGCTGGAAGAAGATGACGCTGTCTTCTAAGATTGCCGCCGTCGTGCTGGTGCTGGTCGCCCTGACCGCGATTCTGGCGCCCCTTCTTGCCCCCTATAGCCCGGTCGAGATCTTTACGGCTCGCCAGGCTCCCGGCAACGGATTTATCTTCGGTACCGACGATAAGGGTCGCGACATTCTGTCGCGCATGCTCTACGGTGGTCGTTACTCGCTGATCATCGGCTTTGGCGCCACTGCCATGGCTCTGGTCTGCGGCTCGGTCGTGGGCGCCCTCGCGGCGGTTTCGCGCAAGTCCGTTTCCGAGGCGATCATGCGCATCCTGGACATCATCATGTCCATCCCGGGCATCGCCCTCGCGGCCGTCTTCGTCTCCATCCTGGGCAACTCCGTGCCGTCGATCATCTTCGCCATCGGCTTTATGTATACTCCGCAGATTGCCCGTATCGTGCGCGCCAACATCGTGTCCGAGTACGGCGAGGACTATGTCCGCGCGGTCATCGTTTCCGGCGCCAAGGCTCCGTGGATTTTGATCAAGCATGTTCTGCGTAACTGCATTGCCCCGATTATGGTCTTCACCGTTACCCTGGTCGCCGACGCCATCATCTTCGAGGCCTCGCTGACCTTTATCGGCGCTGGTATCCAGGAGCCCACCGCTACCTGGGGCAACATCCTCGCCGACGCCCGCGGCGGCGTGCTCGCTGGCCGTTGGTGGCAGGCGCTGTTCCCGGGTCTGGCTATCATGATCACCTGCCTGGCGCTCAACATCCTCTCCGAGGGCATTACCGACGCCATGGCCGCTGCTCCCTCCGCCGCCCTGGATCCGACCGATTCCTCCAAGCGCCGCGAGGCCGACCTGCTGGTCTCCGACCCCGTTCGCGCTTACAAGGAGCAGGCTCAGTCCCTGTCCGCCCGTCTTGGCGCCCTGCGCGATGTCGAGCTCAAGCGTAACGACCGCCATGTGCCCGATGAGTCCGTTGAGCCGATCCTTTCGGTCCGTGATTTCTGCATCCAGTTTGAGCACCACGGTGATATCAACGTCGTCGACCACGTCAACTTTGATGTCCGTCCCGGCCAGACCATGGGCCTGGTAGGCGAGTCCGGCTGCGGTAAGTCCATCACCACGCTGGCCATCATGGGCCTGACCGACGATGACGAGCACCTTTCCGGTGAGGTTCTCTGGGAGGGCCGCGATCTGCTCAAGATGAGCAAGAAGGAGTGGTTCGGCCTGCGCGGTACCGATATCGCCATGGTCTATCAGGACGCCCTGTCCTCGCTCAACCCCTCCATGCTCATTTCCGCCCAAATGAAGCAGCTCACCAAGCGCGGCGGCACCCGTAGCGCCGAGGAGCTCCTGGAGCTCGTGGGCCTCGACCCCAAGCGTACGCTCGAGAGCTATCCGCATGAGCTTTCCGGTGGTCAGCGTCAGCGCGTTCTGATCGCTATGGCCCTTACCCGCGACCCCAAGCTGGTCATCTGCGACGAGCCCACGACCGCTCTGGACGTTACTGTCCAGAAGCAGGTCATCAAGCTGCTTAACGACCTTCAGGCCAAGCTTGGCTTTGCCATGATCTTCGTTTCGCACGACCTGGCACTGGTCGCCGAGGTCGCTCATAACATCACGGTTATGTACGCCGGCCAGGTTATCGAGCAGGCGCCCACCAAGGAGCTGCTCACCAACCCGATCCACGAGTACACCCGCGGCCTTCTGGGTTCCGTCCTGTCCATCGAGAGCGGTTCGGGCCGCCTGCACCAGGTGCCCGGCGCCGTTCCGAGCCCGCGCGATTTCCCCAAGGGCGATCGCTTCGCACCCCGCTCGAGCCATCCGCGCATTGGCCTGGACACCCGTCCGGTCTTCAAGCGCGTGCCCGGCACCGAGCACTTCTATTCCGAGCTCCCCGATGAGGTGCTCAAGGCAAATGGTTTGACCCCTCACGCGGAGGTGATGTAGATGAGCGAGACCGCAGTCAACGGCGTCGAGCCGATCATCTTCCTTGATGACGTCCACGTCACCTTTAGGACCCGTACCGGCTCGATTCTGCACCCCAACCTGGTTCACGCCGTCCAGGGTGTAACGATTAAGCTCATGCCCGGACAGACCATCGGCATCGTCGGCGAGTCCGGTTGCGGAAAGTCCACCACCGCCAACGTCATGTGCGGCCTGCAGGCCCCCACGAGCGGCAAGGTCTACTTTAAGGGCAAGGACGTTACCAAACGTACCGCCGAGGACCGTCGCCACATGGGTCGCGTCATCTCGGTCGTGTTCCAGAACCCGGCCACGGCGCTCAATCCCCGCATGGTCGTTCGCGAGCAACTGCTCGACCCCATGCGCGTCCACAACCTGGGTACCGAGGCCGAGCAGGAGAAGCGCGTCAAGGAGCTCTTGGAGCTCACCGGTCTGCCCAGCTCCGCCGCCGAGGTTCTTCCCGGCCAGCTTTCGGGCGGCCAGCGCCAGCGCGTCGCAATTGCCCGTGCCCTGTCGCTGAACCCCGATGCCATCATCGCCGACGAGCCCACCTCGGCTCTGGACGTTTCGGTCCGCGCGCAGATTCTGAACCTGCTGACCGACCTTAAGAAGGAGCTCGGCCTGGCCATGGTGTTCATCAGCCATGACATCCAGACGGTCCGCTATATCTCTGACGACATCATCGTTATGAATGGCGGCAAGATCGTCGAGCAGGGCGAGGCCAAGCAGGTCTTCCAGCACCCTCAGGACCCCTACACCAAGATGCTGCTCGGCGCTGCGCCGTCGCTGCTGCATCCCAAGCTCGGCGAGTAGCCTCGCTTTCCCTCCCGTGCGCCCGGTTCCCTTGCCGGGCGCACCTCCGTTGCGATTTCGAAAGGTTGGGTTCACGAGCCATGCCAAGTGCTCAGGAGCTACAACAGCGATTTGGTGAATACCGAGGCGCTATGCCCCGTCCATCGGATTTCGATCTCTTTTGGAAGGACCGCATGGCGGAGGCCGACGCCGTCGAGCTCGACTACTCGATTGAGGCGGCTTCGGTTGCGGATTCCGCGACCTGTCGGTTTTTCGACCTCTGGTATACCGGCATGTGTGGCGCACGCCTGCATGCCAAGTACCTCAAGCCGGTCTCGGAGGAGCCCATGCCGCTGGTGCTTCAGTTCCATGGATATCCGGGTGCGAGCCGCAGCTGGTTTGAGCAGGCGTCGTTTGCGGGCATGGGCATGGCGCTCATTGCTCTCGACTGCCCCGGCCAGGGTGGCCCCTCCGAGGACATTGGTGGATTTGAGGGCACGACGGTCGCGGGCCATATCGTCGCCGGTATCGACGGCGACCCGGCCAATCTCTACTATGTCCGCTTGCACCAGGATATTCGCATTCTGTGCCGTATCGTTCGCGAGCTCGAGGGCATCGATCTTGCCCGCGTATTTGTGAACGGCGCATCGCAGGGCGGTGGTTTGGGTATTGCGACCTGCGCGCTTAACAGCGAGCTTATCAATCGCGCCGCCATCCTCTATCCCTTCTTATCGGATTTCCGCCTGGTTTGGGATCTGGACGCCGACGATATTGCCTACGAGGGTCTGCGCTATTGGTCGCGTTGGTTTGACGAGGACTCGACTCGTATCGAGGAAGCCTACGCCAAACTGGCGTACTTCGATTCCAAGAACTTTGCCCCCATGGTCAAATGCCCCGTGCTGTTTGGCACGGGCACGGCCGATATCGTCTGTCCGCCGGCAACGCAGTTTGCGGTGTACAACAACCTGACCTGCGATAAGCGTCATGAGTTCTTTGAGGGCTTTGGCCACGAGGAGATTCAGGACTTTGACGATCTGATCATTCCGTTTTTCTGTGAGGGAGGGGAGGCTCATGTCTAAGTGCGAGAGCAATGTTGACGAGCTGATAGTCCCCGGGCTCGTGGGAATTCCTGGAACGGTTTCGTCAAGGCTCGCAGAATATCGGGGCTGGCGCGGTGACGTCCAAGCAGATGTTTCTGATTTGGAGGCATGCGCTTCGAATCTTGAGATTCAAGGCCTGGCCATTACGGCGATTGACTTTGCTAACCCCTGCGCCCGTTACTCGGAGGTCTCCTTTGAGCTCGGTGACGATACGATTCACGCTCGTTTGATTGAGCCTGTCGGTCGTGCCCGAGTGTCTGAGCGCGTGCCGCTGTGCCTGATGTTCCACGACATCGATCGGCCTGTGCGCGGCTGGCATCACATGACGAGATTTGCCGCCATGGGGTATGTCGTTCTCGCGCTGGATGATGATGTTGCTGGTGCGGACGACCTGCAGCAGGGGATTACCTCGCCTGCTTTTGTCGAGCGCGTCCGTTGGGGTTGCGCGTTGGCGAAGGTTGCGCGCAATCTTGATGGCATGGACCCCGACCGCATCTTTGCATGGGGCGAGGGCCTTGGCGGCGGAGTCGCGCTGGCGGTTTCTGCTTTGGATGAGCAGGGCCTCGCCTGCACGGCGGTCGCCAATCCGATTCCCGGTGGCCTCGAGGCGCTGTCGTCTCGGGTGCGCGGCTCGGTGCTTATGGGCACTTCGCTCATGGATACCGTGAGCGACCCCAAGGGTCAGTTTGCCGTGTTCAACGGTCTTGAGTGTGACCGGAGGCATATCATCTATGCCAAATACGCTCACGAGCGCATCAATGCGTTCGAAAACGAAGTCGTCGACTTCTTTAACCAAACGTTCTACCCGTGTTCTTTGGCCTAGACGGCCTGGACACTGCCAACAAGAGTGGGCGGCACAGGGCCGCTCGCCAGACAACTAAGGAGATTCTTGTGGCAACTCAGAAATTCACCGGCGTTATCCCTCCCGTCGTTGTTCCCGATACCGAAGATCATCAGCTCGATGTTGTCTCCTTTGAGCGTAGCATCAACCGCATGATCGACGCCGGCGTCGATGGCCTGTTCTTCTTGGGCTCTTCGGGTGAGGTCGTCTTCTCCACCGATGAGCGCCGTCGCCAGATCATCGCCGAGGCCGTCCGTATCGTCGACCACCGCGTGCCTGTTCTGGTCGGTATCATCGATACCGAAACCGAGCGCATGATCGAGCACGGCAAGGTCGCTCAGGAGCTGGGCGCCGATGCCCTCGTCGCCACCTGCCCGTTCTATGCCCTGCAGGGCATGACCGAGGTCGAGGAGCACTTCCGCATCCTGCATGAGGAGCTCGACCTGCCCATCTTTGCCTATGACATCCCCGTGTGCGTCCACACCAAGCTCCCCTGGAAGCTCCTTGCCAAGCTCGGCGCCGAGGGCGTCCTGGCCGGCGTTAAGGATTCCTCGGGTGATGACATCTCGTTCCGCTACCTCGTTCAGGAGAACGAGAAGAACGGCCATCCGATGAGCATCCTCACCGGTCACGAGGTTGTTGTCGACGGTGCTTACCTTGGCGGCGCCGACGGTTCCGTTCCGGGTCTCGCCAACGTGGAGCCCGAGGGCTACGTGCGTCAGTGGAAGGCCGCTCAGGCCGGCGACTGGGCTACCGTCAAGGCCGAGCAGGATCGCCTCAACGAGATCTCCCATATCTGGGATGTCACCTCGGGCGTCCAGGGCTATGCCGGTGGCGTTGGCGCCTTCAAGACCGCTATGAACCTCATGGGCATCTTCGACAGCCCGACCATGCCGCGCCCGGTGAAGGCCATGACCGGCGAGAACGTCGAGGCGATTAAGAAGGTCCTCCAGGACAACGGTCTCCTGTAAAGCTTTCCCAGGCACCCGACCTCGCCGTTCAGCCTCGC
>CAJMRJ010000008.1:0-24810 GCA_905215865.1 uncultured bacterium | reverse complement strand
TTGCCCAGGCAACCCGATAGAACGTACAAGCCGCGGCCGCACGCCGCACAACCGAAAGGAAAACATATGAGCAAGATCGCAGTCGTCTACTGGAGCGGCACGGGCAACACCGAGGCCATGGCAAACTTCGTCGCCGAGGGCGCGACGTCAGCCGGCGCCGAGGTTGAGGTCATCTCCTGCGCCGACTTCTCCGCAGACAAGGCCACCAGCTATGACGCCATTGCCTTCGGCTGCCCCGCCATGGGTTCCGAGGAGCTTGAGTATGACGAGTTCCAGCCTATGTGGGACGAGGTCAAGGAGGCCCTCGGCGATAAGAAGGTCGTCCTCTTTGGCTCCTACTCGTGGGCCGAAGGCGAGTGGATGGACAACTGGAAGGCCGATGCCGACGAGGCGGGCGTCAACATCGTCGATTCCGTCATTTGCTACGATGCGCCCGACGATGAGGGCGAGGTGGCCTGCCGCGCCCTTGGAGCCGAGCTCGCCTAGCGGCAATGAGCTCCGCCCGCAACGCGCTCTGCACCAAAACACATTCGCGTCCCAACAAAAACGGGAGCCGGATCACATCCGGCTCCCGTTTTCTGCTATGTCAGTCATATAAAGCGGCTACGAGATATTGCCCAAGAACGCCTTGGTGCGTTCGCTCTTGGGATGGTCGAAAACCTCGCTCGGCGTGCCCTCCTCCACGATAACGCCGCCGTCCATAAAGACAACGCGGTCGGCGACGTCGCGGGCAAAGCCCATCTCGTGCGTCACGACGATCATGGTCATGCCGTCGCGTGCCAGGTCGCGCATGACACCCAGAACGTCGCGGACGAGCTCGGGGTCGAGCGCCGACGTAGCCTCGTCAAAGAGCATGACGTGAGGGTTCATCGACAGGGCACGGGCGATGGCCACGCGCTGCTGCTGACCGCCCGAAAGCTGGCTCGGCATAAAGTCGATACGCTCGGCAAGACCGACCTTGGTCAGCTCCTCGACGGCAATCTTTTCGGCCTCTTCCTTGCTGCGCTTGAGCACCTTTTGCTGCGCGAGCATGACGTTCTTTTTGACTGACAGGTGCGGGAACAAATTGAACTGCTGGAACACCATGCCCAGATGTGTACGAACCTTGTTAAGGTCGACGCCCTTGGCACACACATCCACGCCCTCAACGACAATCGAGCCGCTCGTGGGATGCTCCAGACGATTGATGCAGCGAAGCATCGTCGACTTGCCCGAGCCCGAAGGACCCAGGACTACGACGACCTCACCCTTGTGCACATCCAGATCGATGTCGCGCAGGACCACGTTATCGCCAAAGGCCTTCTGGAGGTTCTTGATGCTGACGACGACCTCGTTCGAGTTATTGGTTTCGCTCATGATAGGACCTCCTTACAGACCGGCGATGTGATCGGCGGGCGTCGCGACAACCTGTCCGGCACTCTTGGTGGGACGCTTCTTTTTGGTTTCGGCCGTCCCCAGAAGCCTCGCCTCAAGACCGCTCACCAAGCGCGCAAGCGGCAGGGTGATGACCAGATAGAACAGGGCGGCAACCACATACGGCGTGATGGACCCCGTCGTGGCCACGATGGTGCGGGCGTTCATGACGATCTCGACCACGCCCACGGCCGCGAGCAGCGACGTATCCTTGTAAAGCAGGATGAACTCACTGGTCAGCGTAGGCAAAACATTGCGGAACGTCTGCGGAATCATGACGTAGAGCAGCGTCTGGAAGGCATTCATGCCCAGCGAGCGCGCGGCCTCGTTCTGGCCCTTGGGGATCGACTGAATACCGGCGCGGAAGATCTCGCACAGGTAGGCGGACGAGTTCATGGCCATGACGATGACGCCCAGCACATAGTCATCAACCTTGACGCCGGCAAGCGGCAAGCCAAAGAACGCGATGTAGATCTGCAGGAACGCCGGCGTACCACGGATGATATTCACATAGATGCCGGCAAGGCAACGAAGGATGCGCGACTTGGAAATGCGCATGAGCGACAAGGCAAAGCCAAAGGGAATTGCCAGCGGAAACGCCACGAGCACGATCGAGAGCGACATGAGGAAGCCCTTGAAGACGATCGGCAGGCTCTGGACCAAAATGACCGGGTTCAGGAACAGGCGAAGGAACATGTTGGAATTCCATGCCTCGACCCACGGCTGCTCCTTAAGATCGGCCAGGAAGTTATCGAATGCCGTCACGCCCTTGATCTCGACGGAAGGAATCTTGGAAATCTTCTTGGTCGAACCGTCGGCGAGCGTATAGGTGCCGCTAAAGGCCTCTTCGCCGCCCTCGACGGGAAACGTCACGCCGTAAACCTCGACACGGAAAAAGCCGCCGGCAGGCGCCGTCTCGCCAAAGTCAATCTTGAGCGTCTGGCCGTCAGCCTTGCACGTGGGCTTCATGGGCGTACGATCCATGAGGTCCTCGCCCGAGAGCATCGTCAATCGCGTGTCATCGGTACCAAACGTCGTGCCGTCGACAAACGTCAGCGAAAGACCGCTCAGCTCCTCGTCGGCATCGGCCTGGACCTCCCAGGTAATGCGCGTCTCGGTGCCGCCGACCACAGCGCTGCCCGAACCGGTGTTGGGTCGGGCGGTAATCTTTGCGGTCTCAAGCGCCTGAGCGGTCGTGGGCGCATATGCCCCCGCGCACACCAGCGCGAGCGCCACGGCCATGACGCAGACTAGCTTTTGGAGCAAGGCGGGCAGTGGAAAACGCTGCTCTGCGGCCCCTTTGTTCAGTCGAGACAAGGTGGCTCCTATCGAAGAAGTTGCCGGCAAAACGAGACGGAAACGCTCTCCGTCAAGAAAAGCGCAAAGGCCCTCTCCGCAAAACGGAAAGGGCCCGCGCGCAATCAAGTAGCTATTTTACTTGATGTTGTACTTAGCCATGAGGGCGTCAACGGTACCGTCGTCGGTCAGGTCCTTGATGGCCTGGTTGATGTCGTCCTTGAGCTTGGTGTTGCCCTGGTTAATGGCGATGGCATACTCCTCGCCGGTGCTGACCTGCTTAACCGTATGGCAGGTGTTGAACTGCTCGGCGGTCAGCTGGCTGGCAACGGAGCGGTTGGTGACTACGGCGTCGCCCTTATCGGACTGCAGGGCGCTGAAGCACTCGGTGGCGTCCTTGTAAGGGACGATCTTGGCCTTGGGGAAGTTCTCCTGGGCAAAGGCCTCGGCGGTCGAGCCAGACTGGACGATGATGGTAGCGTCGGCGTTGTTGAGCTTCTCGCTGTAGTTGTCGGCCGTGATGTCGGTGTTATCGACCTTGGTCACGATAGCCTGATCGTCCATGTAGTAGGAATCGGAGAAAGTGACTTCCTTCTCACGCTCGGGCGTGTCGGTGATAGCCGCGATGGCGACGTCATACTTGGCGCCCGAAGCGACACCGGGGACGAGCGTGTCGAAGTCATTGTTGACGTACTCGACATCCAGACCCAGCTTGTCGCCGATAGCCTTGATGAGCTCAAGGTCAAAGCCCTGATAATCGCCGTTGTCATCCTTGTACTCAAACGGAGCGTACTCGGCAGAGGTGCCGACGGTCAGCGTACCGTCCTTGACGAGCGCGTACTCCTTGGAGCCGTCGACCTTCTCGACCTTAGCGTCGTCAGAGCTGCTGGAACCGGCATTGGAACCAGAGGTGGCGTTGGACGAGCCGCAGCCCGTCAGTGCGAGGGCGAGCGCCATGGCGCCCGTGGCGGCAAATGCGCCAAGCCACTTGAGCTTCATAATCAGTCTCCTTCCGGTGACCCCGTTTGATTCAGAGGTCTGCAAAAACTGTTGGATATTATGCACCCGTAAATGCGAAACTGCAATCAGAAAACTGATTGAAACAAACCCATAACGTGAATGGAACACTCCACTTTGTGACAGTCATTACTGCTGCAATGACCTTAACAGTTTAATTTCAGCCGCATAACCTGCAAGTTCGTTCGGTGTCTCCAGAATGAATGGCAATGCGCGCAAGCGGCCATTCGATACAATATTCTGCATAACCTGCATACCGCCGCCAAACTCTTCACTACCCAGGTAGCCCTTGCCGATGCACTCGTGGCGATCTTTATGGGCGCCGCAGGGATTCTTGGAGTCATTGATATGCACGGCGCGCAGGCGCTCGATACCCACCACACGATCGAACTCGTCGAGCACACCGTCAAGATCGTGGACGATGTCATAGCCGGCGTCATTCACATGGCAGGTGTCCAGGCAAACGCCCAACTTGGCCGACAGCTCGGGGCGCTTGTCGGCAACGCCCTCGATGATGAGCGCCAGTTCCTCAAAACTGCGGCCCACCTCGGTGCCCTTGCCGGCCATGGTCTCGAGCAGCACCGTCGTCTGCTGGCCCTCAAACATGACCTGGCACAGGGTGTCGACGATTATCTGAATGCCGGCGTCGGAGCCCTGCCCCACATGCGCGCCGGGATGGAAGTTGTAGTAGTTGCCGGGCAACGCTTCCATGCGCCGCAGGTCCTCCGCCATGGCTTCCAGGGCAAACTCGCGCGCCCGCTCTTTGGCCGAGCAGGGGTTGTAGGTATACGGGGCATGAGCCACGAGCGGGCCAAAGTCGTTTTGCTCCATAAGCTCGCGCAGGGCCGCCACGTCATCCATGTCAAGGTCTTTCGCCTTGCCGCCGCGCGGGTTGCGCGTAAAGAATGCAAAGGTATTGGCGCCAATAGACAGCGCCGTCTTCCCCATCGACCGATAGCCCTTCGTCGTCGAAAGATGGCACCCGATCGTCAGCATCCCCAGCTCCCCCTCATCAGTTGCGGTGAAATAGTTCCTGTTTGGCCCCTATTCTGCCGCAAACGGGAACTATTCCGCCGCAAGTTATAAAAGAGGCATCAGAGATGCGGGCCACCAAGCACTACGGCCACGGACGCCGGCGTCATGATCCCCTACGCGTCAGCGCCAAGCCCTAGAGGGCTAGACGGATTGCATCGATAATGCGCGCGCAGCGCTGTGTGGCGGCAAGGGGCATGACGGGACTCTCGAGTTTCCCCGACCGGATGAGCTGGGTCGCATGCTGGATTTCGTCGTAGAAATCATCGACCTCAAACGGGGCATTTATTTCGAGCATTCGTCCGTCGGAGTACTTCACATGGGCGAGCTCGGGGCGATGGAGGCGCTCGATTTCCAACGAGCCCCACTCGCAGGCAATCGTTAAGCGGCTTTCATATGCTGCTTTGCCGTCGCACACCATACGAATGGGTATACCGCCAACACTCATATGGATCTCATCGGCCCAATCCACGCGGCCGCCCGATACGTCACGCCAGCGAACTTCACGAGACGAAACATCGCAAGCGCCCGCAAGCAGATCCTCAAACCACCCGACCGCATAGCAGCCCATGTCATATAGACAGCCGCCCTGCAACGGATCGAGCAGATAACTCGAAGGGGGCTCACCATAATCGAGTTTTTGCACGCTTTCGATCGAAACGATACGGCCGAGCTCGCCCGACGCAAGCAAGCCCTTCACGCGAGTACGCATCGGACAAAACCGATTTTTCATCGCCTCCATAAACGGCACGCCGCACTCACGGGAAACAGAGGCGATCGCACGGGCCTCTTCTTCATTCAAAACGGCCGGCTTTTCGCACAGTACGGCCTTTCCCGCGCGCAGTGCCCGACAGACCCAATGCGCATGCATGCCATGTGGAAGAGCCAAGTAGATTGCGCCGACATCGGGGTCGGCAATCAGCGCATCATAAGCCGCATCGCCGTTATCGTCAGCCGTGGCATAACTGTGCGCGGCATCAATCGAAAACGCCCTGCAAAACTCCTCAACATGCGAAGGAGTGCGAACGGCGGCAGCCACAAGCCGTGCCCCGTCCACCTCCTTGAGCGACGATGCAAATCGATGCGAAATGCGCCCAGCGCCCAAAACGCCCCAACGAACCTCACGCAAATCATCACATGAATCCCGATGGTCCACGACAGCCCCCTTCAGTTGCGGTGGAATAGTTCCTGTTTGGCCCCTATTCTGCCGCAAACAGGGACTATTCCACCGCAAGTTATAAAAGGGGCATCAGGAACGCGTTTTACAAAAGGCTTTAAGCGCGGCCGTTACGGGGCCAGGCTGGAAACGTCGGCGCACATCATCGAGACGCTCGGGAATATCGATATGCTGCGGGCAGTGACGTGCGCATTTACCGCACTTGACGCAATTGCTCACCAGCTTGGGCTCGCCTGTACGCACCGCGCTCGCCGTAAAGTATTGAGACAGCCCCGTAAACCAACTATGCGCGTAGCTCGCGTTGTAGGCGCCAAAGCAGCCGGGAATATTGATGCCCTTGGGGCACGGCATGCAGTAGCCGCACCCCGTACAGGGCACGCGATTCGATTTCTCAAACTCTCCCAGCACACGCGCGATGGTATCGAGCTGCTCTGTTGTCATCGAATCCGGCAGTGCGCAATCCGCCAATGCCGCGTTCTCGTCCACCTGCGCGGTGTCGGTCATGCCCGAAAGCAGCATCGTGACTTGAGGATGGTTCCACACCCACGAAAGGCCCCAAGCAGCCGGCGTCTTCAGATACGGATCGCGTACGTCATCGAACACGGCGCGGGCACGCGGAGGCAGTTTGCCCGCCAGGCGTCCACCCAAAAGCGGTTCCATCACAAACACCGCGAGCCCGCGCTCGGCAGCTGCCATGAGTCCCGCCGTTCCCGCTTGGTAGCGCTCTCCAGCGTAGTTGTACTGGATCTGGCAAAAGTCCCAGTCATACGCGTCAAGCATCGTGAGGAAGTCTGCCGCACTGCCGTGGTACGAAAAACCTATCTGGCGAATACGCCCCACAACCTTTTGGTGCGCAATCCAGTCCTCGATACCCAACGCTACCACACGCTCCCACTGCGCGGGCGAGGTGGTGTTGTGCATGAGGTAGTAGTCGATATGGTCAGTCCGCAAACGGTGCAGTTGCTCGTCGAAGAACCGGTCGAAATCCTCCGCGCACTTGCACGAAGCGTGCGGCAGCTTGGTCGCGAGCAAAACCTGGTCGCGTAGGCCCAGGCGCTCAAGCGAAGCGCCCACGCAAGCCTCGTTGCCGGGATAGAGATAGGCCGTGTCCAGGTAGTTAATCCCTTGCTCCACCGCACGGGAAATGATGGCATCGGCTGTCTTCGCATCGGGGTGTCCCGGCGCGCCGGAAAACCTCATGCACCCCAGCCCCAACGCCGAGATACGGTTACCGCTTTTGGGGTCAACGCGATACTGCACGGCCCCTCCTCTCCCATCGAAGCCCTGAAAAGGCGAAACAAACCCGTCACGCCACCGAAACACATCAGAATCGCAATCGAGAACGTATCGTAACCCAGCAGAAATCGAGCCGTCACGGAAGCGCTTTAACATCAGCAAAAAGCCCGATGAAAGGAGGCGAGCGTGACCACGCGTGAGGACGCCTACCCTTATCCCGGCGAGCAATACATCCACTCGGTCGACCGTTACCAGATCGAGGTCATGGACCATCTGGACGAGCTTCCCGCCACGGGCGCCGTCATCTTCTGCGCCCTCCCCAAGGCCCGCGATGGCGTCGGATACCCCGCGCGCGTCTTCGCGGTCTGCCCGGCAGCGCAGCGTCCAGGCAAACGTTTCTTTTTTATAACAGCCGCCCTGCGCACCCACCAATCACCCTGGCAGCATACAATCCATCAGGCGCCCCTTACGCGGGCGCCTTTTATATGGGGAGATGATTCACGTGCAGATCAACAAGGTCGCCTTTATCGGCAAGGGCGGCGTCGGCCTGCTCTACGGCAGCATGATCGCCAAGGCCCTCGGCAATGACGCCGTCGAATACGTTATGGATGACGCCCGTTTTGAGCGTCACACGGGCGATGCGCTCACCGTCAACAGCAAGCCCTGTGCGCTCAAGTCCGTCCGTGCCAGCGAGGCAACGCCCGCCGATCTGGTCATTCTTACAGTCAAGACGACTGGACTCGATGTGGCGCTCAAGACTATGGAGCGAGTCGTGGGACCCAACACGCTCATCGCCTCACTATGCAACGGCATTACGAGCGAGCAAAAGATTGCCGAGCGCTTTGGCTGGGAGCATACCGTCCTGGGTATCTGCCAGGGCATGGACGCCGTGTTCCTCAACGGAGAGCTCACCTTTACCAACACTGGCGAAATCCGCTTTGGCGCGGCGGCCGGTACGGATCCCGCAACCATCACCGCAATTGACGAGCTCTACACGCGCTGCGGTATTGCCCATACCGTCGAGAGCGACATTGCGCACCGCATGTGGGCCAAACTCATGCTCAACGACGGCATCAACCAGACCTGCATGGCCTACGGCGGGACCTACGGAAGCGCCACGGAGCCCGGCTCCGAGCAGCGTCGCTGCTTTGTTTCCGCCATGCGCGAAACGCTTGCGGTCGCCAACGCCGAGGGCGTTAAGCTGACCGAGGCAGACCTGACGCAGATGGTGCACCTCATCGAGGGAATCGACCCCGCCGGTATGCCCTCGATGGCTCAAGACCGCATCGCAAGGCGCAAAACCGAGGTTGATGAGTTCGCGGGCACTATCTGCCGCCTCGCAGCCAAACACGATATCCAAGCACCGCAAAACGAGTGGCTCTATCAGCGCATCCGCGATATCGAGAAAAGCTGGTAGCGCCAACGCGCCGCATTCAACAGCCTTAACGGCAAAGCCGCCGCAAGGGAACCTTTCCCCCTGCGGCGGCTTTTATCTTCGTCTATGACCGGCGGCAACCTCACAACAGTTAGCGTTGCGACTCCGGCACCACGTCCTCGTCATCGCGGCAAAGAACCACGCCCTCGCTTCCCAGCAGTGCGGCTGCGATCAGCGCGCCAACCACGAATGGAGCAGCCCCGCATGACCCCTGCATGCCCGCAATGAGCGCGGCCATAGGACCAAGGCAACCAAGCACCAATGCGACGGCGGCAACGGCAATATCTCGAGCGTTCACAAGACCACTTCCTCCACGAGAAAGACTTTATTTCTCTTGAACTAGTGTGCCCCGCGCCCATATGCGCGGCGTACTGCCGCGGTAAGCGCTCTGTTAACTCAAGCACGCACAAAAAACGGACGCCTTTACGTTGCCCAAAGGCTCGGTAAAGACGCCCGCCCATCATTTCCTATTGGCTTATGGCAGATTACCAACCGGTATAGTAATCGGTGGTTCCGGCTGCGCAGCCGGAGTCATAGACCTTGCACTCGCCCTTGGAACCGGTAAACGTGGAGCCCTGAGCCTTATCGCCCGCGGCCACGACGTAGTAACCATCGGAATCGCGCCAAAAGCCCTCGGCGTCCTGCGTCCACTCGCCCGTGCGGTGGTGATACAACACGTTGCTGCTGTAATAAGTCTCGCGGCGGCCGTTATAGTTATTGACGCCGCTCGAGCGCGTCAGGCCCGAGCCGTTCGCGTAATACGCAGCTGCCGTATAGGATGGGACGTAGCCTGCGTTGCCATATGACGCCTGGGCGGCCTCGGCAGCTTCTGCCTCGGCGGCCGCAGCCTCGAGCGCCTCGCGCTTAGCATCCTCGAGCGCGGAGCGAAGCTCGTCGAGCTCGGCCGACTTCGCGTCGACCTCCTCCATCGTCAAAAGACTGCCCGCACCGTCGATACAACCTTGCAGTACAGCGCGCTCGTCATCGGTGGCATAGTCACCGTACATGTTCATGATGATCTGGGCGCGGACCTCTAGGGAATCGCGCTTGGCCCCCATAGAGGCGTTCCACTCCTGCATGGAGCCAAAGCCGTCGCCGCGATAGTCGACGGGCTGCATCAGCGTCGCCTCGGACGGCGTGGATCCGACCGTGTCGGACAGTGTTGCCGCGTGGGCATCGGTTGCGCCGGCGCCCGCCAAAAGTGCCACGGTCAGAGCGGCGGAAAGGGCGGCGGGTTTCGGTTTTCGTGAATCGATCCTCATGTAGCTGGAAACCTCCGTAGTGCGTTTTTGCTGCGTTTGAGCTGTGTGCGATTCGATCGCGCTGCATAGTACCCCGAGCAAATCGCGACCTGCGGTTTTTCTCAAAAGGTGCACGTCATTTGCGTAAAACTCACATCCTCTCAACAGGAGTTTTCCACATCTCGATTGCATAAAGCATGCCAACAACCCTGTAATAGCGCTCTCTCTATGCAAAAAAGGCGCCTGCGCAAACATTGTTCGCACAGGCGCCTTGAGCAGGCATTTTATGCAGTTATACCTATCGAGTCGCAAGGGGTCCTTGCACAAGTCGCCTTACTCGTCCAGCGCGGCAAAGGCCTGCTTCAGGTCCCAAATGATGTCCTCGGCGTTCTCGGTACCGATGGAAAGACGGATCGTGGAGGGCGTGATGTTCTGCTCGGCGAGCTCCTCGGCAGAGAGCTGGGAGTGCGTAGTCGTAGCCGGGTGCACGACGAGCGACTTGACGTCGGCCACGTTGGCGAGCAGCGAGAACACCTGCAAGTGGTCGATGAACTTCCATGCAGCCTCCTGGCCGCCCTTGATCTCGAAGGTGAAGATCGAGGCACCGCCGTTGGGGAAATACTGCTTGTAGAGCTCATGGTCGGGGTGCTCGGGCAGGCTCGGGTGATTCACCTTGGCAACATGGCTGTCACCGGTCAGGAACTCAACGACCTTCTTGGTGTTCTCGACATGGCGGTCGACGCGCAGCGACAGGGTCTCGGTGCCCTGGAGCAGAATCCAGGCGTTAAACGGGCTAATGCAAGCGCCCTCGTCACGCAGCAGGATGGCGCGGACATAGGTCGCGAAGGCAGCAGGGCCGGCAGCCTCGGCAAACGAGACACCATGGTAGGAGGGGTTGGGCTCGGCGATTTGCGCATACTTGCCGCTCGCCTTCCAGTCAAAGTTACCGCCATCGACAATCACGCCACCCAGCGAGGTGCCGTGGCCGCCAATGAACTTAGTTGCGGAGTGGACGACGATGTTGGCACCATGCTCCAGCGGACGGAACAGATACGGGGTGCCGAAGGTGTTATCTACGACGACCGGAAGACCATGCTTCTTGGCAATCTCGGAGATGGCGTCGATGTTGGGGATATCGGAGTTGGGGTTGCCGAGCGTCTCGAGGTAGATAACCGTGGTGTTGTCCTTGATGGCGCCCTCGACCTCGTCCAGGTTGTGGGCATCGACGAAGGTGGTCTCGACACCAAACTGGGAGAGCGTATGCTCCAGCAGGTTGTAGGAACCGCCGTAGATGGTCTTCTGGGCCACCACATGGTCGCCGGCCTGAGCGAGCGCCTGCAGGGTATAGGTGATGGCGGCGGCACCAGAGGCGACGGCGAGGCCGGCCACGCCGCCCTCGAGTGCGGCGATACGGTCCTCGAAGACGCCCTGGGTGGAGTTGGTCAGACGGCCGTAGATGTTACCGGCGTCGGCAAGGCCAAAGCGGTCGGCAGCGTGCTGGGAGTTGCGGAACACATAGCTCGTGGTCTGGTAGATAGGCACGGCGCGGGAATCGGATGCGGGATCGGCGCTCTCCTGGCCAACGTGAAGCTGCAGGGTGTCGAAACCAAAGGTGTGCTCGGGGTTGTTGATAAACTGGCTCATGATGATCTCCTTGATCGAACAAAAGTAATAAGCGTAAGAGAAGTAAGTCGCTGTCTCCTGATCACGCCGACGGGCGCAAACAGGAGCCCGGCATTCGTCTTGGTAAGCAATTCATATGCGGGCCTCCTTTCGCATCCCGGTTCCGTGGTTGGCTTAATTACCTACCGCCTTTGTGTGTTTTGAATAGTACGAGCATCGTCTCCCCGGGTCAATCACTTAAAAGCGCTAACCTGTTATCTGTTTTTTAGATAGCTATCGAAAGGACGGGCGCCGATGACCCTCCAACAGCTTCGCTTTTTGATCGCCGTGGCAGAGTCCGGCTCAATCAACGCCGCAGCCCAGCGCCTCTATACCGCTCAGTCCAACATCTCAAACGCCGTCAAAAGCCTGGAACAGGAGCTCCATCTGGAGATCTTTACGCGCTCCAGCCGCGGCGTCACGCTCACCAACGACGGCACCGAGCTTTTGGGCTATGCGCGCCAGGTCGTAGAGCAGGCCGACATGCTCGAGGCACGCTACGAGGACGGCGGTACCCCGCAAGCCCGCCTTGCCATCTCGGCCCAGCACTACGCCTTTTCGGTCGAGGCCTTTGTCAACGTGGTCGAGCGCTGCCGCGACAGCAAGTTCGAGTTCATCATGCGCGAGACCACCACATCGCAGATTATCGATGACGTCCGTGCGTTTCGCAGCGATATCGGCATTCTGTATCTAGATGATTTTAACGCCCGCGTTCTGCAGAAGGCCTTCGCCGATGCCCGCGCGAGCTTCCACCCCCTCTTCGACGCGACGGTCCACGTCTTCGTTAGCGAACGCCACCCGCTCGCACGCCGCCCTCAGCTGTCCCTTGCCGACCTCACGCCCTATACGCGCTACAGCTTTGAGCAGGGAACCTCAAACTCCTTCTATTACGCCGAGGAACCCTTTAGCTATATCCCTTGCGACCGCAACATACGAATCTCAGACCGCGGAACACTTACTAACTTACTTATCACGTCGAACGGTTACACCCTGTCGACCGGTGTCCTCTCCAATGAAATGCAATGGGGTATGGCTTCGATCCCGTTAGCAGACGCCCCAACGATGCACGTAGGCTATATCATGCACGACGATCGCAAGCCCTCTCCCCTCTTGCAGCAATACCTCGACGAACTCAACCGCATCATCCATGCCGACCAACCGTCAGAAGACGGGGTAGAAATCGGAGATTGCTAGCCCCCGACGGGCATGGCGCTACAATGGTCACTCACACGAAACGTACCCAACGAAAGGAACCATGTGAAGGTCATCATCTATACCGACGGCTCGGCTCGATCTAATCCGGGACGCGGTGGCTACGGCGCCGTGCTCAAATACACCAACCCCGCCGGCAAGACCTTCACCTCCGAGCTTTCGCGTGGCTACGCCAAGACCACCAACAACCGCATGGAGCTCATGGCGGTCATCGTGGCGCTCGAGGCACTCAACCGCCCCTGCGAGGTCGAAGTCCATTCCGATTCGCAGTACGTCGTCAACGCCTTTAACAAGCACTGGATCGACGGCTGGAAAAAGCGCGGATGGAAAACTGCCAACAAGCAGCCCGTCAAGAACCGCGACCTATGGGAGCGCCTGCTTGCCGCAAAGAGCAAGCATAAGGTGGAGTTCATCTGGGTTAAGGGGCATGCCGGCCACGAGCTCAATGAGCGCTGCGACGAGCTCGCCACCACCGCGGCCGACGGGGCCAACCTCGATATCGACACCGGATTTAACGAGAGCGACCTGTAACGGCGTTTTCGCACGCTATTTCCCGCCCCCTCGCGCTACACTCATCCTGTAAACCGAACGGCACGAGGGGGATACATGCTGCGTATAGCGACCATCGGCACATCCATGATTACCGACGACTTTATCCAGGTCGTCAACGCCAACGACCAAGCCGCGTTTGTGGGTACGCTCTCGCGCGATGCAGATCGCGGCGCCGCCTTCACCGCTAAGCACGGCGGCGAACGCAACTTCACCGCACTCGACGAGCTCGCGTCCGCCGACGACGTCGATGCCGTCTACATCGGCAGCCCCAACGCACTCCATCACGAGCAGGCGCTCGCCTGCATCGCCGGCGGTAAGCACGTTATCGTCGAAAAGCCCTTCTGCGCCACCGAGGCGCAAGCGCTCGAGGTCTTCCGGGCTGCCGAGGCAGCTGGCGTCGTGGCTCTCGAGGCCATGCGCCCGCTTCACGATCCCGCTTTCCACGCCATTGAGGACGCTCTGGGCGAAATTGCGCCCATTCGCCGCGCCTCACTGCGCTTTGGCAAGTATTCCTCACGCTACAACGAAATCCTCGCTGGACGCGCCACCAATATCTTCGACTGCAATATGGCATCGGGTTCCCTCATGGACATTGGCGTCTACGCCGTCGAGCCCATGGTCGAGATTTTCGGCATGCCCTCCGGCCTTACGAGCATGACTACTCTACTCGACCCCACCACGCGACAGCTCACGCACGGCCCCATCGATGGCTGCGGTTCCATCCTCGCCAGCTACGGCGGTGGCCGTATCTCCGTCGAGCTCGCGCACTCCAAAATTACGAATGACCTGCTGCCCTCGCAGATCGAAGGCGAGCGTGGCACTATCCAGATTGACCATCTGTCCACGCCCCGCAACGTCCGCATCGACTATCGCGGCGACGTCGTACGCGGCTCGGCGACCGAGGCACCGCGCGAACAGGGCGACAACGGCCGCGTGCTCGACCTGCCCAAATCGAGCAACACTATGGAATACGAACTCACAGACTTTATCACCGCCATCGGCGGCATCGATAACGTTGAGGAAGAGATTTGGGAGACCCCGGCGGGACGCCACGAGCTCGGCCACTACCGCGATGTCACGCTCGTCTCACTGCGCATCATGGATGCCGTGCGCCAGCAGGCCGGCATAACCTTCCCGGCCGACGCAGGCAAGCAGGCATAGCGATGGGCCTCTTCGATACGTTCTTCTCCAGCGTCACCAGCGGCAGTCGAGAGCCTCAAAAACCGTCAAACGTCGAGCTCGAGCTGCGCCGCAGGCTTACCGTACTCGCAAGTGACGAGGCCACTCAAGACACTCCCCTGCGCTATTTCCTGCGCTGGGCGGGGCAAGTCCAAGGCGTTGGTTTTCGCTTTACCAACACCAACCTCGCGCAGGCACGCGCACTCACCGGCTGGGTGCGTAACATGGAAGACGGCTCAGTCGAGATGGAGATACAGGGAGCTCCGGCAAACATCCTATCTCATCTCGAGACGCTTCATGCCTCCTACGAGCGCATGGGAACGCGTTTTCGCCTCGTAGACGCCCAGGTCCGAGCCCCACTTGCCAATGAAGACGGTTTCACTCCTCATTATTAGTATTGTGTGCTAAATACGGTATCATTTACCTACGACCGTTGATAGAAAAGAGGCGAGGCGCATGGCGGTGCAAAGAAGGAATACCAAGCAGCGAAAGCTGGTTCTTGACGCCGTGCGCCAAAGCTATAACCATCCCACCGCCGACGAAATCTACAACGTCGTGCACGCGCAGGATGACAAAATCAGCCGCGGTACGGTCTACCGCAATCTCAATCTCTTGGCCGACGCCGGGGAGATTCTCTCCATCAAGACGCCGGGCGGCAGCCGCTTCGATCGCACGATCGAGCCGCATGCGCATATCATCTGCACCTCGTGCAGCCGCGTCATCGATGTGCCGCTCCCCTTCGATGCCCAGCTCGACGCCAAGGCGTCCGAGCAAATCGGCTGGAACGTCACCTCGCACTACACCATCTTCGAGGGTCTCTGCCCCAACTGTAGGTAGATTTTGGGACATGCCTACTCGGCAAGCAGGCGACGCAATTCTTCTTCGACCGTGCGCACGTAACGGACGCGGTCGTTGATGCCGCGCATAGAGGGATTGCAGCTCTCCATTAGACAAGGATGACCCACGACGTTGAGCATGTCGCGGTCGTTTTCGTTATCGCCAAACGCCATCATTTCGTTAGGTGAGATCCCCAGCGCGCGACCATAATCGGCAAGCGCGGACCCCTTGCCCGAATCAAAGCCGATAAAGTCGGTCCATTCGGTTCCCGATGTCATCACATCGACCCGGTCGCTAAAGCGGCGCACGAAATACTCCAGCGCTGCCGGCTGCTCCGTCTCGGGCGTTTGAAACGCAATCTTAATGACATCCTCGTCAATGTCCTCGGGACGGTCGACCACCGCCACATCGCAGTGGACCTCATAGCGCAAATGGTCGACGAACGCATCGTTGCCGCTCATGGTGTAGAGGTGCCCCTCACACGAAAGGGTCACGTCGGCATGGGGATACGCAACCACGGCATTCGCGATATCCATAGCAAGGCCACGCTCCATGGAACGCTTGACAACGGCACGCCCCTCGCTCATGACCAGAGCTCCGTTTTCGCATACGTAGGCGAGCTCATCGGCCACCGGGGTAAACAGGTAGCGCAAGCTCGCATATTGACGACCACTCGCCGGCATAAACACGATACCGCGACGATGCAGCTCATCGATAAGCTCAAAGGCCTCAGGGCGCGGCTCGCGCTCCCCCGGATGCAGCAACGTGCCATCCAAATCGCATGCAATCAGCTTGATTCCCTCAAGACCCATACGCTTCCCCAAAGCCTCCTATCAACAGCAAGACGGACCTTGAATGGCAATCCCTCAGAGCCCGTCTTGCGCATACGCGCGCTTAGCCGCGCGTCTTTTTTACGATGGTAAAGTCGGAAGCCATGCTCACGACGACCTCCGCCGCACTCGACGCAAAGCGCCGGTCCGCATCGAGTTCACGGGTAACCACCGTGAGCCGAACACCCTCGACACCCCGGAGCATGCGGCCCAAAACAGGCTGCACCGGCGTATACATGCGCACGGTATGCTCGTCCGAGTCGCCCCGGAAGAGCGGCGCATGCATGTTGCCGATCTCCCAGCACGCATGCGCGAGCGCAATCGGATCCATGCGGTCGACTTCGACCAAATAAACCTCGGCACTGCGCAGGCGCACGACAACCGCCACGGGCACCACGCCCGAACGGTCAATGGCGAGCACGTCGCCATCGGCAAGACGACCGCCGTCGGCAGCATCCAGCCGAACATCGACCGTGCGCCCCAGCTCCGTCACGCCCACAAACGCGCATACATCAGCCTGGTCCCAATCGAGCAGTAGCTCATCGACCTCAAAGACACCGCCCAGCTCCCGGCGAAGCAAAAGCTCATAGGACGGGTCGTTGAGATTTCCGAGGCACGCTGTCGAAACCAGATTCGCAGGCATAGCCTAGTCCTCGACCTCGACGAGCTCGATATCAAAGTTGAGGTCCTTGCCGGCCAGCTCGTGGTTGGCGTCGAGCGTCACGGCCTCGGGCGTCACGTCAATGACGACGGCGGGGACAGGCATGCCGCTCGGCGTGGACAGGAAGAGCTTCATGCCCTTCTCAATCTGCTCGATGTTGGGAACCTGCTCGGTCGGGAAGGTCAGAACCATCTCGGGGTTGTGCTCGCCGTAGGCATCGGCAGCAGGAATGTGCACGGTCTTCTTCTCGCCCACCTGCATGTCGACCACGGCGGCGTCGAAGCCCTTGATCATCTGGCCGGCGCCGCAGGTGAACTCCAGCGGCTCGCCGCGATCGTAGGAGCTATCGAACTGCGTGCCGTCGTCGAGCGTGCCGCGATAATGGGTCTTGACCTTCTTGCCCTGGTTGGACATGCTAACCTCCATAATAAGGGCGGCGCACAACGCGGGCCGCCATGAACATATGGCGCTAACTATACCCTAGTCATACAATTCAATGACAGTTTGCAAAGAAACGCTGCAACCGGAGGAACCATGGCATACCCCGTATTTGACCTACACTGCGACACCGCCGACCGCATCGGCTGGGCCACGCTCGATCTCGACCTGCGCTTTACCGCCGGCACCGATGGTTATTTCCCCGGCGACGAGACACATCCGCAGGATTTCGACCTCATCGAGGGCAACGCCTGCGCCATCTCGCTCGCAAAGATCGGCAACACGCCGTGGGCACAGTGCTTCGCCACGTTTGTCCCCGACGAGATTCCCACCGCCCACGCCGCGCGCTTCCAGGCGCAAATCATGGCGCACATGAGCGGCCAGGCCATGCTCAACCACGACCGCATGGTCAACGTACGCAGCACCGCTGACATTCGCCCTGCACTCAAAGACGGCAAGGTCGCTTGCATCCACACCATCGAAAACGCCACGTTCTTTGCCGAGGACCCCGCGTTGATCGAGGTGCTCAAGAGCTTGGGCGTTCTCATGTCATCGCTCAGCTGGAACGCGCAGGGACCGCTCGCGAGCGGGCACGACACCCATGCCGGCCTCACCGCCGCCGGCATCGAGGCGCTCACTCAGATGGAGCACGCCGGTATGGTACTCGACGTCTCCCACCTCAACGACGAGTGCTTTGACGAGGTTGTCGCCCACGCCACGCGCCCCTTCGTCGCCAGCCACTCCAACTCCCGTGCGGTTTGCGGCGTCAAGCGCAACCTCACCGACGACCAGTTCCGCACCATTCGCGACATGGGCGGCATCGTCGGCCTCAACTACTGCAGCGAGTTCCTATCCAACGAAGCAACCGACGAGACCGCCGCAGATGTCACCTTCGACCAGCTGGCGGCACATATCGAACATTGGCTCGACCTGGGCGGCGAGGACACCATCGCGCTCGGCGGCGACTGGGACGGCGCCACGGTGCCTGTCTTCCTTTCCGATGCCAGCAAGATGCCCGAATTCCAGAACATGCTCTCCAAGCACTTTGGCAAGACCGTGATGCAGAAGCTCTGCAGCGACAACGCGCTTGCCTTCTTCGAGCGTTATTAATTTCACATCCCTTGAGCGGGCCGGCATGCCGAACGGTCGACATGCCGGCCCGTCCCCAATCTGAAGGACCGCTTTTGACGCAGCAATTTACGTTTTTCCTACCCCGACCGGATGGGACGCCCATCCCCGTCATCGTTACCAAAAAGCGCGTCAAGAACTTCAACCTACGCGTCACATCGAGCGGTGAGGTCCACGCCAGCGCACCGCTCGGCGCTGGCCGTGAGCGTATCGAAGCGTTTGTGAAGCGCAACAGCGCCTGGATTATCAGCCGACTTGCCCAGCGCGAGCAACGTCAGGCGACGGCACAGGAGCCGCTCAGCCCCTCGTCCATCATTGCGCTTTGGGGCAAGCCCATTACGGTACAGGACGCACTCGATCACAACTTTGCATCACCCGCACCGCGGCCCAAGCAGGCTACCTTCGCAAGTTTTACGGGTACCGGTGAGCCAGACGAACACCCACAGTCCAAGCGGCACGCAATCCTCGACGACCTAACGTCCGATGAACTCCAAGCCCACATCGACCAGCTTTATACGTCCGAGGTCACATCGGCGCTACGCGATATTGTGCACGCATACGAAATCGCAATGGGTGTCGCCGTTTCCCGCGTTTCCGTACGCAGCATGAAAACGCGCTGGGGCTCGTGCACACCCAAAACCGGCGCCATTCGCATCGCACGCGAACTTGCCGCCTACCCCGTCGAGTGCCTTGACATGGTTGTCGCCCACGAGCTCGTCCACTTGCTCGAGCCAAGCCACAATCAGCGGTTCCACGCCCTGCTCGACACGTACTGCCCCAACAATAGAGCTCTGTCGCAGCGGCTCAAAAAACCGCCCGCCAACGAGCTCTAGAGTCGGCTAGCGCACGCGCTCGATCTCGACGCCGCAGCTTGCCAGGGGAAGACCGACGGGCGCCCAAGGCTTATCGAGCTTAACACGCACGCCAAGCAGCAAGGGGTAACGACGTAGCAGCATCTGGGACACACCCTCGGCTGCAGCCTCGATGAGCTTAAACGTATGCTCGCGCAAATAACCATCGACATCGTGGCACACCGAGCCGTAATCAATAGAGGCATCCAGGTTATCGTGCTCCCCCGCCGCGCGCAGGTCGGCATAGAGTACCAAGGACACGACAAACTTCTGCCCCAGGGCGTTCTCCTCGGGATACACGCCGTGGTTGGCAAAGACCTCGAGACCGTCGATAGCAATGCGGTCGGCATGGCGCAGGTCGTCATAGCTCACATGGGGTACCGCCGTAGCAGCAGAAATGTCGCCCCTGTCACGACGGGCAAGCTCGGCACCCTCGGTCTTGGTTGCATTCTCGGGCAGCTTTTTGTTAGTCATCGCGATCGTCTCCTTCGTTTAGAACCCCGACCGCGCACACCAACTACACGCGAATCGACAGGTTCTTTTTATCATCGCTCCAGTTGCAGGCATTGCGCGCAGGGCATGCAAAGCAGGCGCGCGACGCTTTGTCGGCTGCATAAAGCAGACGCTCAAGCGGCTGGCTGTTCACGCGCAGCTTTCGATGGCCCAGGATGGCCGTCTTAATGGCTGCGGCATCTGCCGGCTCAAACGCCACGTCTTCGGGCATGCCGCCGAGAATCGCATCAGCGACGCGTTCGCTTGCAACATCATGAGATATACCCGATTCATACTGTTCATCTTTGCCGATATCGTGAAGAAGTGCCGTGGCATAGATGACCTCGCGGTCAAATTCGAGTTGCTCCTCAAGATTCTTAATCCACATAATGCGCGCGACATCCAGCAGATGGTCAATACCGTGGCGGCAAAAGATGCGCCCCGACTCCAACTGCACAATGTTACCCAGATGCCGCCGGAACAGCCCGTTGGCGCAGATGTAATCAATGCGAGGCATGGCACCAAAGGGAGTCAGGCCCGAAGCCATAAAGCCGCGACGCGGCGTTCCCTCATCGGTCTTCGATGCAAAGTCGTTGACGACCCTCATGCTAACGGCCCAGCATCCTAAAGAATCGCTCCTCGAGCGCGGGATCGGTCTCAAAGACGCCGCGGCGAGCGAGCGTCACGGTCTTGGTACCGGGCTTTTGCACGCCGCGCATGGTCATGCACATATGCTCGGCTTCCATGAGTACGATCGCTCCTTGGGGAGCAAGATATTCCATGAGGGCATCGGCAACCTGTGCACACAGCTGCTCCTGCAGCTGCAGTCGACGGGCATAGACCTCAACCGTGCGGGCAAGCTTAGACAGACCCGCCACGCGGCCGTTAGGGATATAGCCGATCGCAGCCTTGCCATAAAACGGCAGCAGATGGTGCTCGCACAGCGAGTAAAACGTGATGTCGCGCTCGATAACCAAATCGTTCGAAGCGACGGCAAAGGTTTTGGACAGGTGCTCCTCGGCGCTCTGATCCATGCCGCCGGCAATCTCACCATACATACGGGCGACGCGTGCCGGCGTCTCCAGCAAGCCCTCACGAGTTGGGTCCTCGCCTATGCCCTCAAGCAACAGCTTTATGGCGGTCTCAACTTTTTCCTGATCGACCATCTGGGCCTCACTTTTCCGATTTCACGTTCGCGCTATGGTACCACGCCCTCCGGCATCGACCACAAGCTACATAGTATGGGTCGAATAGACCGGATCATCACGCCAAAGCTCCACGGCGTCGCAAAGCGCAACGTTCTCACGCTCGGCACGGGCACGCGTGGCGTTCATGTCAATCACGCGTTGATTGCTCGAGCCCCTAAAGCGCAACGAGATATCGTACAGATCCTGAACGAACGGGCCGTCCACCAACATGTCGAGGCAGGATAGGATACGGTCCGTCGCCTCAGTATGGTGGCGGCCACCCGGCATAAGCTCCTCGAGTACGTCGCCAGTAAAGCACCAAATGGTCTTCCCCGACCCCACTGGATAGGCCGCACGCACGCGTTCGATAAAGTCAACAAGCCCCGCCTGATTCTCGGGCTCCATAGGCTCGCCACCCAGAATCGTCAGGCCATCGATAAAGGGATGATCGAGACTCTCGATAATTGTGTCCTCGACGGCGCGATCAAAGGGCTCGCCCGCAGCAAAGTCCCACGCAACAGAGTTAAAGCAATTCTTGCACCCACGACGGCACCCGCTCACAAACAGAGAAGTACGGACGCCTTCCCCATCAGCAATGTCGAAATACTTTATGTTCGCGTAGTTCATAGGTAACTCTCCTGGGAGGCCAGGACATATCATCCCGTCCTCAAACATTCTCGGCCTGCAGCCTGCGAAACTGCGGGCGGGACGATATGTCCCGGCCTCATGCAAAGGGTAACTCAATGAACGAAGCGAACATCGAGCATAGGGTTCGAGGTCCAATAAATACTCAGCTGCAGCTCAACCGCCATTGCAAGCAGATCGTCATTGCAGCTCAACTCATTTCCGCTAAGAACTTCGAGGAGTGAGCAGACCGCATACTGCATCTCAGCTACATCAACTTGGCTGCCCCGTAGCGAGGCCCCGGACCTTTGCTCGATATGAGTTCCGCACGAACAGGAGGCGCCAGTGGCGCCTCCGTCGTGAGCCAGGACTGTCCGAAATAGCGAGTAAAGGTCCGGGGCCTCGCTACGGGGCAGCCTGGGATAGTTATTAGAGATGCAGCACGCGGTCGCGGATCTCCTCGGTTCGACCCTGGTTCCAGAACTGGGTACCGATGTAGCCGCACGTACGACGAGCGACGTTCATCTTCTCCTGGTCGCGGTTGCCGCAGTTGGGGCACTCCCACACCAGCTTGCCA
The DNA here is from genome assembly GCA_905215865.1 of uncultured bacterium. Taxonomy (GTDB): domain Bacteria; phylum Actinomycetota; class Coriobacteriia; order Coriobacteriales; family Coriobacteriaceae; genus Collinsella. Next base: position 2,733 of record CAJMRJ010000008.1, on the reverse strand, counting down.
TCATCCTCGACAATCTTGATCTCGCCATCGTAGCCGCACACCTGGCAGTAGTCGCTCTTGGTGTTGAGCTCGGCGTACATGATGTTGTCGTAGATGTACTGCATCACGCGAATGACAGCCTTGAGGTTGTCCTGCATGTTGGGAACCTCAACGTAGGAGATAGCACCGCCCGGCGAAAGCTGCTGAAACATGCCCTCAAACTTAAGCTTATCGAAGGCATCGATCTCCTCGGACACATGGACGTGATAGCTGTTGGTAATGTAGCCCTTGTCCGTCACGCCCGGGATAATGCCAAAACGGCGCTGCAGGCACTTGGCAAACTTGTAGGTCGTCGACTCAAGCGGGGTGCCGTACAGCGAGAAGTCGATATCGCTTTCGGCCTTCCACTCGGCGCACTTGTCGTTCATGTGCTGCATGACGGCCATGGCAAACGGCGTGCCCTCCTTCTCGGTGTGGCTGTGACCCGTCATGTACTTGACGCACTCATACAGGCCGGCATAGCCCAGGCTGATCGTAGAGTATCCGCCCACGAGCAGCTTGTCGATCGTCTCGCCCTTCTTCAGACGCGCCAGGGCGCCGTATTGCCAAAGAATCGGTGCGGCGTCAGAAAGTGTACCCATCAGGCGCTCATGACGGCACAGCAGGGCACGGTGGCACAGCTCAAGGCGCTCATCGAAGATCTTCCAGAACTTGTCCATATCCTGGTGCGAGCTCAGTGCGACATCAGGCAGGTTGATGGTCACAACGCCCTGGTTAAAGCGACCATAGTACTTGGGCTTGCTCGGGTCGTAGTTCAGCGCGTTGGCAACGTTGTTAAAGCCGTTGCCCGAGCGGTCGGGCGTCAAGAAGCTGCGACAGCCCATGCAGGTATAGCAGTCACCGTTACCCGCGGTCTCGCCCTTCGACAGCTTGAGCTCGCGCATCTTCTTCTCGGAGATGTAATCGGGAACCATGCGCTTGGCGGTGCACTTGGCAGCCAGCTGGGTCAGGTAGAAGTACGGGGAATCCTCGTGAACGTTATCGTCCTCGAGTACATAGATAAGCTTGGGGAATGCCGGGGTAATCCACACGCCGGCCTCGTTCTTAACGCCCTCGTAGCGCTGGCGAAGCGTCTCCTCCACGATCATGGCAAGGTCGTGCTTCTCCTGAGGCGTACGGGCCTCGTTAAGATACATAAAGACCGTCACGAACGGCGCCTGGCCATTCGTGGTCATAAGGGTTACGACCTGATACTGAATCGTCTGGACGCCGCGACGGATCTCGTCACGCAGACGGTCCTCAACGACCTCACGGACCTTTTCGGGAGATGCGGAAACGCCGAGCTCCTCAAGCTCGCGAGCGACCTCGCCGCGAATCTTTTGACGGCTCACCTCAACAAAGGGGGCAAGATGGGTCAGCGAGATGGACTGGCCGCCATACTGGGAGGAAGCAACTTGGGCGATAATCTGCGTCGCGATGTTGCAGGCGGTCGAGAAGCTGTGCGGCTTCTCGATCAGCGTGCCCGAAATAACAGTGCCGTTCTGGAGCATGTCCTCCAGGTTCACCAGGTCGCAGTTATGCATGTGCTGAGCAAAGTAGTCGGAATCGTGGAAGTGAATCAGGCCCTCATTGTGGGCATCCACGATCTCCTGGGGCAGCAGCACGCGCTGGGTCAGGTCCTTGGAGATCTCACCGGCCATGTAGTCACGCTGAACGGAATTGACGGTCGGGTTCTTGTTGGAGTTCTCCTGCTTGACCTCTTCGTTATTGCACTCGATCAGCGACAGGATTTTGTCATCGGTCGTGTTCTTCTGGCGCTTCAGGCTCTGGACATAGCGATAGATGATGTAATGGCGGGCAACCTCGTAGCAGTCGAGACGCATGATCTCGTCCTCGACCAAATCCTGGATCTCCTCGACCGAAACGGTGTGGCCCGCGTTCTCGCATGCCTCGGCGACGTTTTGCGCCGCATAAACCACCTGGCGGTCGGTTAGACGAGAGCTCTCCTCGACCTCCAAGTTTGCGGCGCGAATCGCATTGACGATCTTGTCGATGTCAAAGACAACCTCAGTGCCGCTGCGCTTGATGATCTTCATCCTCTTGCCTCTTTCGCGTCGTAGCCTCATTGCGCTTCAGAGCCAAACGATGCCCGGCAGGGCTTGCCCCTGTCTTGCGGCGCCGTCGCGCAATCTGTGTTCTCGATAAACCATAAGTCCTCATGCGGACAATCCTCGCGGCCGATCAAGCGGCTCAAAGGCGTGTCCAAATGGGACGAATAAGGTCTTCGTTCTCTGTCCTCCATCTATCATACGACAAAGATGCATCTATATCCTGTATTCTTTTTTTAGGTCAAACACAACATATAGTGTTTCAGCAGGTCAAAGCAATTAGTCATTTTGCAGACGCATTATAAATGAGGGGTATTTGACAAGTCGGTAAAACGTTACCAACACGGCTACCTGCATGGCAGCTATAAAACCCCCTTAGTCAAGCCGCTGACAAATCCTACTAAAACCAAGCCACTCACGCCAAAAGAATCCAAAAGATTATGCTTGACCAACATGTTGCGGTCACGCTCGGCCAGGACGTATGCAATCTGCCGGCACCCCTACGGGATACGAAGACCATCGCATACAGACCTTGGATCAAAATTTGCTGGCATGTTTGGCGGCAGAAAACAAAACAGCCCAGAGGCCAAGCCTCTGGGCTGCGAACATTTGGTGGGCGTTAGAAGATTTGAACTTCTGACCTCTT
>CAJMRJ010000007.1:0-25465 GCA_905215865.1 uncultured bacterium | reverse complement strand
CCTATACGCCGCACCAATTGAATTTAAAGCCTCCGGAAACGGGGGCTTTTCTTATATCGCGATGCACCGAAGATCGTGCCAAGCCCTCCAAATGAGTAAAAATCAAATTCGATAACTTTTTTTGAAAAAACGCTTGACCATTATTCAGTCCATATGCATAATAATCAATAAGTCGCGGCGTTACCTCAGCTGGATAGAGGGTCTGACTACGAATCAGAACGTCATAGGTTCGAATCCTATACGCCGCACCAATTGAAATTGAAAGCCTCCGGCGACGGGGGCTTTTCTTTTACGTAAACACCGCATGGATTCGAACCTCGGTCAAAGGGGACTATTTCTCATCGACTCGTGTAAGATTTCGAGTATGCGCCTCGGTGAGCCAGTGGCGCGCTCTTTCTTTAGACGACCGATCAGGGTGATATTTCGTGGCAGAGCGTCCGACATACAAGCTCAGGTTTCTCGATCCCAAAAAGCGCTTTCCGGTCATGCCCGAGCAGCCTGCGGGACGCGCGTATGGCGTGGTTTGGAAGCTCTTTGGCGAGGATCCGCATGAATCATGCTATGTCGTCGAATTCGTCGGCAAAAGCCATGTGTCGCTTTTGGGCTACGTGAGCGTTTCGGGTGAGGTCTATAAGGTGGACCGTCCCGTTAACGAGGTATCGCTGCCCGACGATCCCGACATGCAACTGATTCTCGACGAGTCCGATTCCAACATCGGTGAGATTGCGGTCAGGGGTACCGATGGGACGATGCGCTCCCGGGCGCGAGTCATCGGCTCTCCCGAAGGCACCATGCGCGAACAATCCGATCGCGAGACGTGGAATTCGACGCGCAGCCTTCGCTACGGCGAGTTCATGGCCTCGATGTTCTTGCGTTACGTGATATTCGCCGATTCTGAAAACTCCGTCTCAAGCACGGCAGACGGTGACGGACTCGATGAAGGCATGAAAAATGCTGTCGACAAGATCAAACTTGTAAAACTCCCCGAGCCGGTTGAGGTACTGCTGGGTTTTGATTCCACGCCGCTGCCCGATGCAATCGAAACGTTGCTCTACCGCATTGACCATACAGATAATCCAAGTGGCATTGAGCGCTATGCCGCCGCTTTGATGGGCGAAGTTAATCTGCCTCGCCTGCGCACCATCGCGGCCAAAACCGAAATGAGCCTGGCGCGCATCGATCGCTCGAGGCTCTTCTATCTCAATTTTGACCGTAGCCTGCTGGACCAGGACGAGATCGATACCCTGCTTGCCGTCGAGTGCCGCCTGAACCGCCTATCGGGCATCCTTGAGCGTATTGGGGCAGGGTTGGGCCCCGTTGCCTCGTCGCCAAGCTTTGAGGGCTGCTCGCTCTTTGACCTATGGCATATTAGCAAGACGACAAACGACGTTCCTCGCCTGCTCGAAACGCTGTCGAATGACAACCCATGGGCCAAGCCGGGGACGGTTGCGTGCCAGCCGGGTGGCGAGTGGGACGTTCGCACCCGCTTTGCACGTATCGTAGAAGCGCTCAACGTGGTCACGCGTCTCGACTACACCTATCGAGCGAACGTCGCCGAAGGCATCATGCTGGTGCGATTTGGCCGCACGGTTGTCGATGCTATGCCGCAGCGCGAATACGATGCTCAAGATGACGCCTGGCGCGAGGTGGATGGGCCTAAGCGCGCAGCATGGGCCACTGAGCACGATGCGCGTGTTGCGCTTACACTCGCGGCGGCTTGCTTTGCTTCGGGCGCTCGCATCACGCGCTGCTGCGTGCAGATTGCGGCTCCCGACGGCGAGCAGGGCGAGCGCGTTGTCGAAACGTATTCCTTTGGCCGTGCGGCCTATCTGGCCGATTGTGTTTCTGTCGCCAAGGATCTTGAGAACATGGATATGGACGACACGCCCTGCAAGCGTTTGCTCGAGGCATATGAGGCAGATGCGCCGGACATGATTGAGCCTGCAGAGGTTCACGCCCGACCACGTGATGACCATCGTTCATTGCCGCCTGCGCTTCGCGATTTGCTGCTCGCTGATACGGCTGACGAGCTTGAGGTCATGGAGGAGGACAACGATCCGTATGTCGCCCGTGTCGTCGAGCTGCGCGAGCAATCCAAAGTTGACCGAGCTGGTGCTTTCGAGGGCTTTTCTCGCCTTGTCGAGGAGCTGGAAGCCAAGTGTACGGTTGCCGAGCTTTTGGCGACGGGCCCGGTGCAGACTCAGTTCTGCGACAACCAGCTGGTGCGCATGGTGCTGCCGGTGATGGAGGAGGACCGTTCCGTGCGTATCCTTCGCGCTCCCGATGCGCTGTATTTTGCTCAGCACGAGATCTGCAGCTTTTACGCCGAACAAGAGGACTTTGAGCGTGCGCTGCCCGAGGTGCGTCGTCTCTACGATTTGGCACGCTCGTCTATGCAGTCTCACTTTGCCCTGATCAACGTGCTGGCACGTCTGGAGCGCTATGACGAGATTATCGAGGTGGCGCGCCACGGCCTGCGCATTGCCAGTGACCGGCCTTCGATTGGTTACCTGTTCTATCGCCTGGCATTCGCCTACTGGAACTGTGACCAGCTCGAGCTGGCGCTGGCATGTTATCGCCTGGTGCCGCGCGGCGAGGAGTCGGGCGGCAGCGCGCAGGAGGAAATGCAGGGCCTCATGAACGAGATGGGCGTCATCAAACCGCCAACGTTTGAGGAGGCTGTCGAGACCATCCGCAAGGCAGGTCTTGAGCTGCCGCCGGCGCCTGCCGTGACCAATCAGCTCGCGGATGCCGCCGTGCAACTCGTCGATAACGGTTTCTTTTTCCTGGCGCGCGGCTGTATCTATCAAATGTGGCGCACCATGGGCAACGATGAGCTCGGCTCCCTCAACCGCTCACTGGGGTAGGGGCGGCAAAACCGGCCTGAATAGAGCTGGATATACCGTTTGTTCAGTGCACTGAACAAAAGTGGTGTGTTTTGTTCAACATACTGAACAAAACGGAGGGCTGCTGGGATCGGTGGTATTTTCATCGCCTATGCATAGATAAGGTATAACGAATTAAGTTATAACGAATTAAGATGTGAATTACTATAGCGAGCGGGATTGTCGCTAATTTGAACGTAAGTATCTGTATCGGTCCAGGTGAGAAGGCCTGACAAGACCGATGCGGACGTAAAATCGCTCAGCCTGCTAAAACTGTTAAACTCTGCTAAAGTTGCTAAACTTTGTTAAAGTTGTTAAAACTGGCAGAGGAGGTCGAATGTCAAAAGCTATTAATCCCTTTAAGCCAACAGCGGGCATGAATCCACCTGAGCTTATCGGACGCGACGCTGTTTTGGATGACTTTGCCGAGGCTCTTGAGAATGGCCCTGGTGCCCCCGATCGACTCATGCGCATCTCGGGTGTCCGAGGCACGGGTAAAACGGTGCTCCTCAACGCATTGGGTGATCTTGCGCGAAAAAAAGGATTCGAGGTTGTCGACGTCGCCTCAAATGCCGGTTTTTGCGACAGAATTCTCGAGGCTCTGCAGCGAAATGTTCGTCTTGCATCAATGTCGATTTCCCCATCGATTTTAGGAGTCAGCCTTGGCTCCGTGGAGCTGTCGAAGTCAGCCTCTCATCTGGGCGAGGCGATGTACGATGCCGCGAAGCGAGGTGGTTTGCTCATCACACTCGATGAGATTCAGGACGCCTCAACTGAGGAAATGCGCGAGCTGGGTAATGAAATGCAGCTCTTGATTCGCCAAGGGGCGAATGTCGCCTTTGCATTCGCTGGTTTGCCAACCTCTGTGGATGGCGTGGTGGTGGATGATACGTTGACGTTCCTTCAGAGGGCGAAGCATATCGAACTCACGCGGCTTTCAGATTTTGAAGTCGGCGGATCGTTTGAGGATACGATGAGGCGTGCGGGCAAGGAACTCGACGAAGGCGTTGCTGAGCTTTTGACAAAGGCTTCGGCAGGCTATCCCTTTATGGTCCAGTTGGTCGGATATTACGCTTGGCAGGTTGCTGCGCGCAGCGGGTCGGAGAGCGTGAGTGAAGAGGCGGCTCGCAAGGGTGTCCAGGCGGCTCTTGATAGTTTCAATGCCATGGTGATTGCCCCCGCGCTGCGCAGGGTGTCGGAGCGGCAGTTTCAATATCTCGCGGCGATGGCGCAATGCGAAGGCGGCGAGATTACGAACGGTGATATTGCCAAAAAGATGGGATTGCCGGCGAATAAAGTCGGGTCGTATCGCAAACGTCTGATCGATACGGGACTGATTGAGCCTGCTGGCTACGGCTGTGTTTCGTTTGCAATTCCGTACATGCGCGATTATCTGTTGGAGACCGTTCGAGCGGACTAATAAAGACTGGAGGCATCGACGCCGCCGCTGGGGTTGCCCCGTATCTTTGTCTCAATCTGTAACATCTGGACGAAGATTCGGCTTGTAACTGTTACAGATTGAGATGATTGGCTGAGACGCATACTGGCAAATTGGAATCGTCGCAAATTCCCCCTTGCCCATCTTCGACTGTTTGGTTACTATAGAACGGCTGTTACGGAGAGCTGACCGAGAGGCCGAAGGTGCTCGCCTGCTAAGCGAGTATGCCCCAAAAGGGCATCTGGGGTTCGAATCCCCAGCTCTCCGCCAGTTTAACTTTAAAGAAGGGTCCCATTCGGGGCCCTTTTTTATTATCAAGAAAGGCAGCTGGGGATTCGAACCCTCAAAAAAATGAGGCGCTCCGTTGGACGCCTCATTTGGTTCGATGTGATAACGCTTTGGCCCTACACCTCAGGAGCCTTGGCTACGGTCTCGCTTTCGGCTGTGAGCGGGCGGTTGTCGATGCGGCGGCCCAGGCGGTCGAGCTTCACGAGCAGCCACTCGATGGGATTGGGCCCCGTTCCTTCCTCGTCGGCAACCAGGTCCATGATGGCAATCTTGGTGCCGTCCTGCTTAAGCGTAACGCTGCCCACCTTATCGCCAACATGCACCGTGCCCGAAAGGTCATCGTAGCTAACCTTTTCGGTCACTTCGCCGGCGAGTGAGAACACTGTTGCCTGTGCGGCGGGGTCGGCGAGCGTGGCATCGATTGTCTTATCCGTCCAGTCGGTTTGGCCAATGCGCGCCATAAGCGGGTTGCCGTTGGCGGTCTTCTCCTGTGTATTGGCAATTGCGACCGTCACCTTGTGACCGTAGTACCAGTTGGCAAGGGTCGCCGTATCGGTAAAGCGCTGATCGTTGGTTGTGGAGTTCAAAATAACGGTGTAGATCTCGTCGCCGTCGCGGTTGTAGGCGCTCGTAAAGCAATAGCCCGCGTCGTCGGTGGTGCCGGTCTTGCCGCCAATGTTTCCGTCCTGACCGAGCAAAACGTTGTGCGTGTCCATGGAATGCGAATGGTCTGAGTCATCGGCGCCCGTGACCTCAATCCAAGAATCCTCGCTCGCGACGACTTCGCGAATCGTATCGTTTTTCATGGCCTCCCGCACCATCAGTGCCACGTCATGTGCGGTTGAGTGCATGTCGCCGGCCCACTCATCAAAGTCCAGGCCGTGTGGGTTCTCAAAGACCGTGCCGGTGCAGCCGAGCTTTTTGGCGCGCTCGTTCATGGCCTTCACAAAGGTTGCCTCGGCGTCTTTGGTCTTGGGGTCGATCTTTTTGCCTACGTACTCGGCAAGCACGGTGGCGGCGTCGTTGCCCGAGGGGATCAACAGGCCGCGTAGTGCCTGCTCCACGGTGAGCTCGTCGCCTTCGAGCAGGCCGGCAGTCGAGTTGCCTACGGTGGCGGCAGCGTTGCTCACCGTGACCTTCTCGTCCATCTTGCAGTTTTCGACGGTCAGGATTGCGGTCATGACCTTGGTGATCGAGGCGATCTTGACCTGTTCATCGGCGCCGCGTCCATAGTAGACGGTGCCGTCCTTGCCCATAACAAGGGCATTCGTTGCCTCGATATCGGGCAGGTTTTCTGTCGTGATGCCGCGGACGTCGGCGGTCTTGCCGCAGACGTCGTCGGTCGTGAGCACTTGGGCGCCGGCGACGGTGGGCATGCCGGCAGCAAGAGCGATAGCGCAGACAAAGCCGGCGGCAAGCTGGGCGGAGCGCTTTGCAAAAGAGGTGAGGGACATCACAGATTTCGCTTTCGACGGAATGGTCTCTTCTGGCACTAGAGTATATCGTTTGCCGGCGACGACGATCGTTGCGTGCGCGCATGGCCCGCATTCGTGCTCGAACGGGCACAAGGGTGCTTAAGGTCGACTTAATCGCCCGCGCTTGTTGTGTGTGGCGGGCGCCGCCTCGGGCATAATGGAGCGCGAGAGGAGCACGCATGAACGAGCGCATACTGGTAGTTGATGACGAGAAGGCCATCGCCGACCTGGTTGGTATCTACCTTACAAAGGAGGGCTTTGACGTCCAGATCGCCTACAGCGGGGCCGATGCGGCCAAGGCAATCCTGGAGCAAGAGTTTGACCTGGCACTGCTCGATGTCATGCTGCCCGATATCGACGGCTTTGAGCTGCTGCGTACCATCCGTGCCAGCCATACCTATCCCGTAATTATGTTGACGGCCCGCGATGCCCAGCAGGATAAGATCGAAGGCCTTTCTCTTGGCGCGGACGATTACGTGGTCAAGCCGTTCCGCCCGCTGGAGCTCATCGCGCGCGTTCATGCTCAGTTGCGCCGCTACACCAGCTACGGTAGCCGCGCGCGGGCAACCGAGTCGCCGACCCTCCAGCTCGATGGCCTCGAGATCAACCGTGACGCTCGCTCCGTGACGGTGGACGGTGCGCCGGTGCGCCTCACGCCCATCGAGTATTCCATCTTGCTGTATCTGGCCGAGCATCGCGGCAGCGTAGTGCCCGTGGAGGACCTGTTCCGCGCGGTGTGGAACGAGGACTTTATGCCCGGCTCCAACAATACGGTGATGGTGCACATTCGTCACCTGCGCGAAAAGATCGGTGACGACGCTCAGAAGCCGCGTTTTATCAAAAACGTTTGGGGCGTCGGCTATATCATCGAATAACGCCTTTGCTAGCGAGGACATGGACATGACAAAAGACGATAAGCAGGCGTTTGAGGTGCCCGATCGGCTCTTTGAATACGTAAGGGCGGTCGTCGATAATCGCGCACTTGCGACGGTGCTGCTCTTTTTGCTGAGTCTGCTGCTAATCGGCATTGGTAACATCGCCGGTATCTTGGCGGTGCTACTCATCGGCTTCTTGCTGATCGATCGCTTTGAAATCGTGCGCCGTTGCGTGGTGATCGGCGGTGCCGCGTGGGCCATGACGCTGGCGATCGGCGCCATGGCGCTCGGTGGCATTGAGGGACCGGTGCTGTTCGATGCCGGCTTTGTATTCAACATGCTTGGCTTTGTCTTGGCGCTCGCCGTGTGCGTCCTGTTCTTTTGCGGCCGCGCTCTGTACTACCAGGGCTATGAGCAGGGTGAGCGGCATTCCGACCGCGTGCTTGCCGCCCGTATTCAGGACCGCCTGATCGATCATCCTGACGCCTGGGATAACATCGACGGCGACTTCCTGGAGGTCGAGGGTGCGCTCAACCGCGTGCGCGATCGCGAGCGTAAGGTGCAGCAGGCCCTACGCGACGAGTCGCATCGCAAGGACGACTTGGTCACATACTTGGCGCATGACCTGCGCACACCGCTTGCCAGCGTGGTGGGCTACCTCTCGCTGTTGCAGGAGGCACCCGACCTGCCGGTTGAGCAGCGCGCACACTTTACGGGCGTGGCGCTCGACAAGGCGCACCGACTCGATGCGCTTATTGAGGAGTTCTTTGATATCACGCGCTTTGACTTCCACGATATTATGCTTACGCGCGGCTACGTCGACCTGGGATTGCTACTGGCGCAGGTGGCCGATGAGTTCTATCCCATTCTCAACGAGCAGCACAAAGATGTCCAAGTTGATGTGCGTGAGGACTTGACGGTGCTCGTAGATGGCGACAAGATGGCTCGCGTGTTCAACAACATCATGAAAAACGCCATCGCCTATAGCTACGAAGGATCGACCATCACGATTGAGGCTAGGCGCCAAGATGACGGTGGCGTGCGAATTCGCTTTATCAATCAGGGTGATCCGATACCGGCGGCCAAGCTCAAGGTGATCTTTGAGAAGTTCTATCGCCTGGACGCGGCACGTGCGACCAATCGCGGTGGCGCCGGCCTGGGCCTTGCCATCGCCAAGGAGATTGTCGTGGCACACGGCGGCACCATTGCGTGCGAATCGACGCCCGAGCGCACGGTGTTTACCATTGCACTGCCCGCTGCATAACCAGCGTGCCCTTACAAACACTTGACAATGCGCTCACGTGCGTATGAGCCGCGATTTCTACTATCGATACTGCTGAATTGATATCGATATGGAGGTATGCGGTATGACGGCTGCTGCGGCGATGGGGCCTACGGAGCTTGAGGAACTCATGGAGGCGCAGGCCGAGGCCGCGCACGAGCGCGAAGTTGGGGATGCGACTCGCCCCACGGCGCAGGACCTTGCCGCCTCGCCGACGCGCATCGATGTTGAGGGCCTTAACCTGTTTTACGGCGACCATCATGCGCTCAGGGACGTGAACATCAAGATTCGCGACAAGCAGATCACCTCGTTCATCGGGCCTTCGGGCTGCGGAAAGTCGACGCTGCTGCGCTGCTTTAACCGTATGAACGACGGTATCAAGGATTGCCGCATTGAAGGCAAGATTGCACTCGACGGCCAGAATATCCTGGGCGATTACGATATCTGCCGCTTGCGCCAGCGCGTGGGTATGGTGTTCCAACGCCCCAATCCGTTTCCCATGAGCATCTACGACAACGTCGCCTACGGTCCTCGCGGCATGGGGGTGCGCGACCGCGTCGTGCTCGACGAGCTGGTCGAAGACTCCCTGCGACGCGCCGCACTGTGGGACGAGGTCAAGGACAAGCTCAAGGAATCGGGCCTGGGTTTATCGGGCGGCCAGCAGCAGCGTCTGTGCATCGCCCGTGCGCTGGCCGTGCAGCCCGACATTCTGCTGATGGACGAGCCGACCTCGGCGCTCGACCCCGTATCGACGCTGGTGGTGGAGCAGCTGGCCTGCGAGCTCAAGGAGACCTGCACGTTGGTGGTCGTTACGCACAACATGCAGCAGGCTGCGCGCATCTCCGACTCGGTCGCGTTCTTTTTGCTGGGCGAGCTGGTGGAGCATGCGCCCACTGCTCAGCTCTTCAAAAACCCGACCGATCCGCGCACGGCGGATTATTTGACGGGCCGTTTTGGCTGATACCATCTAGTGCAGGCACCTTTAGGGTTAAGATGCGGTCATGTCGGCCGCAAAGGGGTTCAACATGATCTATTACGTCGAGGACGATGACAACATCAGGGATTTGACGGTCTATGCACTGCGCAAGCAGGGAATCGAGGCCGAGGGCTTTTCGTGCGATGGCGAGTTCAAGGCTGCCGTGGCGCGACGGGTGCCCGATGCTGTGCTGCTCGACATCATGCTGCCCGATACCGACGGCTTGGCGATTATGCGTCGTCTGCGTGCCGATCGCCTGACGGCGACGGTGCCCATTATGATGCTCACCGCCAAGGACACCGAGCTCGACAAGGTCATGGCGCTCGATGGCGGTGCCGACGATTACCTGACCAAGCCGTTCTCGCTTATGGAACTCGCCAGCCGTTGCCGTGCGCTGCTGCGCCGCGGCGGCATGGTCAAGCAGGCGAGCGATGTGCTCAGCGTGGGCGATATCGTACTTTCGCCCAGCCACCGCGAAGTGACTGTTGCCGGTGAACCGCTCAAGCTCACGCTGCGCGAATTCGACCTGCTCGAGTACCTCATGCGCAAACCTGGCGTGGTCTTTACTCGCGAGTCGCTGCTGCAGAGCGTATGGGGCTGGGACTTCGACGGCGGTTCGCGCACCGTCGACGTGCATGTGCAGACGCTCCGCCAAAAGCTCGGCGAGCGTGCGAGCGCCATAGAGACCGTGCGCGGCGTGGGCTATCGTCTGGCCGAGCCTACGGCCGATGACGATGCCGAAGGAGCCGACAGTACGGCTAGCGCATCGGAGGAGTAGCTCGTGGTCTTAGCTCCCCAGGGAAAACGTACCCTGTCGCATCGCGTGTTCGCGACGATTTTTCTCTGCGCTATGGCGGTTATCGTGGCGTTTACGGTGCTGGGCGCGTTCTTTGTGCAAAATACCCTGGCAGATGCCACGAGCGCCAACCTTTCGCAGGAAACCGAGCTTATTGCCGCTGCCCTCAATGAGCAGCAGGAGCCCATTGCCTTTCTGCGCAGTCTCGATCGCGAGGACTTGCGCATCACGCTGATCAACAAGGACGGGTCGGTTGCCTACGACAACGAGGCGTCGCCTTCTATGCTGCCCAATCACGGCGATCGTCCCGAGGTCGCCAAGGCTTTCGAGAGCGGCTCGGGTTCTGCGGAGCGCGCAAGCTCCACGCTCGACGAGATTATGCTGTACCGAGCCGTCCGACTTAATAACGGCCAGGTTGTTCGCTTGGCGCAGGCCCAGCCTGGCGTTGCGGCGATTCTGATGTCTCTCGTGGCGCCGATGCTGCTCATTGCGGCGGCAGGTGCGGTGCTCTCGTTTTTCTTGGCGCGTCGTGAGTCCCGTGCCATCATTGAGCCGTTGCAGGAGGTCGATCTGGACCATCCTCGCCGCAGCTACGAGCATGCTTATGCCGAGATGGTTCCCATGCTCGAGCGTATTGAGTCGCAACGCCAGGAGCTCAAGCGCCAGATGGCGGTGCTGTCGGACAACGACCGCATGCGCCGCGAGTTCACGGCCAATATCACCCATGAGCTCAAGACCCCGCTTACGGCAATCTCGGGCTATGCCGAGCTCATTGCGAACGGCATGGTCGAGGGTGAGGACGATTTGCGCACCTTTGGCGGCCGCATCTACCGTGAGGCGGGCCGTTTGGCGGCGCTCGTCAACGATATCCTCACGCTTTCGAACTTGGATGAGGCCGAGCGTGCGAGCGATGGCGAGGCGGTGCCTATTGGCTCCACGGAGCCCATTGAGCTTTCGCGTGCTATCTATGCGGTCGAGCAGCGTCTTGAGCAGGTCGCTCGTCAGGCAAATGTGGCGATAGGCCATGAGACCAAGCCTGTGGTCGTCGAAGGCGTATCGCGCCTGATCGACGAGCTCATCTATAACCTGGCGAGCAACGCCATTCGCTACAACCGGCCCGGCGGTACGGTGACGTTGCGGTGCGGAACCAACGACGACGGGCACCCGTATCTGTCGGTTGCCGATACGGGTATTGGCATTGCGCCCGAGGAGCAGGGTAAGGTGTTCGAGCGTTTCTATCGCGTTGACAAGAGCCGTTCTAAAGCGCGCGGTGGAACGGGTCTGGGTCTGGCCATCGTCAAGCATGCCGCCCTGTATCATCACGCCTCGCTCGATCTGTCAAGCGAGTTGGGGGTGGGGACCACCATCACGGTGACGTTTCCCGCGCAACAGGACGAGCAGTTCGTGTAGCAGCACTGCAAACATGTGAATTTTACGCCGCATCGGGGCTGCCGGTGCGGCGTTAATGTTGCGCAACAATGGTGTAAGCGCCGTATCTTATGTATAGAGTTCGGACATGGCAAGAAGATGCGATATTACACGAGCAGTTTTGTCGATATGAACTAGGGAAATGAAAGGCAAGCTGCATGACCCTTCTCGAACTGTTCCAGCTGCTTAAAAAGCACCTTAAGCTGGTCATCGCCCTCCCGGTGGTCTGCGCGATCGCCATGGGCGTCGTGTCCTTCACCATGATGGACAACACCTACACCGCCACGACGAGCATGTACATTCTCGCCAAGACCGATGGTAGCCAGACGAGCTACTACAACGACTTGTCGGCGAGCCAGATGCTCTCTAACGATATCGCGACGCTGCTCGATAGCGACAGCGTCAAGAGCGGCGCTGCTAAGGAGCTGGGTCTTTCCAACTTGGATGATTACAAGGTGAGCGTTACGAGCGAGACCACGACTCGTGTCATTTCGCTGTCCGTGACCGGCGACAGCCCCGACGGTGCCGCCGCCGTCGCCAACGCCATTGCCAACTCGGTGTCTACCGTGGCTCAGGACGTTGACGCCGCCCAGGCCGTCAACGTGATCGATAAGGCAAAGATCCCCAACCAGCCCAGCGGCCCCAACCGCAAGCTCTACATCGCGGTCGCCGCTCTGGCCGGCCTGTTCGTCGCCGTTGCAATTGTCGTGCTGCTCGACATGCTCAATACCCGCGTCCGCTCCGTTGACGATGCCGTCGAACTGCTCGGTGTGCCCGTTATCGGTCGTTTCCCCGTTTTGAAGGGCGGTAAGTAATTCATGGCCCGTAAAAAGAAAACCAGCGATACCCTCGCCTTTAGCAACGCAGCCAAGACGCTGCTGGCAAACATTCGCTTTGCGAGTGTCGATACGCCGATCAAGTCCATTACCTTGACATCCTCCATCCCTAACGAGGGCAAGTCCACCATTGCGGTCAACCTGGCTCAGGCCATTGCGACCAGCGGCAAGAGCGTCCTTCTCGTCGAGTGCGACATGCGTCACCGTACGCTTGCCAACCTGCTGGGCCTCCGTCATTCCGGTGGCCTGTACGCCGTCCTTTCCGACCAAATGTCGATTGACGAGGCTGTCGTCGAAACCGGCCAGCCCAACTTCTTCTTCCTCGATGCCGAGCCGCGCATTCCCAACCCGGCTGACATTATCGCCTCGCGCCGCTTTGCCAAGCTGGTTGCCGCGCTGGAGGAGAAGTACCAGTACGTCATTTTCGATACGCCGCCCGTGGGCACCTTTGTCGATGCCGCCGAGGTCGCCGCGATTACCGACGGCACCATCTACGTTATCCGTGAGGACTTCGCCAAGCGCAACGAGATCCTTGCTGCCTTCGACCAGCTCAACAAGGCCGAGGTTAACGTAATTGGCACGGTCATGAACTGCTGTGAGACCTCGAGCCATGACTACTATTACTCTTACTATGGCGAGGACAAGGGCCAGAACAACGCTGTTGCCGGAGTTAACCCTGCTGTTGGCGGTGCCGCTGCAACGGGGACCCCTGCGAAGGCGAAGCGTTTTAAGAAATAGCAACGACGCAGATAAGAGGGCGATATGAGAGATATCCACTGCCATATCCTGCCCGGTGTTGACGACGGCGCGGCGAACCTCGAGCAAAGCTTGGCGATGCTCGAGGCGGCCCGCGCCGTTGGCGTTACGCACATGGTGTGTACGCCACACTGCCGGGACCCGTATTTTGACTTCGAAAAAATGTGGGAGGCCTATCGACTGCTTAGCGCGCATGCGGGCGATATGCATTTGCAGATGGGCTTTGAGGTCAATCATGCCAAGCTCATGGATTTGGGTATCGAATGGGCCGATCGCCTGCATTTCGATGGCTCAAACGAGTTTTTGCTTGAGCTCTCGACGCGTGCTGATTCGTATGACTTTGAGGAATACGAGAACACGATCTACGACTTGCAGTGTCGCGGTTACCAGGTGATTATTGCCCATCCCGAACGCTATCGTGCGATTCAAAAGGATGTGAGCGTGGCTGAACACCTGGTCGACCTGGGTTGCAAGCTGCAGGCTTCGGCGGACTTTATCGCAGGTGGACGATTCGGTCACGAAAAGAAGCCGGCGCAGCGCCTGTTTAAGCAAGGCCTGTACAGCTATATCGCGAGCGATGCCCACAACGTGGGCCACTACGATTGCCTAGCAAAAGCACGCGCGAAGTTTAGCGTGGGAGCTCATTTCCGCTAAAATTTTTCCCCAACGTTCGCATCGAATGAAGGGGCAGCTATGGATATCCAACTTAAGACGGGTTGCTTTGATGACGCGGCGCTCGTGCGCCGCGCCGTTTTTATGGACGAACAGGGCTACGAAAACGAGTTTGACGCTATCGACGAGGCCCCAAGTTGCATCCACGTGACGCTTTATGTTGACGGCGAGCTCGCGGGCTGTTCGCGCGTGTTTCCCGAGGAACTCGAGCGTGTGGCCGACGCGGAGGCCCCGGTGTCGCCGGCGTGCGATATGGACGAAGGTGTCGCGGCGGGGGAGACATACATTATGGGCCGCGTTGCGGTGCTATCCTCAATGCGTCGCCGCGGTCTGGCGAGCAAGATTGTCGAGGCCAGCAATGCTGCTGCACGCGATGCTGGCGCCAAGCTCATAAAGCTGCATGCGCAGGAGTACGTGCTGCCGCTCTATGCCAAGGCCGGCTACACGCAGATCGCGCCGGTGGACTACGAAGACGAAGGTCAGCCCCACGCCTGGATGGCCAAGCGCATGGGCGACAGATAGGGACGTTCCTTTTCTGCCGGCAGTCGGGGACACTCCTTGGCAATCGACGCACGGGTATTCCAACATACAGTTTTTCGATTCCGTATGTATATATGCGCGCTAATAGGTTATAAAATCTAAGTCTGAACATAGCAGGTCTGCGATGCGGCTCGGGCAACCGGGCCGTTTTTGCGGGCAGGGGTAGCGCGAAAGGACTGCACATGCGTCAATTTAAGACCGAGAGCAAAAAACTGCTCGACCTCATGATCAACTCCATCTACACCAATAAGGAAATCTTCCTGCGCGAGCTTATCTCCAACGCGAGCGATGCCGTCGACAAGCTCAACTTTAAGAGCCTTCAGGATCCGAGTGTCAAGCTCGACCAGGGCGACTTGGCCATCCGTGTTTCCTTTGATAAGAACGCCCGCACCATCACTATTTCGGATAACGGTATCGGCATGACCGCCGAGGAGCTCGAGCGCAACCTGGGCACCATCGCCCATTCCGGCTCCGAGGAGTTTAAGACCGAGAACGCCGAGCAGCAGGGTTCCGATGTCGACATCATCGGTCAGTTTGGCGTGGGTTTCTACTCCGCCTTTATGGTCGCCAGCCACGTGAAGGTCGTCAGCCGCGCTTATGGCGAGGATACCGCCCACGTTTGGGAGTCCGACGGCCTTGAGGGCTACACCATCGAGGATGGCGAGCGTGCTGAGCACGGTACCGATGTCATCCTGACGCTGCGCGAGAACGAGAAGCTCGATGCCGATGGCGAGGCCGAGACCTACGATCGCTTCCTGACCGAGTGGGGCCTCAAGAGCCTGATTCAGCAGTACAGCAACTATGTGCGCTACCCGATCCAGATGATGGTGAGCAAGAGTCGCCAGAAGCCCAAGCCCGAGGACGCCGGCGACGACTATAAGCCCGAGTACGAGGACTATCAGGAGCTCGAGACCATCAACTCCATGACGCCGATCTGGAAAAAGCGCAGCTCCGACGTTGAGCAGAAGGATTACAACGAGTTCTATAAGTCCACGTTCCACGACTTTGACGATCCCGCGCGCACTATCAGCTTCCATGCCGAGGGTACGCTTGAGTACGATGCACTGCTGTTTGTGCCGGGTCGCGCCCCGTTCGATCTGTACAGCAAGGACTACGAGAAGGGCCTGGCGCTCTACAGCTCCAACGTGCTGATTATGGAAAAGTGCGACGACCTGCTGCCCGACTACTACAACTTTGTGCGCGGTGTCGTGGACTCTGCCGACGTGACGCTCAATATCTCGCGTGAGACGCTGCAGCAGAACCGTCAGCTCAAGGCCATTGCCAAGCGCGTCGAGAAGAAGATCACCGCCGATCTCGAGGACATGCGCGACAACGACCGCGAGGCATACGAGAAGTTCTTTGAGAACTTTGGCCGCGGCCTTAAGTACGGCATCTACTCGAGCTACGGCATGAAGGCCGACGAGCTCGCCGACTTGCTACTGTTCTGGTCTGCCAAGGAGCAGAAGATGATCACCCTTGCCGAGTATGCCAAGGGCATGCCCGAGGGCCAGAAGGCAATCTACTATGCCGCCGGCGATTCGCGCGAGCGTCTGGCCAAGATGCCCGTCGTGAAGGGCGTGCTCGACCGCGGCTACGATGTACTGCTGCTGACGCAGGACGTGGATGAGTTCACCTTCCAGGCCATGCGTGAGTACGTGGCTGCCGATATGCCCAAGGTCTACGAGGATGACGCTGCTCGCGAGGCTGCCGAGAAGGCAGTTGCCGATGGTGCCGAGCCTGAGGTCGAGGATCGTCACCTGGAGCTTAAGAACGTCGCGACCGGCGATCTTGACTTGGCGACCGATGACGAGAAGAAGGAGGCCGAGGACGCCACCAAGGAGAACGAGGACCTCTTTAACGCCATGAAGGAGGCGCTCGGCGACAAGGTCGAGAAGGTTGCCGTCTCTGCGCGCCTGACCGATGCCCCCGCCTGCATTACCACCGAGGGTCCGCTTTCGCTCGAGATGGAGAAGGTGCTCCAGAAGGGTCCCGAGGGTACGCCCGACGGTATGCCCAAGAGCCAGCGCGTGCTCGAGCTCAACGCTAAACACCCGGTCTTCGCCAAGCTCGTCGCTGCCCAGAAGGCGGGCGACGCCGACAAGATTAAGCAGTACTCCGGTCTGCTTTACGACCAGGCCCTGCTCGTCGAGGGCATCCTCCCCGAGGACCCCGTAGCCTTCGCGGCAGCTGTCTGCAACTTGATGTAGTTAGGTAGTTACGCGGTTTTACCAAACCGCGTAACGGCTCGACGCTGCCCTCAGTTCCGCCGTTCTAACGAACGGCGGACCAGTCGACGCTGCGCGGGCGCCAGAGCGACAACTTGTCATTCAAAGAGGACGGCATGGCCAGAAGGTCTATGCCGTCCTCTTTTCATGCCAATTTGTTCGCTCTGGCGCCCGCTCGCTGGCATTGCTAAAACATCGATGTTACCGTGGTCCAAACTAGTCGTTGGGGGCGTTCTTGTTTGACTAGTCGTTTAAGAACGTCCCCGATGACTATTTGAATTGCTAATTTGTGCGGGTTGTGGTTTTGTGACCTGCTGAAATTAAAGATACTGTACAACTGTACGCTAACTAATCTTCGTAGTATATTGCTACCCGCAAAACTCAATACCATTGTGCTCTGAGACGCTAAAGCGCCTACGTACAATGGTTATCGATAGTACGATTCGATTCAACGACAGGATGGATGGTCCAAGCGTGAGTCTCGGCAGCAAACTATCCAATGCAAAGGTGTCCTTTGCGATATTTAAGCGCGACATTAAGCGACTGCTTGTGAACCCCGTCGCCTTGGTGGTTACCCTTGGCGTGTGCGTTATTCCCTCGCTGTATGCCTGGTACAACATCGTGGCCAACTGGGATCCGTACGGAAATACCCAGGGTATCAAGATTGCCATCGCCAACAACGATCGGGGCACCCAAAACGACTTGGTGGGCGAGCTCAACGCGGGCGATCAGGTTGTCGATCAGCTCAAGGAGAACGATCAGCTGGGCTGGACCTTCGTCGATTCGGCGTCCGATGCCAAGGAGGGCGTCGAGAGCGGTGAGTACTATGCGGCCATCGTAATCCCCAAGAACTTCTCGGATAACCTGGTTTCGATGCTCGACGGCAACTACCATCAGCCCAAGCTTACGTACTACGTCAATGAGAAGAAGAGCGCTATTGCGCCCAAGGTTACCGACACCGGCGCAAGCACCATCGAGGAGCAGATCAACTCGGAATTTGTCTCCACGGTGGGCGAGACCGTTGCCAGCATTGCCAAGGATGCCGGAGTCGATTTAAAGGACAAGGCAACCCAGACTCGGGATTCGTTGGCAAGTTCTGTCTCCGAGGCATCCGATACCTTGGGCGAGGTGCGCGATTCGATTGGCGACATGAATGCCGCCATCGATAAGACGAGTGGCGCTATCGCCTCGGCTGATGCGGCACTTGCCGGCATGCAGGGTCAGGCGCCGTCACTGACGCAAGCGATTTCTCAGGGCGACGACCTGCTGGGTGAAGCTCGCACCACGGCGGGCAACTCTATCGCCTCGCTCTCCAAGGCGCTCTCGGAAGGCAGCCTTGCGCTCACCAAGACGTCGGCCTCCGCGAACGCTGCCATCGGCAAGCTGACGGGCACGGTCACATCTACGACCACCCGTATCGACAACTCGCTCGAGTCTCTCCAAGCGACGATCGACCACAATAAGGCCGTTATCGGGCACTTGGAGATTCTCGTCAATGACACGTCGACGGGTTCCAAGGAAATTGACGCGCGCATTGTATCGACCATCGGTTTGCTCCGCGAGCAGAATGAAAAGCTTCAGAGCATCAAGGACGGTCTGTCTGCGCAGTCGAGTGCCATGGCGAATGACGCCGCGGCTGTCTCGGGTGCCAACGATGCTATCAATAACGCAATTCAGACCGGTGCGACCAACCTTGGCCAGGCCCAGACGGATCTGGGTCAAAACGCGCTGCCGAAGGCCTCGAGCGCGCTTGATTCATTTGCCGCCGTCTCGGGTGACCTGACGGGAATCGTATCTGGCCTCACGCCCACGATTGCAAGCGCGCGCGGTACGCTTTCGCAGCTTAACGCTACGCTCGGCCAGGCCAAGACCACGCTGTCCCAGACCGATTCCTCGCTTGCCAAGGTCCAGGACAAGCTCGCAACCGCCGCCAACGACATCGCGGCGCTACAGACCTCCGAGTCCATGGGCGAGCTGGCCGACCTGATGGGCGTCGACGTCAATGACGTCGCAGACTTCATGGCATCTCCGGTTGAGCTCGCGTCCAAGTCGATCTATCCGGTTAAGAGCTTCGGCTCGGGCATTGCCCCGTTCTATACCAACCTGGCGCTTTGGGTGGGCGGCTACGTGCTTATCGCCATCTACAAGCTCGAGGTCGACCGCGAAGGCATCGGCAGCTTTACCGCGCGTCAGGGCTACTTTGGCCGCTGGTTGCTCCTGGTGATCCTGGGCGCGTTGCAGGCCATCATCGTTACGGTAGGCGATCTGGTGATTGGCGTGCAGTGCGTCAGCCCGCTGCTGTTCGTGCTGGGCGGCATCGCCATTTCGTTCACCTACGTCAATATCATCTATGCGCTGTCCACCACGTTTAAGCATATCGGCAAGGCTATCGGCGTCATTCTCGTCATCGTGCAGATCCCGGGTTCGTCGGGCATGTACCCCATCGAGATGATGCCCGGCTTCTTCCAGTGGCTGCACCCGCTGCTGCCCTTTACCTACGGCATCAATCTGCTGCGCGAGACGGTCGGCGGCATGTATTCGTTCAACTACCTGTTTAACCTGTGCATTCTGGGCGTGTTCTTGATCGTGGCGCTCTTTATCGGCCTGCAGCTGCGTCCGCTGCTGCTCAACCTTAACCTGCTCTTTGATAAACAGCTTTCCACGACCGGTATGATGATTTGCGAGTCCAACGACCTGCCGCGCCAGCGCTACTCGCTGCGCACGGCCATGCGTGTCATGCTCGATTCCGATTCGTACCGTCGCGAACTGCTCGATCATGCGGTCGCCTTTGAACATCGCTACCCGTACTACATCAAGGGCGGTTTTGCCGCCGTGGTGGGCGTTCAGGTCCTGCTCTTTGTCCTGTCGACGGTTCTCGATATCGACAATAACGGCAAGATCATCCTGCTTGTCATTTGGATCATCTCGGTTATTGCCATCTGCGGCTGGCTTATCAATATCGAATATATCCGCGCGAGCCTCAATACCCAGATGCGCATCTCGGCGCTTTCGGATGAGGACCTGCGTCGCGAGATGCGCGAACACACGGCCGCCATTCCTGCCGCCCGCCATATGTTTGGCCTCAACGCCAGCGAGCGTGGTGCCAAGGGCGGCGATCAGTCCACGGGCCGCTTGCCGCATATCGGTGCGCATCGTAAGGCTCAAGATGCCGACGGCGTTGACAACGTAAACGGAAACGACGGGGAAACCGCCCCGCTCAGCAAGCACTCCAAAGGAGGTGAGGCATAAATGAAGAACATCCTGCATTTGTTTAAGCGCGATGTCCAAAATGTGTCTCGCTCCGTGATCGGCTTGGTTGTCGTGATGGGCCTCATTATCGTACCGTGTCTGTACGCGTGGTTTAACATCGCCGGCAGCTGGGATCCGTACGGCAACACCGGCAATCTTAAGATCGCCGTGGTCAACACCGATGAGGGTTACGAGAGCGATTTGATCCCCGTCGAGGTTAACGTGGGCGAAAACGTGACCGCCACCCTACGCGGCAACGAGAGCTTCGATTGGGTTGTGCTCAACAATCGCGAAAAGGCTATCGAGGGCGTTAAGTCGGGCGCGTACTATGCTGCCGTCGTTATCCCCAAAACGTTTAGCGCTGACATGATGACGCTTTTCTCGACCGACGTGAAACACGCCGATATCGAGTTTTACGAGAACCAGAAGGCCAACGCCATTGCGCAGATCGTGACCGAGAAGGGTTCGAGCGCCGTTCAGAGCCAGGTTAACGAAACTTTTACCGAGACCATTACGAGCATCGGTCTTAAGACGGTGTCCAGCCTGCTCGATTACATGAGCACCGACCAGGTCAGCAACTTTATCGCCAACCTGTCCTCGACGCTTGGCGATTCGATTGAGGACCTGCGAGACGTTCAGGCAAATGCTTCGTCGCTGGCGGGCATTTTGAGCTCCACGTCCGATTCGTTGACGTCGGCGAGCGGTATGCTCCAGCAGACGGGTACGGTCGATGAGTCGACCAAGCAGTTGATGGAGCACGCCAAGAGCGGCATCAATGATTCCAAGGAAGCGCTCAAGGCCGCCAACGATGCCGTTGACGCGGCGATTGATGGAAGCGCGGGCTCGTTCGACAACGTGTCCGCCGAGCTCGCGAAGGCGTTCGATGCCGCGAACCAGCATGTCGACCTTACGGTGTCCCAACTCAACGATGCCGCTGCGGCTCTTAATGCGCGCGCCAAGGATATCGATGCGATGGCCGATCAGCTCCGCAGCCTTGCCGACCAGGTGAGCGATGAGAATTTGAAGGACGGCCTCAAGTCCGCCGCGACGTCGCTGGGCAGAATCGCCGTTGAGTACCGCAACAATGCCAAGGATCTGGCGGCCACCGCGAAGTCTCTCTCCGATAGCATGGCCGAGGTCAACAACTCGCGTGCCGAGGTCGATCAGGCCATCGCCGATGCCAAGGCCGGCATCGCGGGCGCCAAATCCGATTACGATTCCACGTTCTCGGTTAAGGCCAAGGAGCTCAAGAAGACCGTCTCGGGCATCCTAGACTCGCTCGATGGTATCTCGGGCAATCTGGATAGCGCCGTAGACGGCCTGACCGACGCCTCTGGTTCGCTCGCGAAGGGTCTCTCCAAGGCTGCAAGGCTCGTCAACAAGGCTTCCGATCAGCTGGGCGAGGCGTCGGACAAGATCAGCGCCTTTAAGGACGAGCTTGATAGCGCTCTGATCTCGGGTGACCTGGCCATGATTAAGACAATGATTGGCAGCGACCCCGATGCCCTCGCCGTGTCGCTTTCCGGCCCTGTCGCACTCGACCGCAAGCCGGTCTATCCGATCCGCAACTACGGTTCGGCCATGGCGCCGTTCTACACGATTCTGTCGCTCTGGGTCGGCTCGATCGTACTGGCGGCCATGATGAAGGTCTCGGTTGACGATGAGCTTATCAACGAGCTCATCCCCGTGCGCCTGCACGAGATCTACCTGGGCCGTTATCTGTTCTTTGGCGGTCTGGCCTTGCTGCAGGCAACGCTCGTGTGCGCGGGCGACATTCTGTTCTTTGGTATTCAGTGCGACGACCCGCTGCAGTTTGTGCTGGCGGGCTGGGTCGCGAGTCTCGTGTTCTCCAATATCGTCTACACGCTTACGGTATCGTTTGGCGATATCGGCAAGGCCCTCGCCGTCGTGCTGCTGGTCATGCAGGTCGGCGGTTCGGGCGGTACGTTCCCCATCGAGATGACCGGCCCCGTGTTCCAGGCGATCTACCCGTTCCTGCCGTTTACTCACGGCATCAACGCCATGCACGCCGCCATGGCCGGTGCCTACCATATGGAGTACTGGATTGAGCTGGGTATCTTGGCGAGCTACCTGATTCCGTCGCTGGCCCTGGGCGTCGTCTTCCGCCGCCCGGTCATCAAAGCCAACGACTGGATCATCGAAAAGCTGGAATCAACTAAGTTGATCTAGTTCAGCCACGTAAACGCCGTCGGAACATCGAGGTCTTCCAGTTTGACACTTTATTATGCTGGATTGCGATGCAACGCTGGTTGTTGCTACAGTAGCGGGGCGTGCCGGGGGTCCGGTGCGCCCTGTTTTTATTTGACCATGAGGCGGCACGCAGCCATACGCGTGCGGACACCACGCCCAGATTGAGTGCGAGGATGTTCCATGGCCCAATACGCTGCCAACGAAATCGAAAACATGCCTGATGGCCCTGTGGCCCGTGAGGATTTGGGCGCGGGCGGTATTCCCCGGGGCGCCGGCGCTCGCTCGCCGCTGTTCTGGAAAGTTCTGCTGCTTTCGGTGGCGATTATCTGGGGCTACTCCTTTACCACTATGAAGGAAGCGCTCGGCACCATTCCAGTGTTTGAACTGCTCTACGTGCGCTTTCTGCCTGCGGCGTTGGTCATGTTTGTCATCTTCCACAAGCGCATCATCGCGCACCTCAACGCCCGCAACCTGATCGTCGGGCTTGGCATGGGCACACTTATGTGGGCCGCCTACGCCCTGCAGACGGTCGGTCTGGCTCAGACCACGGCGGGCAAGAACGCGTTTTTGACGGGTACGTACTGCATCCTCGTGCCCTTTGCGAGCTATTTCCTGAGCGGCGAAAAGCTCACGCGTTACAACTTGGGTGCCGCATTGCTCTGTCTGGCGGGCATTGGCCTGGTGGCGCTCGATAGCGTCGAGTTCAACATCGGTGATGCCATTACGCTGGGCGGCGCGGTCTTCTTTGCCATCCAGATGGCGGTGACCGCCAAGTATGGCCGCAAGATGGACATCAACGTCATCACGTTTTGGATGTTTGTGGGCAACGGCGTGCTGAGCCTGATCTCGTCGCTGCTATTCGAGACCCAAGCGCTGCTGTCCGTTTGGACGCCGAGTTTTATCAGTGTGATGGCGTTTCTCTCGGTGGGCTGCACATGTGTGGCTCTGCTCATCCAAAACGTCGGCCTGGCGCATGTCCCGGCCTCGACGGGCTCGCTGCTCCTTTCGATGGAGTCGCCTTCGGGTGTGCTGTTCTCGGTGCTGCTGATGGGGGAGGCGCTCACCTCGCGCCTGCTCGCCGGCTTCGCGCTCATCTTTCTTTCGATTATCTTGAGCGAGACGCATTTCGATTTTTTGCGTCGAAAGCCGCGCCCGCAATTGTAAACAATTTGTTGCGCCGCCTCCCGGGGCGGCATTTTTTATGCGTCGCCCTTAAAGTAGTACCTTGCACTTTACGCTATCAAAGTGCTTGCTGCAAAAACGTTACTGGAGGGCATCTATGGCACCAGCACTGTCCGATCTTCAACCGCAATCAGCGCCCAAGGCCACCGCGGCGGCGCAAGCCGCCATTGGCGACAGTCTGGTCAAAGAGGCTCAAACTTTTGCTGATGAGCTTGCCGCATGGCGTCACGATCTGCATCGGACGCCCGAACTTGGTAACGACCTCCCGCAGACCTCTGCGTATATCCAAGCGCGCCTGGCCGAGATGGACATCCCGTTTGCCACGCTCGTCGATGGTTCCTGCGTCGTTGGCCTGATTGGTTCCGGTGCGGCCGCGGCCGCTCAGGGCAATGGCACGTGCAAGGACGAGCAGGCCGGAACGGTCGTCATGCTTCGTGGCGACATGGATGCCCTGCCCGTTGCCGAAGAGTCGGGCGAGCCTTTCGCCTCTACCAACGGCTGCATGCATGCTTGCGGTCACGATATGCATGCGACGGCGTTGCTCGGCGCGGCCCGTTTGCTCAAGGCTCGAGAGGCCGAGCTTGTGGAGGCCAACGCTACCGTCAAGTTGCTGTTCCAGCCGGGCGAGGAGACCTTTGAGGGAGCACGCGCTGCCATCGCCGACGGCTTGCTCGAGAACCCGCGCCCTCAGGCGGCCTTTGCCATGCATGTCAACAGCCAGTCGCCGCTTGGCCTGGTGCTCTACGGCAGCCCGGCGCTCTCGGGCGTGTACGGTTTCCGCATCACGCTCCAGGGCAAGGGCGGCCACGGTTCCAGCCCCGAGATCTGCATCGACCCCATCACGGCCGGCGTCCACGTGCACCTGGCGCTCCAGGAGCTTATCTCCCGCGAGGTGCCGGCGGCCAAGGAAGTCGCACTTACCGTTGGTAAGTTCGCCGGCGGCTTGGCGGCCAACGTCATCCCCGACACCTGCGTGCTCGAGGGAACGCTGCGCGGCTTTGATGTTGAGCTCATGGCTCACCTCAAGACCCGCATCGCGGAGGTCGTTAACGGCGTTGCCACGACCTATCGTACGCCGGCGACCATCGAGGCGCTTTCGGATGTTCCGCCGCTTGTACTCGACAGCGATTTGACTCAGGCGTCGCTTGGCTACGTGGGCGCAGTGCTGCCCAAGGCGGCTTTCTTGCCGCTTTTCCATGCCATGGCGAGTGAGGACTTCGCGCTTATCTCGAGCAAGATTCCGAGTGCGTACTTTACCGTGGGCGCGGCCGTAACCGACACGGACGAACACTTTGCCCAGCACCATCCCAAGGCACGTTTTAACGATGCCGAGCTGCCGCTCGGTGCCGCGGCCTATACCGCCGTCGCTTTGGGCTATATCGCCGACCACCGGTAGCACCCAACCTTGCCTTTCAAGCCTGCGGGCATGGCCGTAAGGCCTATGCCCTTGTCTTTCAAGGCAATCTTGGGCACTACCGGCACCCGGCGCAGGCTATTCGTTTGTCTAAAAGGAGCAGTATGCCCCAGCAGCGTAAGTTCTTCCCCGGCTGGCTCGTGGTGGCCTCCGGCTTCGTGATCATGGCCACGTGTTACACGATTTTTGTCAATTGCATGAGCCTGTTCCAGCCGCTGATCGTCAGCGACCTGGGTATTTCCCTTGCGCAGCACAACGTCTCCAATGCCATCTCCACCGTGGTGAGTGTCGTGGGTTCGCTCGTTATCGGTCATGTTGCCGATAAGGTGAGTGGCCGCGTATTGGGCTCGCTCACCGTTATCGCTACCTCGGCGGTGCTTGCTGGCATGAGCTTTGTCGGTGAGCTGTGGCAGGTCTACGTGCTCTTTGCCGTTTCGGGCTGCTTCGCTGTGGCCTCGACCCGTCTGCTCATTAGCCTTGTGACCGCCAACTGGTTTACCGCTAAACGCGGCCTTGCCATTTCCATCGCACTTTCGGGCTCGGGCTTTGGCGGCGCTATTCTGTCTCCCATCGTGAGCTCGCTTATCGTGGGCGTTGGCTGGCGTTCCGCCTTCCTGGTGCTCGCGGCTATCTGCATGGTGGCGGCGCTGCCCATCCGCGTCCAAGCAGTTTGGTATGGCCGACCTGGGCAAGGTCACGGGTACCATTACCTCGCTCGAGATGGTCGGCGGCACCGTGGGTGCCATCGTCTCGGGCGTGCTGTTCGATGCCACGGGCTCCTTTGCGAGCACCTGGATTGTGTGCCTGACGTGCTCCGTGGTCATGCTCGTGTTCCTGCTGGCATCCGAGCCCATCGCCGCCAAGCTGCGTGCGAGCGTGGCGGGGGAGTAAGCACGCTGCCGCGTTTGCCGGCTCACCCAACTCTGCCCGCGGCGGT
>CAJMRJ010000006.1:0-27999 GCA_905215865.1 uncultured bacterium | reverse complement strand
GTTGTCGACATCTGCCATACGTGGCCACCTTTCCTGTCGCTGCCGCTATCGGCTTTTTCCCATCCATGATACCCCGCCACGCACAAAAAAGACGGCCCCGAAGGACCGCCTTTCGTATCGTTTTACCGTGTCCGGCAGGAAGCGTCGCAACGCCGCGCTAGTCGCGACGGCCGAGAATGTTCAGGATGCGCAGGAACACGTTGATAATGTCCACGAACAGGTTGGACGCCATGAGCACGGCGTTGGGCAGCGTGGGCGGCACCGTCGTGGCAACATAGGTGTCGTAGCCAATAAACCCGGCGAACACCACGATCACGATCAGGTCGGTGATGGACTGCGAGACGCCCATGAACATCAGCACGATCTCGACCAGAATCGTGGCAAGCAGGATGCCAAAACCAATGCCATACACGCGCTGGAAGAACTTGGGGAAGGTCACGCCCAGCGCACCGAAGACAAAGGTGATGGCAGCGGTGGCGATAAAAGCGGTGTTGATGGTGGGCAGGTCATAGTTGGCAAGGCCAAACGACGCGGTCAGGCCAAAGGTGCTCGCAAAGATCACGTAACCCACGAGAGACAGGCCCACGGACTGTTTGCTGGCGGCAGCAGACATCATGACGATGCCGACAATAGTCAGGATAAACGAGCCAAAGACCAGTGGCAGGGCGGCCCCGCTCATCATCATGCGGGCAAACGCCATGGTGCTCGTAAAGTAAGCACCGGCGCCCATGGCGCAAAAGCCCAAGAAGATGAGGGCAGACATGGCAAGATTGTACGCGCGCGGCGACATCTCCTTGGCGCGACTTGCGCCGGTCTCGATGGGGCCGTTCTGATAGCCCTGGATATCGTTCATACTTCGTCCTTTCAAAAAACGCAAGACAACGCCATAGGTGACAAGATTCCTGCCATTGTACCCGAATGCCGCACGTCCTTACCTACGGCGCTCGCCCTCAAGCGTTCGATCAAAGGCCCAGACCCACCAACGCATCACGTGCGCCTGCGAGCCGTCCGCCCGGTCGCGCGTCTGGTCCTCCAGATACAACTCGGTCGCGTGCCCACCAAAACGCACCTTATATGTTGCCGTACGGATGCCGTGGACCATCAGGCCAAACCCAGTGGTCGAGATAATTTCGTCGATCGTAAAACAACGGCCGTCGACCCAGCAGACGGTGACCGGCACGACCTGTCCGCCCGCGAGGATGCGAGCCACGACGTCCACATACTGCTTGTGCACGCGCCGAGTTTTGCCGTCTGTCTGTCGATATTCCATGCCCTCTATTATCGAACGCATGTTTGCATGTTGTAAAGCGAACAGACTGTGGTTTTGGGGTGTTGGGGCGCGCACGCGTGTCCTCATGGCGTGTTAGCAAAAAGAATACCCGCGGTCAACAGGGCTAATATTCAATTTTAGTGCCAAAAAATTCACTTCTCCCATCAGAACTCGGTAAAGAAACCTACAGGAGGTGATACGATTTATCATGTTTTTGTAACGTGTCTGCAAACTTCGAGAAAGCCCATATATGGACGTAACGTTCTCAACCTTCCTCGGCCAAATTGTGTCGAACCCAGTCCTTGCCGTCACCGTGATTCTCGCGCTCGGCGCCATCTTCGTCAACGGATGGACCGACGCGCCCAACGCCATCGCGACCTGCGTCACTACGCGTTGCATGCCCGCCCGCGCCGCCATTCTCATGAGCGCCGCATTCAACTTCCTCGGCGTGCTCATCATGACGCACTTTAACGCGAGCGTCGCCAACACCATTTCACATATCGTCGACTTTGGCGGAAACAGCACCATGGCGCTTGCCTGTCTGTGCGCGGCTCTGTTCTCCATCGTCGTCTACGGCGCCACGGCGTCGCGTTTTGGCATCCCCACCTCGCAAAGTCACAGCCTTATCGCCGGCCTGACCGGTGCCGCTATCGCCCTCGGCGGCGCGAGCAGCGTCAACGTCCACGAGTGGATGAAGGTCATCTACGGCCTGGCGCTCTCCATCGGTCTGGGCTTTGTCATGGGCTGGATCCTGTGCAAACTCGTCTCGATTCTGTTTGCCGCCGCCAACAGGCGACGTGCCAACGTCTTCTTTAAATACGCTCAGATCGCGAGTGCCGCGGCCATGAGCTTTATGCACGGCGCGCAGGATGGACAGAAGTTCATCGGCGTGCTCTTTTTAGGTGTTGCCTTCGCCAACGGCCAGACGAGCGTCGGCGATGCCGGCATCCCCATCTGGATCATGCTGCTGTGCTCGGCCACCATGGGCATCGGCACCAGCGTGGGCGGCGAGCGCATCATCAAGTCCGTCGGCCAGAGCATGGTCAAGCTCGAGAAGTATCAAGGCTTCTCCGCCGACCTCGCAGGCGCCGCGAATCTGCTGCTTGCCACGCTCACTGGCATCCCTGTGTCCTCCACCCACATCAAGACCTGCGCCATCATGGGCGTCGGCGCCGTCAAGCGCCTTTCGGCCATCAACTTCGGCGTGGTCAAGGACATGATGTTCACCTGGTTCTTCACCTTCCCTGCCTGCGGACTCATCAGCTTTGTCATGGCCAAGCTGTTCATGATGTTCATCTAGTCAAACCGAACGTCCATCCGGACCGTAATACTTCGCCCACCCGTCTTCGCCTCGAAAGGACCCACCCATGGCAAAGAAACCCGATTCGTTCTACTTTGACAACTACGTTGCCTGCGCCGACCTAGCCGTCCAGGCCGCAGAGTTGCTCACCAAGATTTTCGAGAACTTCGATCCCGCGAAGATTCACGATATGCTCGACAAGATGCACGCGATTGAGCATGCGGCCGACAAGAAGCACCATGAGCTTGAAGACGCCCTGCTCACGGCCTTTATCACCCCGCTTGAGCGCGAGGACCTGGACCTGATGAGCTGCTCGCTCGACACCGTGCTCGACCGTATCGAGGGCGTCGTGCAGCGCGTCTACTTCACCAACATCCAGAGCATCCATCCCGATGCCATCGTGATCGCCCACAAGGTGACCGACGCCTGCCGCGCCATGAAGGACCTGATGGTCGAGCTGCCCAACTACCGCAAGTCCAAGACCCTGCGCGAACTCGTCATCCAGATCAACACGATCGAGTCCGAGGCCGACGAGCTCTATATCAACGCTATGCGCAACCTGCACGTCAACGGCAAGGACCCGCTCGAGGTCATCGCCTGGCGTGACGTCTACGCCTTCCTGGAGTACTGCGCTGACTGCTGTGAGAATGTGGCTGATGTTGTGGATTCGATTGTCATGAAGAACAGTTAATTAGCGGTACGCATCCCACCGGCGAAGGCCCGGCACCTATTTGCTTTCTCACTCCGGCTGCACGGCAGAGTCGTTCGAAAGTAAATAGGTGTCGGGCCTTCGCCTTGCGTACCACCATTGGGAACCTTGGCTAATAGGCAGAATGCACGGTGGCTTTGGTTGAAAGCGCCTTTGGCATCAGTCATGACTTTGGGCAGCGTTGAGCGTTTGGCTGGATGTTGCTCTGGGTAACCTTTGGTTATCTTTTATTTCGTTATTAAATTGTTGGAGGGCTTGTATGTCGTATATGGATCTGGCTCGGGGTCGTTATTCTTGTCGAGAGTTTGAGGATCGGGTCGTTGAGCAATCGGTCGTGGATGCCATTGTTGAGGCTGGGCGTATTGCTCCTTCTGCTTGTAATAATCATCCAACCCGCGTGATGGTGCTTGATACTCCGGAGCTTCTGGAGAAGGCTGCTGCTTGTCAGCCTCGATTTGCTCGTGATGGGTCTATCTTTGGGGCTCCGCTTATCTTTCTTATCTGCAGCGTTACCGACGATGCTTGGGTGCGCCCTTATGACCAGATGAACTCCAGTGCCATCGACACCTCGATTGTTTGCGATCAGATGATGATGGAGGCCGAGGAGCAGGGCCTGGGTACGTGCTGGGTGTGCCATTTTAAGCCCGAGGTGGCCTGTGAGCAGTTCAGCCTGCCCGAGGGCACCTATCCCTATCACATGCTCGTCTGCGGCTATCCTGCCGACCATATCGCCGATCCTGAGCATCGCGAGGCCCGCACCATTCCCCTCCCCGACTTCCTCCTCAAGTAGATTTTAGGACATGCCTTAAAATCTACCTTTGACCGCTCACCCGTTCGCCGAGTCCTGTGCCCTCAAACGCAGGACTCGGCGTTTTGTTTTGCAGACTGCGTACAGCCACAAAAAAAGGACCCGCAAACTGCGGGCCCTTTCTAGGCGCTACATGATAGCTGGATGTTAGTCCAGGTCGTCGGCGGCGAAATTGTCAATCGGTGCGAAGGGATCGGCAACGGGGATAACCGGCTCGGCGACGGGCAGCGGCTCGGCAGCAGGAACGGTCACAGCCGGAGAAGCGGCGGAACCAACCGGCGTGGAAGCCATGAGATCGGACGGGAAGGAGTTCTGAGCATCGTCCATGAAGTGCTGGATGAGCTTGAGGTACTCGGCCTTGAACTCCTCACGGGAAGCCTTAAGACGGTCGATCTCCTCAAGCTCGGCCTGCTTCTCGGTCAGGGCCTGGCGGATGACCTCGCGGGCCTTGGCGTCGGCCTCGTTGCGGATGCGGTCGGCGTTCTCGTTGGCATCGTTGACGATGCCCTCGGCGGTCTGCTGGGCAGCAATCAGGGCAGCGGAAATCTGGCGCTCCTGAGCGGAGAAGTCGGGTGCAGGAGCGGCGACGGGCGCGGCAGGGACGGCCTGAGCGGCAGCATCCTGAGCCTGAACGAGCTGGGCCTGCGTATCGGCGAGCTGCTGCTCGGTGGCAGTCAGACGACCCTTAAGATCGACGATCTTGGCGAGCATGGCGTCGACCTCAGAGGACAGGGTCTCCAGGAAGACGTCGACCTCGGCGGGATCGTAGCCGCGCTTGGCCTCAGAGAAGGTCTGAGCCTGAATGTCAGCAGGGGTAATAGCCATAACAAGTTCTCCTTTATCTTCGCCTTGGCGCCGTGCGCCCGACGTGAGTTACTAAGCCAGTTTTATATGAGTATACCTATAAGAAGTTGCAGAACCAGCTTCTGCACCAACTGCAACGCAATAATCGCAACGACCGGTGAAAAATCGACGCCGCCCATGGGCGGGATAAACCGGCGGAACAAATTGAGCCACGGGCCGCACACGCTATCGAGAACAGCGGCGATATCCTGCAGCAATCCACCCTGCTTCATAGGGATCCACGTCATAAGACAGTAGACCACGATGAGCGTGGAGTAAAAGTTGAACAGCGTATTGACCAGCTGGACAATGGTGTAGATGTTGATGAGAATCTCCTCGTCTTGTCTTTACTTAAGGTAGCCGTCGGCACGGAGCTTCTTGAGGTCCGAATCCTTGACCTCGCAACCGGCGGGCAGCACCATAAACACGCGATCGCCCACCTCTTTGACGGTGGCACCCAGACCGCAGGCAAAGCCGTAAGAGAAGTCCAGGACGCGCTTGGCGACCTCGGTACGAACGCCCACAAAAATCAGCGCGACAGGCTGCTTGGTGCGCACGCGGCGCACCACGGTCTCCACGTCGTCATAGCTCTCGGGGCGCAGGACATAGGCCGGCAGCTGCGGCGTAGCGTTGATGATGTTGCTCGCATACGCCGAGGCATCGCTCGGTGAGGGAGCAGGTGCGGGGGCAGCAGCGCGGGCACGTGTACTCTCGGCGTAGCTCGACGGCGTGTCGTAGGCACCGGGACGATAACCGCCCGCAACCGTCTCCTGCGAGCGCGATGGCGGGTTGTAGGTCGTAGCGTGGCGAGAATCGTCACCGACCAGCTGGCCGGAGCGCGTGTATACGGCCACCGACTCGGCCTCGCCGCGGCGCGTCTGACCCAACAGGCCGTTGCTCGGCTCATCCTGGGTGTAGAAGCCCTTGCCCGAGGCACCGCTGTAACCGTTGTTCTGGTAGCCGTCGTCATAGCCATCATCGTAGCCGTAGTCGTCGTCCTGACCATAACCCTGGTCGTAACCCTGCTGGCCGCCCAGGTGCATCTTATTTTTAATCTCGTCAAGGAAGCCCATGGTTGTGTCCTCTCGCGGTTTAGTGCAGGCGCTCCGATAATCAGTGCGCACTTCAGAGCCTTATTTTACTGCAAACTCCGGGCTAAATACTACCCTGCCCAGGCGAACGAGCGTAGAGCCTTCCTCAAGGGCAGGCTCAAAGTCCTCGCTCATGCCGCAGGAAAGTTCGGGCAGGCTCAGGTCGGAGTGCGTCGCCTCAAGCTCATCCCTTAGCTCGCGAAGTCCGGCAAAGGTGCGGCGCGCCACATCCTTATTCCCCCGTGGCGCCATAGTCATAAGGCCCTGCACACAAATTCCCTCAAGCTCCGCAAGCTCACCCGCGGCGTCTCGAACCTCGTCGGGCGAAAAGCCGCCCTTGGACTCCTCGCCGCTCACATTGACCTCAATCAGCACGCGCTGGGGGCCGGAGAGCTCGCCCGCCTCAATCTTGCGGACCGCACGGCTCGAGATAGCCTGAGCCAAATGCAGCGAGCTTACCGAATGAATCAGCTCGGCCGAGCCCAGAACGGCATTGATCTTGTTGGTCTGCAGGTTGCCGATCATATCGAAGCGCACCTCGGGTAGCTCCGGATGCTCCGCGAGGCCCGCAAGCTTGCGAACGAGCTCCTGCGGGCGGTTCTCGGCAAAATGGCGATACCCCGCCTGGATAGCGGCAACGGTCTCATCGACGCCAACAGTCTTGGAGACGGCAATCAGGCGCGCGGCATCGTGGGGACGGCCCGCGCGATCGAGCGCCGCATAAAAACGCTCCAGAATCTGCTCACGGCGAGCGCGCATCAAGTCCAAATAGTTATCCATTGCCAATCGCCTCCGCTAACAGCCATACAAGTAGTCTCATGCTAACGCAAGAGCGCGGCCTCGCATGTGCAAGGCCGCGCTCACTTAGGTATTTACAATCTTTCGACGAACGGAGCTGCCCTACTCCTCATCATCCTCGGTGTCATCCTCGTCCTCGAGGTGCTCGAGCAGGTAGCGAAGACCCTCGCTCACCTCGTTAGCGGGCACTTTGGCAACATAGTGTGCATCGACGGCAGGCCTCATGATGACGCCCTCGCCCGAAGGCACGCGCATGCTCTCGAGCTCATCCTCATCCGTACGGGCGATATCGCCGGCAGTCATACGCTGTCCGGTCAAAAGGAAGGTCAGGCGGCAGGCGGCATCGATCGAAATCGAGGCGATGCGATCGAGGTAGCGCGAGACCATGATGGCGCGGCGCAGGTCGTCATAGTTGCTGTCGTCGTCCATAAAATCGCCCGTGTCCATGCGGTTGAAAGTACGGAAGAACTTCTCATAGGCCGCGTGCACCGGCTCGTCCTCGACGGCCAGATTGCAGATGATGGACATGTCGTTGGTGACGAGCGCAGAAAGCGACGAACCCAGCACCTGGTAAACAGCCTCGGCCTCGGCCTCAACCGTACCGACAAGTTCCTGGGGCAGCGAGATGTCGGCCTTGACCATGTGACGCGTGGCGCGGCAGATCTGGCGAACCTTATCGGTCATGCGCTGCAGGTTAAAGTCGACGTAGATGATCGTCTGCAGCAAGCGGAAGTCGGAGGCGACCGGCGACTGCGTAGCGATCAGGTTGTAGCACACGGCCTCCAAGTTGGCGCAGCGCGCGTCAATCGAAAGCGTGCGCTTCTTGGTCTTGGTGGCGAGCTTGCGATCGTCGGTCACATAGGCCTTCACGGCGTCGTGAAGAGCCAGATCGACGGCCTCGTAGATGCTCAGCATCTCGTGACGGGCCTCGATGAGCTGACGGGAAAACAGTTTGCGCATGGTTCACTCCAATCAGTTGGGTGCGGTCATGCCGCCCGCACAGTGAATACGCACCGGACCAGGTCCGATCGGATTGGGACTAGTCGCACCGATCAGCCAAAGCGGCCGGTGATATAGTCTTCCGTTCGCGAATCCACCGGGCTGGTGAAGATCGCGTCGGTTTGACCATACTCGATGAGCGTGGCGGGCTCGCCGGCAACTTCCTGCAAGAAAAATGCGGTGTAGTCGCTAATACGAGCGGCCTGCTGCATAGAATGCGTGACGATGATGATCGTCATCTCGGGCGCCAGCTCGGCCATCAGATCCTCGACCTTAGAGACGGACGTGGGGTCGATGGCGGAGCAGGGCTCGTCCATCAGCAAGACATCGGGCTGCACCGCAAGCACACGCGCGATGCACAGACGCTGCTGCTGACCGCCCGAGAGCGCCAAACCATCCTTGTTGAGCTGATTGGATACCTCTTTCCAGAGGTTGGCGCGCTTGAGCGATTCTTCCACGATGTCATCGAGGTCGCTTTTGCTAGTCACGCCCTGCAGACGAGGGCCAAAAGCGACATTCTCGTAGATGGATTTGGGGAACGGGTTGGGCTGCTGAAAAATCATGCCCACGCGGCGGCGAAGATCGACCGGGTCGACGCCCTCGGCATAGATATCGTTGCCGTCGAGCGTCATGGTGCCCTCGACGCGAGTGCCCTCGATAAGGTCGTTCATACGGTTGATGCAGCGCAAAAACGTCGATTTGCCGCAGCCCGAAGGGCCGATAAACGAGGTGATGGCGTTTTTGGCGATGTTGAGGTCGAGCCCCGTCAGCGCATGAAAGTCACCGTACCAAAAGTTAAAATCCTTGGCCGTGATGGCCGCTTGCTCCGGCGTGGGAGCGGACTGATAGACGGACATGGGACTCCTTAACTAGCGGCGCTTGCGCGACAGATAACGCGCAAACAGGTTGAAGGCCAGAATAATCGCCATCAGCAAAAGCGCAGTGCCGTAGGCTGCGTTCATGTTGATGCCGTCATTGGCAAGCAGATAAAGGTGAACGGTCATGGGACGACCGGAATCGAGCGGCGAAATAGGCAGGTTGATGGCCTGACCCATGGTGTAGAGCACCACGGCGGTCTCGCCGATGGCGCGGCCGATGGCAAGCACGATGCCGGTAGCGATGCGGCCAAAAGCCGAAGGAAGCACGATCTTGGAGACGACCTGCCACTTGGTGGCGCCCAGGCCATACGCACCCCAACGGATATAGCGCGGAACAGCGCGGATTGCCTCCTCGGTGGTGCGCATGACGATGGGGAGCATCAGAAGTGCCAGCGCCAAAGCGGCCGAGACCATCGAAAGGCCCAGACCCATAGCCTCGACAAACAAGGCGTAGCCAAAGAGGCCCATAACGATGGAGGGTACCGAGGCCAAGGCATCGGCAGCATAGCGAATGATGTCGACAATCTTGCCCTGCTTGGCATATTCGGCCAGATAGACCGCAGCCAGGACGGCAACCGGCGTGCAGATGAGCACGGCGAGCGCCGTCACGTAGATGGTCGAGACGATCGTGGGCCAAATGCCGCCTTCGGCGTTGACGCCCTGCGGCCAGCCAAAGATAAAGTCGAGCGAGATATGCGGCAGGCCGTTGATGACCACGTAGGCGATGATGGCGATCAGCACCAGCGTGGTGATATAGGCCGCGGCGCGAAACACGCCGAGCATGATCTTGTTGGAGAGGTCCTTGTTGATGCGGCCCTTCTTGCCATGGGAAAGGGCACGCTTGATGCGCTCGCGCGACGAGGTCGTATCGACCGTCGTGTCAACGGAATCGGACATAGCCTACCCCCTCTTCTTGGAAATCAGGCGGACGATACCCACCAGTGCAGCGGAGATGATAAACAGGACAACGCCCATGCCAAACAGAGCCGAGCGGTGCAGGCCCGAGGAATAACTCATATCGAGCGCGATCTGACTCGTGAGCGTTGAGATAGGGCTCGAGATGCTATCCGGAATGACCGGGGCGTTGCCCACGACCATGAGCACGGCCATGGTCTCACCGATGGCGCGACCCATGCCCAAGACAATCGCATCGACGATACCCAACTTGGCTGCAGGCAGCACGACTTTGTAGATGGTCTGCCACTTGGTGGCACCCATGGCATAGGATGCCTCGCGAATGCCCATGGGAATGGAATTGAGGGCATCGATGGTGAGCGTGGTGATGGTGGGAACGATCATGATGGCGAGCACGAACCACGCCGTCAGCGCGCCAAAGCCAAGACCGCCGGTCAGCTGCGCGATAAACGGACGGATGATGACCATGCCAAAGAAGCCGTAGATGATGGAGGGGATGCCCGCCAGCAGGTCGACGGCGGGGCTGATGAGCCTGCGCACGCGCTTGCTGGCGATCTCGACCAGATACACAGCCGTGCCCACACCCAGGGGCACACCCATGGCGAGCGCACCGACAGTCACCAGACCAGAACCCGCCAGCAGCGACATAATGCCGTAGTGGCCCTCAGAGGGTGCCCATGTAAAGCTAAAGAAGTCCGCCAGGCCGATGTCGGTAAAGACCGGCAGCGCCGAGTACGTGGTAAAGACAAAAATCAGGATGACGGTGACGACCGCCAAGAACGCGCAGGCAAAGAAGATCCACTGCAGCGCCTTCTCCTTAAGATAGGTGCTGCGCGACACCAACGTCAACTCACGCTTTTTGGGCACCCGGGTCTCCTGCTCAATCTGGGGGGTTTCCTGTGCTTCCACGCTACTCACTCCCCTTTCCATCGTTGGTGACGGGAATAAAGCCCGCCTCGCGAATCTGCTTGTCCATCTTTTCGGACGTCACATAGTCGATGTAATCCTGCGCCTGCTGCGAAGGCGTCCCCTTCACAAAGAAGTAAAGGTCACGCGAGATGGGATAGCCGCCACTTGCGACCGTCTTCTCGGATGCCTCGACATGGTTGACCGAAACGGCCTTGACCGAGGTCTTA
Source organism: uncultured bacterium (assembly GCA_905215865.1). GTDB lineage: Bacteria > Actinomycetota > Coriobacteriia > Coriobacteriales > Coriobacteriaceae > Collinsella. Next base: position 17,252 of record CAJMRJ010000006.1, on the reverse strand, counting down.
GCGTTGAGGCTCTCGACAAAACCCAGCGAGATGTAGCCAATAGCGCCACGCGAGCGGGACACGACATCGCGTACCTGACCCGTACCCGAAAGAACAGCCGAGCGGCGATCGAACGGCGTGCCGTCCATCACGATAGTGCGGAAGGCCTCGCGCGTACCGGACGCCTCGTCGCGGTTGATAACCTGAATCTTCAGGTCCTCTCCGCCGACTTCTTTCCAGTTGGTGATCTTGCCGGCGTAAATATCGCGGAGCTGCTCGGTCGAGAGATTGTCGACCGGGTTGTCGTCGTTCACGATGACTGCAATGCCGTCGTGTGCGATTACGATCGGGGTCAGGCCCAAATCCTGCTCGTCGGCATTGAGGCCACGAGACGAACTAGCGATGTCGGCGGTGCCGGCGCTAACAGCTTCGATGCCAGCAGATGAGCCAAGGCCGGAGACGAGCACGTCGATGCCGGTCTCCTCTTTAAAGCCCTCGGCCGCGATCTCGGCAATGGGAAGGCACGTCGTAGAGCCGGCAACGGTGATGGAAGAGGTAGAAGATCCCGAGGAGCAGGCGCACAGCGTGAGCGTGAGCACTGCTGCACTCAGGACCGATGCGATCTTTCTCATAGCATCACGCCGATCGCAGCATGGCGCCCACAGGTGCCGCCCTCGTTGCGGTAGGAATAAAAGCGGTCGTTCTGACGAACGGTCGAAAGTTGGGTATCCACAATCCTATCCGCATCGACACCGGCATCCACCAGCGCCTCACGAATGGCGGCAGATAGATCGAGCATGCGAGAAGCGCACGCATCGATGCACGAGAACTCGGCGGCAAAGCGGTCCATGAGCTCCTGGGAAACCTCGTACTCGTCACCCAGGATATGGGGGCCGATATAGGCAGAAACATCACTCGCATTGCAGCCAGCTGCCTCGCAAAGCGTCTGACAAGCCTTGGCGGAAATGCGCGCAATCGTGCCCTTCCAGCCAGAATGCACCACGGCAAAACCGTTGGGAGCAACCAGCACCACGGGAACGCAATCGGCAAAGCAAAGCATCACGGGTACCTCACGGGCCGTGCAGACGATGGCATCGCAGCCCTCGGCAATCTGTTCGCGAATGTTCTCGAGATCGTCGGCGCCGTTCGAGGTCACCGTCACGACGTGGTCGCCGTGCACCTGATTGGGAACAAGCAGATTATGCTCGCACTCGGCGGCCCCCATGGCCTCGAGCGCGCGACGACGATTTTCTTGAACAGCAAAGGGGTCATCGCCTACATGCGAGCCCAGGTTGAGCGAGGAGTACGCATCTTCGGAAACGCCACCGGTGCGCTCGGTAAAGGCAAAACGAACATCGGTCGTCGCACCCTCCACCAACGTAACTCCATCATGGTCGACACGCGAAACGTTGTCCGCACGTGCTGCCATACTAAAGCCTCCTAATAACACAAGTATTGCGGCGACGCCGCAGCAGTCCGTGCCATACGGCTGCACACTTCATCAAAAAGGATACCCGCAGCGGTAAGGAGCAAACGTAAAGGGAACGTAAGGAGATTGGAGGCTTTCGTTTACAAAGGCGAAACACAACAAAAAAGAGGTGCGCCCAATCGGACGCACCCCATGCAGATCGTTGAGAAAAACGAACTAGAAGCTACCGCGCTTAAGGAAATCGGGAAGCTCGAACTGGTCGTTACCAAAGTTGGGAAGCTCGGTACCGCCAACGTTGCGAGTCGGGGCAGCCTGAGCAGGGCTGGCAGCCGGAGCGGTGCGCTGCGGCTCGGCAGAAGCAGCGGCCTTGCTCTGCGACTGCTGGGCAGCGAAGAGCTCGTCCTGACGGTTGACGTTGGAGTCGGAGAAGCCCGTGGCGATAACGGTGATGCGAACCTGGTCGCCCAGGGACTCGTCGACAACGGTACCAAAGATGATGTTGGCCTCGGGGTCGACGGCGTTGGCAACAACGTCGGCGGCGTCGCTGATCTCCTGGATGCCGAGGTCCTTGGAGCCGGCGATGGAAAGCAGGACGCGCGTGGCGCCATCGATGGAGCTCTCGAGCAGCGGACTGGAGATAGCCTGCTGGGCAGCGTCGACGGCACGAGTGTCCCCAGAAGCGGTACCGATACCCATCATGGCGGTACCGGCCTGCTTCATGATGGTCTTAACATCGGCGAAGTCCAGGTTGATGATACCCGGGACGGTGATGAGGTCGGTGATGCCCTGGGTGCCCTGGGAAAGGACGCCATCGGCAATCGCGAAAGCCTCGAGCATAGTGGTCTTCTTCTCGGCGATGTCGAGCAGCTTGTCGTTAGGGATAACGATCATGGTGTCGACGCAATCGGAGAGGGTCTTGATGCCCTCCTCGGCGCTCTTCTTGCGCTTGCGACCCTCGAAGGTGAAGGGCTTGGTCACGACGGCGACGGTCAGCGCGCCGACCTCGTTCATCGCGATATCGCCAACGATGGGAGCAGCGCCGGTACCGGTACCACCACCCTCGCCGCAGGTGATGAACACCATGTCGGCGCCAGCGAGCGCCTCGGCGATATCGTCGCGGGACTCATCGGCAGCCTTGCGGCCAACCTCGGGGTTGGCGCCGGCGCCCAGGCCGCGGGTAAGGTCGGTGCCGATGTGCACCTTGATATCGGCATCAGAGATCGCGAGCGCCTGAGCATCGGTGTTGATGGCAACAAACTCGACGCCGCGGATGCCCTCTTCGATCATTCGATTGACCGCGTTGGTACCGCCGCCGCCGACGCCGACCACCTTAATGACGGCAAGGTAGTTGTTGATCTCTGTCTCGTGCATGTCGGTCCTCCGAACAAAGGTTATAGCCATAGCATGGGTTGACCCCTGCGCACATTAACCTTCAGGTTGAAAGTAAATGCAAAGGTAAACCGTATTATGTTTGCACATTATGAACGTTGCAGTCAAATAATTGACCGTGAAAACCAAACAAACCAGATAAACGGCGTGGTATGGCCCCTCAACAAAGCCATTTAGGATGCTAGGCGGTCGGTGCGTTCCTAAACGTGTAGTTGCCCGGAGAGCGCACATTGATATAGGTTACGCCCTCTACCTGCGAAAGTAGCTTGGTCACGATGCGTTCTTTCTTGGCGATATCATCCGAATCGCCCAGCGACACCTCGACGCCGTTGTCGAGATTTGCCGAGATAGCCTCAACGGAAGGCGTGGAAATATCCTTCACCTGGTCCAAGAACTCGCTCGAAAAACCGCGTGCGTAATCCAGGCCGGCCTTGACGGCCTTGGAGCTCACCGCCCGACCCGAAACCGGTACGACATCGGCCGAGACGTCAGTCAACAGCACGGCGCCGTAGTGCTTGGCAAGCGCCAGGGCCGCATCGATGCCGGTCAGGGTGTTGGCACCCTCCCCTGATGTAATGACGTTCCCCTGGTCGTCCACCTCGACAGACGTCGACAGCGGAGCGATCCAGGTGTCATCGTCTCCGATAGCCCAGGCAAGGTCGTCGGAGCTGATATACGCAATGGCGATAACTTTACGCTCCGTCGGCGTGATGATAAGCGTATGGGGAAACTGGCGCTGGACATCCACGCCCGAGACCCACGGGTTTTGCTTGAGGCCCTCGGTGATCTGATCGGGATCCACGTTAAAGAGCGACGTGTTCTCGGGAAGACTGATGAGCTGCATGGCATCGTGCTTGGTCACATGCTCGCTGCCATGAATCTGAATATCGGTGGCGGCGAACAGGCCAGAGTTGATGACGACGATGGCAACAATGGCAAGTACGGCCACGGCCGCCAGAATGCCGCCCGCGATCTTGCCCTTACCCTTAAGGGCAGAAGCGGCGTCGGTCGTCTTGCTTGCCATGGCACCCAGTGATGACAGAGGATTGATGCCCTTTTTTGCCGAAGACGCCTTGGCAGCGGGTACCGATGTCAGTGAACGCGGCTTAGCGCCAGCCAACGTACGTCCGGCATGCGGCGCACGAGTTCCCAGCGAAGGCTTGGGCGTCGCCATGGGTCGGGAGGTCTTGGTGCCCATCGCCGGTTTGGGCGTCACCGAAGGACGCGGAGCCGGACGGCTCGTCTTTTTAGAAACGGGGCGTCCTCCCAGCTGCGAGCCAACGACCGGGCGCTTGGCAGGACGAACGGACCCAACAGACTTGGAGGGCATGCCGGGCTTATGTTGAGGCTGGGCAGGTGCGCCGGAACGCCCTCCGGCGCGGCGGAAGGTTGGTTTCGATGCTCTAGAAGCCGAGGAATTTAACTTCCGGTCTGAGCTCGATGCCATACGCCTCCCTCACCTTTCCGTGCACATGCCTGATAACCGCGGCCACGTCATCGGCCGAGGCGGTTCCGTTATTAACGATAAAATTAGCGTGTACGGGCGAAACTTCCGCACCGCCAACCGAAAAACCCTTTAATCCACAATCCTCAATCAACTTGCCCACGCTTGCGTCGGGCGGGTTGCGAAAGACCGATCCGCAGGATGCACGGCCCATGGGCTGCGTGCGCTTGCGGCGCGTCAGGTACCGCTCCATACGCTCACGAATGTCTGCCTTGGGCGCGGGCTTGAGTTTAAGCACGCACTCGAGAATGATCTCGTTACGCGGCAAGCTGCACTCGCGATACCCCCAAGCGATCTCGGACCCTGCATAGTGCTTAATACCGGACGCCGGATCAAACGTGACCACGTCCTCGATAAGGGAGCCGATCCACTCGGTCCGCGTACCCGCGTTCATGGACACGGCGCCACCGACCGAACCGGGAATACCGACCGCGAACTCAAGACCCGAAAGCCCGCGCGACAAAGCGTCGTTGACCAAACGCGCGAACATCACGCCCGCACCAACGGTCAGCGTGCAGCCGTCCTCGGCAACAACCGTGCGCTGAAACTCACGTCCCAGCGAAATAACGGCGCCGCGATAACCGGCATCGGCAACCAACAGGTTGGACCCCTTGCCGATAATCACCCACGGCACCTGCTCGCGGTCAAGCACCGCCACGGCGCGACGCAGGGCATGGTAGCTATGGCACGTCACAAAGAGGTCGGCCTTGCCGCCGATACGATAGCTTGTATGGCGTGCAAGACGTTCGTCCTCGACCACGTCCGTGTCGATCATGCCCGAAAGCGCCATGACGGCGTTAAACAGACCCATGGGGTTTAAGCGTCTTTCTTGGCAGTCAGATACTCGATGAACTCGGGGCCGACGGTCGTAACGTCGCCGGCACCCATGGTGAGCAGCAGGTCGCCCTCGCCCACGAGCTTCTCAAGCTCCTGGTTGAGCTCAAGACGACTGGAGCAGTACACGACCTCCTTGCCGGGGTGCTTAGCGCGAACGGTATCTGCGAGCATCTTGGAGGTAACGCCCGGAATCGGCATCTCGCCGGCGGAGAATACATCGATCAGCAGCAGCTTGTCGGCGTTGGCAAAGGCATCGGCAAAGTCATCGCACAGAGCCTGCAGGCGCGAATAGCGGTGCGGTTGGAACACGACGTCAACATGTTTGTAGCCCAGCGAAGAGGCAGCAGCGAGCGTCGCCTTGATCTCGGTGGGATGATGGCCGTAATCGTCAACCACCGTGATGCCGTCGATATCGCCCACGTGGGTAAAGCGACGGCGGACGCCCTCAAAACTCGAAAGTGCCTTAGCGGCGGCGTCGATATCGAGGCCTAGGACACGGGCGACGGTCAAGACGGCCGTGGCGTTGAGCATGTTGTGGCGACCGGGGTTGCTCTTAATCTCGACAGCGTGCTCGGTGCCGTCCTCAAAGCGAACGATAAAGTCGCTCTGGATGCCCTTGACATCCGGATGTACGCAGACGATGTCGTTGTTCTCGGCAAAGCCATAGGAAAGCACATGACGGCCCGTCGACTTAGCGAGCTCGACCAGATGCGGGTCCTCGCCGCAAACGATGACGGTGCCGTCCTCGCCCACCAGCCCCATAAACTTGGCAAAGGTGGCCTCGATCTCCTCTATGCCCGAGTAGTGATCGAGATGGTCGGCCTCGACGTTGGTCACGATGACCACGTTGGGGTTCAGGAACAGGAACGAGCTGTCGGACTCATCGGCCTCGGCGACAAAGTAGTCACCCGAGCCGTTCTTGCCGTTGGTGTCGTAGCCCTCGACAATACCACCGATCAAAAAGCTGGGGTCCAGACCCATGCGGTCGAGCATAGTGGCGCACATCGAAGAGGTCGTGGTCTTGCCGTGCGTGCCGGCGACGGCGACGGTGGTGTAGCCGTGGCCCAGGGCCGAGAGCATCTTGGCACGGGGCCACACGGGAATACCGAGCTCGCGGGCACGCACGAGCTCGGGGTTGGACTCGGGAATAGCGGTGGAGACCACAACCACGTCGGGCTTGACCTCGTCGATCGTCGCAGCCTCGTGGCCCACGTGGACCTTCACGCCAGCGCGGGTAAGCTGGCGAATATAGCGCGACGTCTTAAGGTCGGAGCCGGTAACGGTATAACCGCGCTCGTGCAGGACGAGGGCGATGCCGCTCATGCCGGCGCCACCGATACCGATAAAGTGGGCGCTCTTGAACTCGGGCGCGGAGGTTGCAGTCTGGGAATCAGCCATGTGCTCGTGTACTCCTTGCGTAAACACTGCCTGTAACCCGTTAACTGTACCGCACCTACCGCATCCGCGCGAGGGCGACCGGCGATATCCCGTCTAACTAACGCAATCCCTCTACCGCGTCGGCCAAAAGTGCGGCGGCACGGTCCTGGGCCAAGCCGCGCGCCGCCTGACGCATGGCATCACGTGCCGCAGCGTCATCGATCAGGTGCAGCAGCTCGTCGGCAAAGGCAGGGGCATCGATATCGGCATCGGCGCAAAGCACGCCGGCACCGGCATCGACCAGGTAACGCGCATTCGTGGTCTGGTGGTCGGCCGTCGCGTGCGGATACGGCACGAGTACCGAGGGCACGGCAAGCGCGGCGATCTCGGCCACGCTCGAGGCACCGGAACGCGAGAGCACCAGATCGGCCGCAGCCAGCATATCGCCCATGTTGTCGATGTAGGGCTGGACACGATAGCGCTTCGCCTCCTCGGGCGTCAGCGCCAAAGCGCGCTCGGTCTCCTCAAAGCCGTCGGCACCCGTCGAATGCAAAACATAGAGATTCTCGCGGGTCAGCAGCTCACTCTTGAGCGAGGCAACGCGCTCGTTGAGATGCTGAGCACCGAGTGAACCACCAAAGACGAGCAGAAGTGTCGCGTCCTCGGGCACACCGAGCGTCTTGCGACCGCGGGCGCGATCGCCCTCGATCACCGAACGACGCACGGGATTGCCCGTCATGAGCACATGGTCGGGGTCGCCCTCGCGCTCAAAGGCCGCACGGGCCGCAGGTACCGAAATGCACACGCGGGCGGCATGTGAGTTCATCATCTTATTGGCCAGACCCGGAACAGAGTTCTGCTCGTGCAGCAGATACGGAACGCCGGCGCCCTTGCACCAACCCAGCAGCGGGACCTCAACGTAAGCACCAAAGCCGATAGCGGCATCGGGCTTACCGACCTTCGAGAAGTGACGGGCAAGCGCGCGCTTCGCCTTGTTGACGCGCCATAGCGAGGTCAGCGCCGTCCAGGGACGGGAGCGATCGAAGCCCGTGACCGTGATGGGCACAAAATCGAATCCGGCCTCGGGAACCAGACGACCCTCGAGCTTGCGAGACTGGCCCACGAACACAACGTGATGACCGCGGTCACGCAGCTCCTCGGCCAAGGCGAGCGCAGGGTTGATATGTCCTGCCGTGCCGCCAGCTGCAATAGCAACGGTCATCTTATCGGTCATGGTAATCCCTTCGTACACGCGGCCCCTGGTCATCGGTGCGCAAACGCGCCGACGGGTCCGAATTCAAATCGATTCGATTATATCCGCCGCCCGCATTGCGAGGAGTGGGGCGCTGCGGACGACCTTGCGGTGCCGTTCGCTGACGCGGACGGGCTGCCGACTCGGTCGCAGAGCCATCCAGGACGGTAAAGCCGTTACGCGAAGATCGCTCACCGCGCACGTGGGGCACGCCGGCGGTACTCTCATCCATAACGGCAAAGCTCTCGCGGCGACGGTCGTATTCATCGCGACGGGCGCTCTCATACGAAACGCGCAGGATCAGACCGGCGAGCATAAGCGACACAATAATCGACGAGCCGCCGTAGCTAATAAACGGCAGCGGCTTGCCCGTCATGGGAAACACATTGAGAATGCCCAGCGCGTTGATCAAAAACTGCACCGCAAGGATGACCGCGGAACCCGATGCCATAAGTGCTCCGCGACGGTCGGTCGCCTGCTCGGCAATACGAAACGCCGAGTAGATCAGCATCGCGAACACCAAGAAGAACAGCACGGTTCCGATAAAGCCAACTTCCTCGCCGATAATAGCCAAGATGTAGTCGTTATGCGCCTCGGGCAAATACGAGTACTTCATGGTGGAGTTACCGATACCGCGACCGAACAGGCCGCCCGAGGCAAACGCCATAATGGCAAGCGTGGCCTGATAGCCATCACCATATTCGTCTGCCCAAGGATTCCAAGCAACCTCGACACGCGTCATACGATACGGCTCGGCGATAAGGGCGATCGCAATGACGGCGATGCCGGCAACGACCGTCCAAACGATATATTTGGGGTCCAATCCCGCAAACAACGCCATGCACATGAGGGTCAGCAAGATGATCAGAACGGTGCCAAAATCGGGCTGAACAAAAATCAGAAAGAGCGAAATGCCCAGGTAGACACCCATCTTGCGAAGAAACTCGTTGATGTTGCCGCCGGGCGAAAAGATGCGGTCGAGCATGATTGCCGAATACGCGATGGCGAACGGCTTTAAAAACTCAGACGGCTGGAACTGAATACCGGCGATGTTGAGCCAACGCGTGGCGCCACGACTGCCGCTACCCATAAAGAACACCAGAACCAGTAGCCCTATCATGCCCATGAGAAAGATCCTGAGCACGTCTTCCCCAAACCAACTGTCCGGCAAGACGCGCACGATGGCAACCATGGCCAGCACGCCAACTCCAGCAAACGCGGCCTGTCGAAACAGGAAAAACGTCGCCGTACCATTCTCGTGCAGCGCCTCGACCGAAGATGCCGAGTACACCATCAGCAAGCCGAAGCAAACCAAGCTAAACAGGCAAGCCATAAATATCAAACGGGGGCGCATGATGCGGGCGGGGACGCCGGCAATATAGCGCTCACCGAACGTCTGCCCGCCGCGTCCGGAACGCGGCGTGCTACGCAGCGAGGAAGCACGGTCCGAGTCGGGCCTCCTCATATCACTTCGGGGGCTCTCCTCTCTCACCGGCAACCCCTATTCCGTTTGCGATTTCGCTGCTGCGGCAAGCTGGGCAACGTAGTCCTTAAACACACGACCGCGCTCCTCGTAGCCCGAGAACTCGTCGAACGAAGAGCAAGCGGGCGAAAGCAGGATCACGTCGCCGCGGCTCGAGAGCGAGCGGGCAACGTCAACGGCATCGCGCAGATCATCGGCCTGGGCGATATCCACGTCACCATCGACATCGGCCTCGTCCATAGCGGCGGTAAAGCGCTCTCGCGCATCGCCAAAGCAAACGACCGAGCGCACGTTGTCCATAACGACGCGGGCAAAGTCCGCAAGCGGCGTACCCTTATCGTGACCGCCGAGCAGCAAGATCACGTCGTCATCGGGAAACGCCGTCAGGGCCTTTTCGACCGCATCGGTGTTCGTTGCCTTGGAATCGTTGACGTAGCGCACGCCATCGATCTCGCCGCAGGGTTCAACGCGGTGCTCCAGCGGCTGGAACGATGCCAAACCGCGGCAAATGCCCTCGGGATCGGCACCGACGGCCAGAGCAGCCGTGGCGGCGCATAAGGCATTGATGACATTGTGATGGCCCGAGATCCTGAGCTCGGACGTGGCGACAAGCTGGGTCTCGACGCCCTTCAGGCGCACGACCATCTTGCCGTCGCGCACAAAGGCGGCGTCTGCACCCTCGGGCTCGTCAAAAGCGACCTTGCAGATGCGGCGACCCGGTGTGTAGATGTACTCATCGAACTCATGGATGCCGGCATCCTCGACATCGATAACCACGAGGTCGTCATCGACCATATTCTCGAACAACTTGATCTTGGCAAGCGCATAGTTCTTGTGGCTCTTGTGCCAGCCCAGGTGGTCGGGCGTGATGTTGAGCAGTACCGCCACGCGAGGATGAAGCTCGGCGGTCGTAGCAATCTGATAACTCGACAGCTCGGCCACAAACCACTCATTGTGCGCGCGGCCGTCGATCTCGTTCACCGGCGGCTCACCGATATTGCCGACGGCCACGCTGGCTTCACCGGCGGCCTTGAGCAGATAATCGGTCAGCGACGTAGTAGTTGTCTTGCCGTTGGTGCCCGTGATGGCGATCCAATTTTGGGGAGACAGGCGATAGGCAAACTCAGGCTCGCCCATAATCTGATCGGCATGCTCGCGCCCAGCCTTAAAGAAGGCCGAGAACTCCGAGATACCCGGGCATGTCACGCACACGTCATACGCACCCTCGACCTGCTCGGTGCCGTAGACAAACGACGCGCCCTGCGCCTCAAGCGCACGTGTGGCGTCATTGGGCTCGGAGCTACCGCCGCCATACACGGTCGTGGTGCTCACGCGCTCGGGGTGAGCCAACGCCCAACGGGCGACATCGAGACCGGATTTACCCTGCCCCAAAACAAGCAGGCTAAAGACATCAGCAAGAGGCATGAAAGACCACTATCCCAACTGGAAGAACAGGGCGAGGCCAACGGCGCCAAAGGCCGCGGCGATAATCCAAAAACGGATAACGACCTTGGTCTCGGCCCAGCCCTTCTTTTCGAAATGATGATGAATGGGCGCCATAAGGAAGACGCGCTTGTGCGTAAAGTGGAAATAGACAACCTGAATCATGACCGACAGAGTCTCGACGATAAACAGACCGCCGATGATAAGGGAAACGACTTCGGTGTTGGTCATGATGGAGGTGCAGGCAAAAGCGGCACCCAGGGCAAGCGAGCCGGTATCGCCCATAAAGATGCTCGCCGGGTAGCAATTGAACCACAAAAAGCCCAGGCAGGCACCGGCGCACGCCGCGCAGAAGATGGACAGGTTCACGTCACCGTGCAAAAACGCCATGGCGGCCATGGCGAGCATGGCGATCATGGAAGTGCCGCCGGCAAGGCCGTCCAGACCATCGGTCAGGTTCACGGCATTGGAAAGACCAGCGATCATCAGCCAGCAAAATACAATGTAGAGCCACGGGAACGAAAGGCCGCAGATGGTGGTCGAAAGAACACCGAGATCAATCGTCAGGCCGCCGGGAAAACGAATCTCGGGGGCGACGCCGCACCAATTGACGGCGAGCACGGTAAAGGTGACGCAGATGATGGTCAGACCGATCATCTTGGCGTGAGGCGTCAGGCCGAGCGAGCGACCGTGCGTGACGGAGGTCAGGTCGTCGATGAGACCCAGAACGCCGGTGGCCAGCGTGGCAAGCAGCACGAGCACGAGCTCGGTGGTGAGCTTGCCCATCAGCAGGCAGGTCAGCGAGATCGCGACAAGGATGATGACGCCACCCATGGTCGGCGTACCCTGTTTAATCAAATGGCGCTTGGGGCCGTCGGCTCGGACCTGTTGGCCGATACCCTCGACCTTCAGCAGCTTGATCCACCACGGCATAAGCAGCAACGCAATGGCGGCAGCGATGCCAAGTCCCAAAAAGGCCTGATACGTAGGATACGAGGGATTGCCGAACATGGGCTAGCACACACCTTCCACAAAGCGGTCGAGCTCAACAAAACGGGAACCCTTGACCAGTACAACATCATGATTTTCAAGCGCGCCGCCCATGCGGTCGAGCACCTGCTGATAATCGGAGAACACCTGGATGCGGTCCTCATCCATACCCATCATACGTGCGGCATCGGCCATGAGCTGAGCCAGCTCGCCGCCGACGCACGCGAGCATGTCGAGCTTCTTGGCGGCGGCATAGGCGCCCACGAGCTCATGCATGCGGGGAGCCTCGTCGCCCATCTCGCCCATCTCGCCCAGGATCGCCATGCGCGAACCGTCACAGATGAGCGAGCACAGCAAATCGAGGCCGGCAGCCATAGACTCGACACTGGCGTTATAGGAGTCGTCGATGATGCGTGCTCCGCTCTTGGCGCGCTTGATCTCCTGACGGTGGCCGGTGATCGTAAGACCCCTAAAGGCAGCATCGATCTGCTCGGGCGTCACGCCCAGACGATAGGCGACCGCGGCGGCCTTGACGGCATTGGGCACGGACTGCACGCCGGGAATGGCCAGCATGGTATCGACCGTGTCGCCCTGACCAAAGTCGAGCGTAAAGACCGGATGGCCCTCGTCGTCGACGCGAATGTCGCGTGCGCGGACCTCGTCGTCGTCCGAGACACCGGCCAGCATCACGTCAATACCCGCAGGCTGGGCGAACGTATCGCGAATGAACGGCGTAAAGTCGTCCTCGCCGCCCAACACCAGCAACGGCGAGAAGTCGCCGGCGGCGCACATGCCCTGGACAATCTCGGACTTGGCGCGGGCGATGTTCTCGCGGCTGCCCAGAATACCGATATGGGAGGTTCCGATCTTGCTCACGATGGCAAGATTGGGGTTGGCAGACTGGGACAGGCGCTCAATCTCATGAAAATGGTTCATGCCCATCTCAAGCACCAGAACCTCGGTATCGGCCGGAGCGGAAAGCACCGTGAGCGGCATGCCGATCAGGTTGTTGAAATTGCCCTTCGTGGCCCAGACGCGATAACGCTTGGCGAGTACGGCGGCGAGCACGTCCTTGGTCGTCGTCTTGCCAATCGAACCGGTAATGCCGACAACCAGGCAGCCAAGCTCCAAGCGATATACATGCGCCAAGCGCAGCAAGAACTCCTCGGGGTCGTCGGTCAGCAAGATGGCGCATCCCTTGTCCTGCGCCAGCGAAACCAGCTCGGCATCGGGTTCGCGCGTCATCACGACGGCACCGGCACCCGACTCAATGGCACGGGAGGCAAAATCATTGCCGTCGACCTTTTCGCCGGGGAAGGCGACAAAGATCGTCCCCTCCTCGACCTGACGCGAGTCGATAACGCACCCGCGGCATACCCGATCGACTTCTTCCGTCACGGTTCGGGCCCCCGTTGAGGCCGCGAGGTTGTTGACGGCGATCTCTATCATTGCAGCTCCCCTGTAAACCTAATATTGCTATCGGCGTATTGTATCCCAGTGCCATGCGCGCGTGGTGCAGGGCATGTGAACACCCTTCAGATCAAACGGCAGACCACGCTCAAGATTGTAACCCCCTACTTCGTGCGCGGGATACCCAGCACGTCGAGCGCGTTGGCCATAATGGACTGGAATGGCACCGCGGCGGCATCCGAGCCGCTCGGCGTTCCATCGAGTGTGATGTAGCACAGCACCTTGGGCGATTGTGCCGGCGCAAAGCCCATAAAGGACGACATGTAGTTCTCCTTGAGGTAACCGCCGTTCTCGTCAGCACGCTCGGCCGTACCGGTCTTGCCCGCCACGTCATAGCCATCGACCGCACCGCCAACGCCCGTGCCTTCGGACACGACCGTCTGCATGCACGATGTCACCTGGGCGGCAGCGTCCTCCGAAATCGCGCGCTCGCCTTCGCCCCAGTCCTTCTCATCGCCCTTGCTGGACTTATAGAAGTGCGGCGTCATCATCACGCCGCCGTTCGCGATACCGCCCACGGCACGTGCGACCTCAATCGGCGAGACGGACAGCGCCTGGCCAAAGCTCATCGAGCCCAGCGTGGCGCCGTCGTACTGGTCGCGCTCCTTGACGATGCCCAGACTCTCACCCGGAAAATCGACACCGGAGCTATGGCCGATACCCCACTTGTCCACATAGGTGGCAAAATCATCGGCACCGATCTTGCGTCCCACCAGGACAAAGCCCACATTGGACGAACGGCGCATCATCTCGCGCACGTCCATGGTCATGGTGTAGTCGCGCTTATCGGCGTCGGTAACGGTGTCGTCGCCAACTTTAATGCTCGCCGGCACCTCAAACGACGTGCTCGAACGCACGGCGCCCAAGTCGAAGCCGGCACCGGCCACGAGCGTCTTAAAGACCGAGCCGGGCTCGTAGGCATCGGTAACCAGGCGCAAGTTCATGTCCTCGGTCTTGGCGTTTTCCAGATCGGTCTGGTCATATGTCGGATACGAGCATGCCGCCAGAATCTCGCCCGTCGTGGGATCGGTGACCAGGGCCGAGCCATTCTTGGCCTTGGTCTTTTCGACCGCCTCGGCCAGAGCGTCCTCGGCGGCACGCTGGATATTGACATCGAGCGTCGTCACGATGTCCACGCCGTCCACCGCGGCAACCTTCTTATAGGCGCCGCCCGCGATATAGCTACCGTCCCTCGCCCGCTCGCGCACCAGCGAACCGTTGGTTCCGGTCAAAAGCTTGTTGTACTGTTTTTCGAGGCCCGTCAGACCGTCGTTGTCCACGTTTACCACGCCAAGCACCTGCGATGCCAGGTTGCCGTAGGGGTACACGCGCTTCATGGCCTGCTCAAAGAGCACGCCTGGCAGGTTCTTCTTCTCCAGCGCCGTGGCATCGTCCTCGTCCACCTGCCGTTTGATATACACCCAGGTGCCATCCGACTCAACGAGCTCGCGACAGGTCTTTTTATCGATTCCCGTAGCTTTGACCAGCGCCGATACCGTCTTGTCAACGTCCTCGATAAGCTGAGGATTCACGGCGATGTTGCGGCATTCGACCGACGACGTCAGCACGTTGCCGTTACGGTCGTAGATGGTACCGCGTTTGGCATACAGCGTCTGTGCAAGCAAGCGACGTGCATCGGCGCGGTCGCGTAACTTATCGGCTTCCACAATTTGATAGTCGGCAAGGCGAAGGACGCCCAAACCCAAGCCAAACCCGATGAAGCCCATGACGGCTTTGCGACGGGGCAGCGGCGTGCCCGTGAGCCATTCGGTCGACGAGCTCTTGCGCGGTCTGGTGTTATGCATTTGAGGACCACTCGAGCCACGGAGACGCGACGCGGGGTCGTTGCCATAGGACGGCCTCGCGTTGTAAGATGGCCGACCCGTTCCTTGATAACCAGAACGTCCCCGCGATGAGGGACGTCCAGAACCGCGACCCCCGTCGGAGCCGCGGCGATAGTCATTTGTCATACTCAGCTACCGTCTTGTTACTGAGCGGTCGCGGTCGAGCTAGCGCCCGCGGCTGCATCCTGCGAAAAATCAAGTGTAACGCTCTCGCTGGGCTCCACCATGCCATAAGCGCCCGCAAGGTCGCGAATGCGCGTGTCGGCACCATAGACCGAATGCATGACCTCCAGGTCGGAGCTCTCGTCGGTCGCCTTCTCGAGCGTGTTGGTAAGTGCGGCGTTGCTGTTGAGCACCTGGGCCGTAACGCCGGCGAGCGCCACGCGGGCGACGCCGATCGTCATGAAGATGGCCGCAATGATACAAAACGTTTTAAGAACGCTCATGAAAACCGGGCTTACCGCCTGGTTTGCCTGACGGCCCGCGCCCGTGTAGACATCAAAGCGCGGCGTGCGCTGCTCGCGGGGAGCAACGGGGGCCTGCGGTGCCTCACGATAGGCGGGCATGGCGTTCATATCATAGGCGAGTGCTGCGTTTGAGGTGTTGTAGCCCATGATATGCCGCCTCCCATCCCGAGTACGTTGGTAGTGTGTTTAAGCTTCGTTTGTGGTACGAGCGGGAGGTCCAATATCGCGCGGTCGCGTCTACAGACGCTGCGCCACGCGGATCTTGGCTGATCTCGCCCGAGGGTTGCGCGCAACCTCATCGGGTTGGGCAACCAAGGGTTTGCGGGTGATGACCTTGAGTATCGGCACGTTGCCACACACGCACACCGGAATCTCCGGCGGACACGTGCACCCCTGGCTCATCTCCTTAAAGTGGTTCTTTACGATACGGTCCTCGAGCGAGTGATACGAGATAACGCAGATGCGTCCGCCCGGGTTGAGCCACCTTGTGGCGGCGTCAAGCCCTCGCTCGAGCACATCGAGTTCGTGATTGACCTCGATGCGAATGGCCTGGAAACTCTTCTTGGCTGGGTGTCCGCCATGCCGACGAGCGGCAGCGGGGATACCAGCCTTGATGATCTCGACAAACTGACCGGTGGTTTCGATCGGCTCATGCTCGCGGCGGCGCACGATCTCGCGCGCGATCTGCGAGGCGAACTTCTCTTCGCCGTAGACGCGTAGAATCCGGGCGAGGTCGTGTTCGTTATAGGTGTTGATGACCTCAGCTGCGTTTAAGGTGTTGTTACCCGGATCCATCCGCATGTCCAATGGGGCGTCCTCGTTGTACGAAAAGCCCCTGCCAGGGATATCGAGTTGCGGCGACGAAACGCCCAAGTCGAACAGGAAACCATCGACCCCGGGCACCTCGGCCGAGCAAAGCAGCTCGTCCAAGTCGCCGAAGTTGCCCTTCAGCAGCTGGTGCGGTACGCCGGGAACCTCGCGGTCCAGACGGGCGCCAGCGGCCTCGAGGGCCATGTCGTCCTGATCGACGCCGAGCAAAAGGCCGGTCTCCCCCACCTGCGCGGCCATCTTTACCGAATGGCCGGCACCGCCAAGGGTGCAGTCGCAGACGACGGAGCCGCTCTTTAGCCGCAGCGACTCAAGCACTTCGCCGAGCATGACAGGTTCATGCCGATATTCTTGTGTCAAGATCCCACGCTCCATCCGTTACTCGTGCCTTGCCCTTACGAGAAGAAGAGGTCCAGCAGGGCCTCGTCGTCATCGTCCTCATCGGCCGTAGCGCGGTCCCAAACCTCAAGGTGGTCGTAGTTGCCCACAACCGTGACCTCGCGGTCGAGGTTCGCCTGCTTGCGGAGAGACTCAGAAAGACCGATACGACCCGCGCTGTCCACATCCATCGACGTGGTGCGCTTGTTGATCGCCCTCATGAGCTTCTGGTCGTTGATGTCACGCGGGTTAAAACCCTCGTGGCCCTCACGACCCGCGAAGAGTCCTTCGACCCACTTATCGAAGGCCTCGGCAGAGAACACGTACAGAGCATCGACATCCAGGGCTTTGAACACGCGAACGTGCTCTCCAAGCTCCTCACGAAGGGGTGCAGGCAGGGATAGACGACCTTTTGCATCGAGATTGCGCTCGTATGCACCCGTCATTCCCATGTGCGCCCTCCCCTCGGTTACTCAGATGGCACGTACGCGGGGAACCCCCCCGCCTGTCGACGTCATCAATAATATGGGGAACCGCCCCATTTTTCAACACCTTTCCCCACCCCTTCCCCCCCCCTACCCC
>CAJMRJ010000005.1:0-28393 GCA_905215865.1 uncultured bacterium | reverse complement strand
GCCACGACATCGGCCACGCTCGTACCCTCGAGCATGCGGAAGTTGATATTGACCCACATATCTTGCGGCATTACGTTGGCACCGGTACTGCCGCCCTCGATTTGCGTGGGCGCACAGGTGGTGGTCACAAGCGGGTACAGCTTTTTGCTGGCAAGGCAGTCGCGCACGATGGCATCCTTGCTGGCAGCAATCTCGTCTGCGGTATAAAGCCCCAGCTCGACGAGCTGCGCGGCAAGCAGATCGGTCACACGCGCCGGCCACTCGATATCGCAAATCGCGGCAATAGCGCGGCTGAGCACTTCGAGCGACGTGCCACCGTAAGGGTTGGAAGAATGCCCGCCCTCGCTCTTCGTCCTGAGCACGATATCGGCATAGCCCTTCTCGGCAAGATCGGCATGCATAAGCCAACCCTCGCCTGCGCCGTACTCGGCAGCCTCAACGATACGATAGTCGCCCTCGTCAATCAGGTACTCAAGCTCAACGCCACGCTCCTCGAGCGCGCGACCAATGGCACCCGCGCCGCACTGCGTGGTCTCCTCATCCTGGCCAAAGGCCAGCAGCAGGGTTCGTTCGTGTTGCCAGCCGTGCGCCAGCGCATACTCAACGGCCTCCAGGATGCCTGCGACCTGGTCTTTCATATCGATGGCGCCGCGACCCCAAATATAGGTGTCGTCCACGTGCCCGCTAAAGGGATTGTGCGTCCAGTCTGTCTCGGTGCCCGGCACCACGGGAACCACGTCCATGTGGCCCATGAGCATGACCGGCTTGAGGGCGGGGTCGGTGCCGGCAAGCGTCACGAGCAGCGAATGGTCGATGAGCTCGACCTCGCCCGCCGCAAACACGCGCGGCCAGGCCTGCTGCATATAGGCGCGCAGGTCGGCAAACGCCTGCCAGTCCACCGTCTGGGCATCCATGCTCGAAATCGTCGGAAACGACAGCACGCGGCCCAGGCGCTCGCACGCGCCGACCTCGTCGATATCGGCAAAATCATCCTCGTGCGCAAAGAAGCGCCAAACCTCGGCCATGCCTTCCTCCAAAAACAGCGTGGCAAAGAGGCGGTCCCTTTGCCACGTTCGCTTGCATTATTTGTCGTTGAGATAACGCGAGAGGAACTCGCGGGTGCGCTGGTGTTTGGGATTGCCGAAGAGCTCAGCCGGCGCGGCGTCCTCGAGCACCACGCCCTTGTCCATAAAGACCACGCGGTCGGACACCGTGCGGGCAAAGGCCATCTCGTGCGTGACGACGACCATGGTCATGCCGTCGGCAGCGAGCTTGCGCATGACCTCGAGCACCTCGCCCACGATCTCGGGGTCGAGAGCGGAGGTCGGCTCGTCGAACAGCATGATCTGCGGATTCATGCATAGGGCACGAGCGATGGCCACGCGCTGCTTCTGACCACCGGACAGGCGACCCACGGCGGCGTGCGCGAACTTTTCGAGTCCCACGCTCGTCAGATGCTCCATCGCGACCTTCTCGGCCTCGGCCTTGCTCATCTTTTTGAGCGTGACGGGCGCGAGCGTGCAGTTGTCGAGCACGTCCATGTTGTTGAACAGGTTAAAGCCCTGGAACACCATGCCGATGTCCTCGCGCAGCTTGTTGATGTTGCAGCGCTCGGCCGTGAGGTCCTGGCCGTGGAACCAGATGTGGCCCGCGTCCGGGGTCTCGAGCAGGTTGAGGCAGCGCAGGAAAGTCGACTTGCCCGAGCCCGAGGCGCCGATAATGGTGACGACCTCGCCGGGGTTAACGGACAGGTCAATGCCCTTGAGCACCTCGAGCGAGCCGAAGCTCTTGCGCAGGCCCTCGACGCGGATGAGCGGCTCATTGATCTGTGCGGCGGCCGCAACGCCGGTAATGGCGGTATCTGCCATGATGATTCTCCTCGTCTTAAGCCTAGTTGGAGCTGGGCAGCGTGGCCGGGGCCTCGGCACCGAGCTTTTTGCCAAAGGCCTCGAGCAGGCGGCTCGCCACGAGCGTTAGGATCAGGTAGACCACGAGCGCCACGCAGTAGACCTCCATCTGGCGATAGTACACGCCGGCGACGGTAGTGGTGGCGTACATAAGGTCGAACACGCCGATGACCGAGAGCACCGACGAATCCTTGATGTTGATGATGAGCTCGTTGGTGAGTGCGGGGATCGCGTTTTTAATACCCTGGGGGAACACGACCTTGCGCATGGCCTGCCACTGCGACAGACCCAGCGAGCGCGCCGCCTCGGCCTGGCCGGGATCGATGGACTCGATGCCGCCGCGCAGAACCTCCATCATGTAGGCGGTGGAGTTGAGCGAGATGGTGACGAGGCCAGCGGTAAAGGTGCTCCAGATCTGGTTTGCCTGGGCGGTCTCGAAGCCCATGCCGCGCAAAACGGTGAAGCCCGCGTAATAGATGAGCAGACCCTGGACCATCATGGGCGTGCCGCGCACGATGGTGGAGTAGACGGTCGCAAAGCCGCGGCCGATACTCTTAAAGAAGCGCACCAGGTCGTTATCCACGCGGTCGAACGTCTGAATACGCAGGAACACGAAGAGCAGTGCCAGGAAGAATGCGATGACAGTGCCGAAGGTGGCAAGCGCGATGGTGATCTCGATACCGCGGATAAAGAAGTCGCCGCTCTTGTAGGTCATGTAGACCAGGCTCGACAAAAAGTCGCTGGGGTTGGAATCCGAGACAATGCTCACCTGTACTAGGTCGATAAACGACATGACGCAGCGGTCCACGAAAAAGATCGCCGCGATGGCGACCACGACGTAGCTGCCCAGGCGTGCACCACGACGGCAACGCTCGGATGCGAACGGCGACTTTACGCGATAGTCGCTCCAGTGCATAAGCTTGGTGACCAGCGCCGCCGCCGACACGACGAGCCAGGCCCAAAGAATCGCCCAAAGGCAATCCTGGAACACGCCCGTGGGGGCCAAGAAGCTCAGCGGCGTGGGGTTGCGCTGGCTAAACGCCAGGCCGAGCGCCGCGATAACGCTCGTGCCCAGGTATACATAACGGTGGTCGGCCTTGATAAAGGAGGCCAGGCGATTAATGGTTTTCATGCTGCCTCCCTATGCCGGCTGACGGTCGAGGCACGCGTCCCACATTTGGTCGCGCTCCTCTTGGCTAATGCCCTTGAGTGTCTTGTCGATGAGCTTAAGCAGCTTGTCCGAGCCCTTGCGGCAACCGACATTTGCCGCGACCTCCTGCTTAAAGCCCTCGCCCTCGGCAAAATGGATGGGGACGATACCGGGATTTTGGGCCATATAGCCCTTCTCATTCTCGGTGTTGTAGGTCACGGCGTCGCACGTGCCCTGCAGCAGGTTCAAAAACACCGTGGGAACCGAATCGACCGGGTTCTTGTGCACAACGCCCGGGATTTCGTCGATGACGGTATCGAGCATGGTGTCCTTTTGGCCGAGCACCGTAGCGCCGCTAAAGTCGCTGAGCTTGGTCGCGTTTTGGTAGGGCGAGCCCTCTTTTACGAACAGGCCAAAGTAGCCAATGAAGTACGGATCGGAAAAGCCGACGGACTCCTCGCGCTCGGGCGTGGCGCTCATACCGGCGATGATGAGGTCGATTTGGCCGTTGTTGAGCGAATCGATAAGACCCGAGAAGCTCTGCTTGACGGCAACGGGCTCGCCGCCGAGGGCCTTGCAGACGATCTTGGCGATCTGCACGTCGTAACCATCGGCATAGGCGCCCTGCACGTTGTCGATGGGGATGGTGTACTCGCTGGCTTCGGAGACCTGCCAGTTGTACGGGGCGTAGGCCGCCTCCATGCCAATGCGGATCTTATCCTTGCCGATAACGGAATCGGACAGGTCGTCGCGACCGCCACCCGTCGTGGGCTGAACTACTTCCAGCGTGGAGGGGCGCTGGCAACCGGCAAGTGCGCCGGCGACGACAGTAGCGCTCGCAGCGAGAGCGCTACCCAAAAAGATGCGACGGCTGCACACCGGCTGTGGATGCGCGTCGCGTTGATGGGGAGAATGCATAATCTGCCTTCCCTGTTGAATCGTATGCTGACGACTTAACAGGATACCGCTCAGCGCTACCTCCAGCAAATGCATATATAAATGCATATATACAAGTTTACGAACTGAAAACGATTGGTAGTCGTTGGGGACGTTCTTAAACGACTAGTCAAACAAGAACGTCCCCAACGACTAGGCATGAAAAAGGCAAGGCATAGACCTTCTGGTCATGCCTTGCCTTTTGAATGACAAATTGTCGCCCTGGGCGGCGCGCAGCGTCGACCGGTCCGCCGTTCGTCAGAACGGCGGAACCTCTAGAGCAAGGTGACGCTAAAGCTGCGGACGTCCGTCTCGCCCGGCGCCAGCGCAATGGTGTTGACCTTGTGCTCAAAGACGTCGTCCTCGGTGTCCATGGTGGTGTGACCGGTCCAGGGCTCGAGCGCCACAAACGGAGCGTCGTTGGCGGCAGACCACACGCCGATGTACTTAAAGCCCTCAAAGTCGATCTTGACGCCGTGGCCCGACTTGCGGCCGCGCAGTGTGAGCGTGGAGCCCGGGGTATCGGTGAACATGATGGCATCGTTATCGAAGCTGCGGTGCGTGATGGGCAGCACGTCCGAGTTATCGGGAGCCTTGTAGCTACCCTCGAACGTCATAAGACCGTCGGGCGTGATGATGGGGGCCTCGTTGGTCCAAGCCCCGGTAAATGCCAGCTCATAATCCTCGAACGCCTCGTCCTCGGCACCGGGGGCGGGCACGTTAAATGCGGGGTGGCCGCCCACCGAGAACGGCAGGTCCACGTCGCCGGTATTGGTGACGGCAAAGGTCTGCGTGAGGGTGGCGTCGCCGGTCAAGGCATAAGTCATGTTGAGCTTAAAGTGGAACGGAAAGGCCTTGAGCGACTCGGGCGTATCGGTGATCTCGTACGTTACCGAGGAGCCGTCCTCCGAAACCTCGACCAGCTTGTGCTCGACGATGCGCGCGAGGCCGTGGCGCGGCATCTCGCAGGTGCCGGCCGCAGACGTTGCCGTGTTGTTGCGCAGCGAGCCCACAATGGGGAACAGGATGGGCGCATGCTTGCCCCAAAAGGCGGGGTCGCCCTGCCACAGATACTCGTTGCCGTTGAGGGCAAGGCTCGTGAGCTGGGCGCCCATGGAATCGATGGCCGCGGTGAGGCCGCCGCGCTTGATGGTAGTGACGGTAGACATGCTACTTCCTCCAAAAGTAAACAATAGTGTCGAGGGCTATTGTCCCACTCTTGGCGGCGGGACGGGACGGCAGGCGATTATTGAGTAGCCATAGCGGAATGAGCAGCGAGCTCCTACTGGGTATCCACGTAAAGGTCGAACCCGCCCTGCGGTGTGGTGTCGACCGTGTCGGGCGCCTGTGAGTTAAAGCTCACGGGGACCATGCGCTTTGAGGCACGGAAGCGCGTGCCGTCGGTGGCGACGGGCGGTTCATCGACGGTGAGCTCGTAGTCGCCGGGCTTAAGTTCGATGCCGTCACCAGCGGAATTGACGTATTGATACTCGTCAATCGTCTGCCCTTTGAGCGTGCGCCCCACGATGTGGATGAGCATTTGGCTGTCGCCGCGCGCGGTGTCCCACGTCGCGCCGTCCTTGACCTCGACCGACACATGTACCGAGCGCGTGCGGCCGAGCGATTGCTCGATAGACATCTCGACCTTGGCGGCGTCTTTTCGCTGTTGTTCAACATGGCTCCAGACGTTTCCAATCACCGAGCATGCGATAACGCCGGCCATGAAGGCGATAAGGATGGGGCCGAGCAGAGAGCGACGTCCTGCATCTTCCTCGCGAGACAGATTGGGGCGACGTGTGGGCGCGGGCGCCTGGGCACCCTGCGAGGGCACGTCGAGAATACTGAAGGATGCCGTGCTGTCGGGATCGATGGTGTGACGCGGCTGCGGGGTCTTTGCCGGCGAGATCGACATGTCGGCTGGCTCGCCGAGCGTGGCCGTAGCGTCGGCCTTGGCCTCGTCTGCCTCGGCTTGGGCCCAAGCTTGTTCGAAGGTCAGGGGCTCGACGGGGTCGAGGGCAGCGTCCGAGTCGGCGGCGACGTCGTTGCCGATCCCGTCCTCGTCGCTCGACACGTCACGCGGCGTGGGCTCGTCCCACTCCTCGTCCGGAGCCTCACCCTCGCTATACCACCATTCAAAGTTATCGATATCCATACGGGGCGCCCCTTAGGCCTCGCAAATAAACACTCGCTAGTCTTATACCCCCAGACGGCACGGCGGCTCGCCGGCACAGATAGGAAAACCATCACAACATTCGACGCTTTTCCTCGTTTTCGAGATTTTCATCGAATGTTGTGACGGTTTGGGCGGCAGCCACGCCGCGAATGTGACAAAGAGACTGTCCCTTTGTCACATTCTGTTAGAGTTGCAGGGATTGAATCCCGCTTATTCATGCGACATTGGAGTGACAACCTTGACCGCCGCAACCACGCCTAAAAGTAAGTCAACCGCCGCCGCGCTCTCCCCCGCGCGCACCAAGCTCTGCCTGGCGCTGCTCGTGCTGTTGGGATTCTCGCTCGGCTGCTCCGAGTTCGTGGTCATCGGCATCGAAAGTGACTTGGCAACGGAACTCGGCGTATCGCTTGCCACCGCAGGCCAACTTATTAGCGTGTTTGCGCTTGTCTACGCCATCGCGACGCCAGTGCTTGCGCTCAGCACGGGGCGTTTTCGCCGCTACCAGCTGCTCGTGTGCTACAGCATCGTCTTTGTGCTCGGCAATTTGGTTATGGCGCTGGCGCCCAACTTTCAAGTGCTGTTTATCTCGCGTATTGTCCTGGGCTCCGTCTCGGGTGCGCTGCTCGCCGTGGGCGTGACGTACATCCCTGAGCTGCTGTCCCCGCAGCAGACCTCACTCGCCATCTCGGTAGTGTACGGCGCGTTTTCCGTGGCAATGGTCTTTGTCACTTCGATCGGCAAGTTTGTGGCCGACACGCTCGACTGGCACGTGGCCATGTACGGCACGCTGACCTTTGCCGTTCTGATCTGCGGAGCGCTCGTGGCGTTTATGCCGCGCGCTGGGCAAACCGACGAGCCCGCCACTTTTCGCGAACAGGCGGGTCTGCTACGCGAGCCGAGCATCATCACCGGCATGCTCATCTTTTTGTTTGGCGTGGGGTCGGTCTACGTTTTTTACGGCTACGTGACGCCTTATCTTGAGCAGGTGCTGGGCATGGGCACGGTCGAAGCCAGTACCACGCTCATGGCCTACGGCGTGTTCTGCCTGATCTCGAACATCCTGGGCGGATGGATCGATGCGCGCTTTGGCATGAAGGCGCTACTCGTGACGTTTGTGCTGCAGGCTGCAGCGTTACTCGGACTGTTTGCTGTGGGCGGCACCATGCCGCTCGCGCTGGTCTTTGTCTTTAGCCTGGCGCTGCTCATGTACCTGTTCTCGGTGTCGTGCATCACGCACTTTATGGACGTGGCACGCAGCCGCCATCCCAAGTCGATGGTACTCGCAAGTTCGGTTGAGCCCATGGCGTTTAACGTCGGCATCTCGTTTGGCACCGCAGTGGGCGGCGCCGTGGTAAGCAGCGTTGGCATTGCATATGTAGGCGCAGTGGGTGCCGCGTTCTCGCTTGTGGCCTGGGTGCTTACGCTGGTGACAATTAAGTTGGCTCGCTGGGAACGCAAGAGGGCGATGGCGCAGGCGTAGATGCGATACTCGAGCTCGATGATGGCGATCGAAAGGAAACCGCATATGCAACGCGTACTGTTTATCTGCCATGGCAATATCTGCCGCTCGACGATGGCCGAGTCGGTGTTTACCGAGTTGGTGCGCCGCGCCGGGCGCGAGGGCGAATTTGTCATCGATTCCGCTGCGACCTCAACCGAGGAGATTGGCAACCCGCCGCATCATGGCACGGTCGCCAAGCTGCGCGAAGTCGGGATTCCCGTCGTCGCGCACCGTGCCCGCCAGGTGCGTCGCGCGGAGTATGGCGACTGGGATCGCATTGTCTATATGGATGCCGAGAACGCGCGTGGCCTGCGTCGCATCTTTGGCGACGACCCCGACGGCAAGATTACGCGCTTGCTCGATTGGACCGATCGCCCCGGCGACGTGGCCGACCCCTGGTACACCGGCAATTTCGACGCCACCTACCGCGATGTACTCGCCGGTTGCACCGCTATGCTCGAGCAGCTGTAGGCGCTCGGGCGGCGCGGGCACACGGGCCACGCCATCGGCATAAAACGAGCGTGGGAGAAAATCCACACTCATGAATGTGACAAAGGGACTGTCCCTTTGTCACATCCGGGACTGGCCCTAGACCGGCTTGACCTCCAGCTTTATCCCCTCGGCGCAGGAGTCGCCCAAAACATCCGAAAGGGCCCAGGTCGCATATAGCGGCAAATAGAGAACCGCTCCGTTGCGCTCAACGTTGCCTCTCGAGAAAACAATCCCGAGCCCTACGCCATATTCAGCCGTATCAAGCACATGACCGAGCGCAGCGTGCGCGTGGTAATAGGAGCCCGATTTAACCTCGATCGGAACAGCCGTCCCATCCGGCCCATCGACCACAAAGTCCACTTCACCGCGCTTTTTTGTCTGATAGTAGTAAAGCTGGCGATTTTGGGCAGCCAGCTGCTGGGCCACCACGTTTTCGTAAATGCCGCCCAGATTGGGCTCCTTGCTATCAAGATACGCCGCTTGGGCGACTCCAACGGGGTAGCGCGCCATCAACATGCCCGTATCCGATTGATATAGCTTGAACTGCGATGGCCGTGCCGTCTTAAGCAGGGGCGATTTTGGCTCGGTTACGATATCGGCTTTGAGAGCAACGCCGGCATCGACAAGCCATACAAAATCTCGCTGATACTTCTCGTAGTGAGCCTTGGGGTCAATGGAATTGAGCACGAAGCGCTTGTTTTCGCCCTCGAGCATAATAGGGAGCTGATCGTAGATGCTCTGCACCTGAAGGGCTCGCCCGCTTGCATACTTGGAGATATCCCGTCGGTACTGTTCGTTGAGCTCTGACTGCAGCTGACGAACAGAGGCAAGGTCGCCCCGCGTGTCAAGGAAACGCTGCACGACCTCTGGCATTCCGCCGACAACGGTATAGGTCCTGAAGTTTGCCATCATCGCGTCATGAATGTAACCAGGAATGGGCTTCTCGTTGATGCACGCGTCGCGTATCGTTTGGCGAGCCCCTTCGCTCACCCCGATTGCCCAGCAAAACTCCTCAAAATCGAGCGGGAACATCCTAAGCTCGTGGACATACCCCACGGGATAGGACCTGACGCCCTTGAACTGGGTCCCGAGCATTGACCCCGAAAACGCCCAGCGGCACCTCCCGTCCTCAACAAGGAACTTTGCCATCGTCATGATGTCGGGGGCCTCTTGGACCTCATCGATAAACACGAGCGTTTTGCCCGGCGCTATCGACTTTCCCGAGAGAAGCGTCACCCTGCTGATGAAATCATCGGCATCCCGCGCCTCGAGAAGAGCGTCTTTTGCCTGACGATTTTCCATGAGGTTAAGCTCGATGTAGGTTGCATGGCTGGCTTTGCCAAAGGCGCGAATCGAATAGCTTTTGCCGATCTGGCGAGAACCCGTAATGAACAAGGCCTTTTGCTCGGCAGACTTCAGCCAACGCTCCAGCTCTGCCGCTATTTTCCTGCGCAGCATAGGCCCCCCTCAGTGTCATCAAATGAAATGCAAAGTTTTATACGCTTGATTATCGACGAAACGCAGAATTTTTAGAACCTAAAATCGGATGAAATGCAGAGATTTGAGATTATAAGCAAAAGAAGGGACACCGCCCGCGATTGTAACAAAAGAACTGTCCCTTTGTCGCATTGCGCTCGACTACTCGTCAACGATCTCGGCGAGCCAGACGTTCAGCGTATCAACCTCGGGGCAGCAGAACTTTGCCGTACCGGGCTCGTTGCCAGGCACGGTTCCGCCATAGCGCAGGATATCGATATAGGGAAAGCCCACATGGCAGGCCATGGCGCACATCTTGCCGCGGTCTCGGTCGAAGTCAAAAACGTCGCCCGGCTTGTGACCATGGTGGCAGCGGCACGCACCCAGCTGGTCCACGCAGCTCACGCGGATACGCGGACGCTTGCCACGCGGCGCGCCGATTGGCTTGTTCTCGTCCGCAGGATTGATGCCGCCCTCGCCAACGTTACTCATGGTCAATCACATCCAGGCAGGCCTCGATGGGCAGGCCGGCCGACTTGTCCTCTTGGTCGGCATTGCGCTCGATAAGCTCAGCCACCACACGCATGGCATCGGACGTCGCGCGCTGCAGACTCCAACCGGCCATAACGCGGCCGACGAGCACCGCCGAGAACGTGTCGCCCGTGCCCGGGAAGTAGACCGGAATGAGCTCAAAGGGAATCGTAAAGTACTCCCCCGCCACATGGTCGTAACCGATAACCGCGTTCGTGCCATTGACCACGGCGCTCGTAATGACCACCGACTTGGCACCCAGGTCGCGCACGGCGTCCACAAGGGCGCGGGCCTCATCGGGCGTAATTTGCTCGGCGATAGGCCTATCGGCAAGCAGGCACGCCTCGGTGTAGTTGGGAACCGCGTAGTCGGCGCACTCGAGCAGGTGCCTCATGAGACCAATCGTGGACTCGGGCACGCCCGCATAGAGCTTGCCGTTGTCGCCCATGATGGGATCGACGAACACCTTGGTGCCCTTTTGCGCACGGCGGTGGCAAAAGTCCGAGATGATGCGCGTCTCTTCCTCGGTCACGATAAAGCCGGTCGAGATGGCGTCGAACTCAAAGCCGAGCTCTTCCCAGATAGCGAGGCTTTGGCGCACGTACTCCGTGGTGTCGTGGATGTAGAACTTGGGATAGTTGAGCGTATCGGACACAAGTGCCGTCGGCAGGTTATGGATACGGTAGCCCATGTGCGACAGCACCGGCAACATGGCGGAAAGCGCGACCTTGCCGTAGCCGCACATATCGTTGATCAGCAGCAGCTGAGTGTTCTTCATGAGGGTCTCCCTTGCTTCGGGCGCGGCGCGGCAGCGCCACAGTGCGACTAAGTGTAGCGCAGGGGACGTTGCGAGCGGAGTCGAGCGGCACGAAGGGCAAATTGTTGCGGAAAGGTTACGGAAAATGATCCCTTTTCCTCCGTCCCCAAGGGATTGCATGCACCGAAACGGACCGTGGCGGAATCACAGGTTGAGGACGGACAGCGAAAACGTTCCTAAGCGAGCAAGGTGGCGTGAAAGAGGAGGGCATAGGCCTTGTGGCCATGCCCGACGATTGAACGCCAGATTGCCGCTTAGGAGCGTTTGCAGCGTCGAGCGGTTACGGCGTTTGGCAAAACGCCGTAACTTAATAAGTTTGGTACCTTGACATTCATTTCTCATGCTCCTAGATTGGTTAGGCACAAAACAATTCCACTACCTAACTAAAGAAAGGAGCAACACTAATTCATGTGCGATGAACCTCTTAACCTTTGTTCGCACGAGCCTGGCGGTGACCCGTCGCAACCGGTAGACATACCCGAAGCGGTCAGCGCCGAAGACAAACTCGCCAAGCGCATCCTGAGCGGCCTGGGTTTTTGCGGCCATTACATGCATTTTCATGGCGGAGGCGTGTCCGGCAAGGCGCCCATCATCTGCCTGCTGGCCAAGCAGCCCGGCGGCGAGATGTCTCAGCAGGAACTCGGCATGCACTTTGACCTCAAGCCGGGGTCGCTTTCCGAGATCCTGTCCAAGCTCGAGGTCAACGGCCTCATCGAGCGCAGCCGTAACCCCAAGGATCGACGGCAACTCACCATTCGCCTGACCGAAACCGGCCGGGAAAACGCCCGCATCGACCAGGCGGCCCGCATCCGCTTTAGAGAACGGGCCTTTAGTGCCCTCACTCACGACGAGCGCGAGCAGCTCGCCGAAATGCTCGAGAAAATCCGTGTAACCTGGGAGGAACTGGATGATTAAAACCCTCATGGGCAGCATCCGCGACTATATGAAAGTCACTGTTGCCACGCCGTTGCTCGTGCTTGGCGAGGTGCTCTGCGAGATGCTGATTCCATTTATCACCGCCAACCTGATCGACGCCATCAAAGACGGCGCCACCGTAGCCGAGATGCTTCCCACCGCGGGCTTTTTGGTGCTCATCGCGCTGACGTCGCTTGCTTTTGGTGCCGCTGCCGGCGTCACCTGCAGCCATGCGAGTTGCGGCTTCGCCAAGAACCTGCGTCACGACCTGTTCTACAAGATCCAAACGTTCAGCTTTGCCAACATCGATGAGTTCTCGAGTTCCTCGCTCGTCACGCGCCTGACCACCGACATCAACAACGTGCAGCAGGCCTTTATGATGATCATCCGCATCGCCGTGCGCGCGCCGCTGGTATTGATCTTCGCCTTTACCATGGCATTTATCATGGGCGGCAGCGTCGCCATGGTCTACCTGATCATCATTCCGCTGCTGGGCTTTGGGCTGTTCTTTATCATCTTTAAGGTGCGCCCCATCTTCTCGCGCGTGTTTCACAAGTACGACGCCCTTAACGAGTCCGTTGAGGAAAACGTCACCGGCATGCGCGTGGTTAAGAGCTACGTGCGCGAAGACTTTGAGAAGGAGAAGTTCGCGACCGCCGCACGCGACGTCCAGATGGACTTCACCCGCGCCGAGAAGCTGCTCGCCTTTAACAACCCCATGATGAACATCTGCGTCAACGGCGCATTTGTCGTCATCATCTACCTGGGCTCCAAGCTCATCATCACAAGCCAGGGCGCGCTGTTCGACGTGGGCCAGCTCTCCTCGATCTATACCTATGGCTTTCAGATCCTTATGAGCCTGATGCAGCTGTCGATGATCTTTGTCATGGTGACCATGGCCGACGAATCGGCGCACCGCATTACCGAGGTGCTGGCCGCCGAGCCCACGATCGCCGATCCCGCCGAGCCCGTGCTCGAGGTTGCCGACGGCTCCATCGACTTTGACCACGTGAGCTTTAAGTATTCCGCGCATGCGAAACGCCAGGCGCTCGACGACATCGACCTGCACATTACGAGCGGCGAGACCATCGGCATCATCGGCGGCACTGGCTCGGCCAAGTCCACGCTCGTAAACCTCATTGCCCGCCTGTATGACGCCACCGAAGGCACCGTGCGCGTGGGCGGCATGGACGTGCGCGACTACGACCTGGACGCGCTGCGCCACCAAGTGGCCATGGTATTGCAGAAAAACGTGCTGTTTAGCGGCACCATCGCCGAGAACCTGCGCTGGGGAGACCCGAATGCCACTGACGAAGAGGTCCGCGAGGCAGCGCACCTGGCCTGTGCCGACGAGTTTGTCGACGGCTTCCCCAAGGGCTATGACACCTGGATTGAACAGGGCGGCTCCAATGTCTCGGGCGGTCAGAAGCAGCGCCTGTGCATTGCGCGTGCCCTGCTGCGTCGCCCCAAGATCTTGATCCTGGACGACTCCACCAGCGCCGTCGACACCAAGACCGACGCCAAGATTCGCGCAGGGCTGGCAAGCTATCTGCCCAACACGACCAAGCTCATCATCGCCCAGCGCATTAGCTCCGTGCAGGACGCAGACCGCATCATCGTCATGGAGGGCGGCCGTATCGCGCAGATCGGCAACCATGACGAGCTGCTCAAGACAAGCGAGATCTACCGCGAGACCTTCACCTCGCAAAACAAGATGTCTGCCGAGGGCGAAGGGGCCGGCGAGGCCGACACCGAGGCATCCGCAACGCAAGCTCAGACCCAGGAAGGAGGCGAGGCACATGAGTAAGGCAACGACCGCCGAGCGCGCGCTCAACCGCAAGGGTGGCACCATGTCGCGCCTCATCAAGACGCTCTTTGGCTTCTACCCCGTGCTTTTGCCCCTCGTCGTCGTCGGCGTGGTGCTCTGCGCCATCATCAACTCCATCGGCGCGACCTTCCTTCAGAGCGCCCTGCAGATTATTAGCGAATCGTGGCAGTCGGGCGATTGGGAAGCCGCGCAGCCCAAGATTCTGCAGCTCGTGACCACCCTCGCCTGCATCTACGGCGTCGGCATCCTGTCCTCACTGTTCTGGAACCGCGCCATGGCCATCGTCACGCAGGGCTCGCTCGAGAAGCTGCGCGAGAAGATGTTCAACCGCATGCAGGACCTGCCGATTCGCTACTTCGACACGCACCAGCGCGGCGACATCATGAGCCACTACACCAACGACATCGACACGCTGCGCCAGATGATCAGCCAGTCGCTGCCCAACCTGCTCATGACGACCATCGTCATCGTCACGGTGTTCTTTATCATGCTGTACTACAGCGTTTGGATGTGCCTGGTCATTGTGGCAGGCGTCGCCTTTATGACCTTTATGACCAAGCTGCTCGGCTCCAACTCCGCGCGCTTCTTCATTGCGCAGCAGACCGAGCTCGGCGTGGTCGAGGGCCATATCGAGGAAGTCATGAACGGCCAGAAGGTCGTCAAGGCATTCTGCCACGAGTCTGCCGCCGAGGCCGATTTTGACGAGCGCAACGAAAAGCTCTTCGAGGTCTCGCAGAAGGCCAACATGTACGCCAACATCCTCATGCCTATCCTTATGAACCTGGGCAACCTGCTCTACGTGCTAGTCGCACTGGCAGGCGGCATTTTCCTGACGCTGGGCGTGCCCAACCTGAGCATCTCGGGCATGGCGCTGTCCATCGCCGTCGTGGTGCCGTTCCTCAACATGACCAAGCAGTTCTGCGGACAGATCGGTCAGATCTCGCAGCAGATCAACGCCGTGGTCATGGGCCTCGCCGGCGCCGACCGTATCTTTGAACTCATCGACGAGGAGCCCGAGGCCGACGAAGGCTACGTGACGCTCGTCAACGCGCAGGTGAACCCCGATACCTGGCAGCTCGAGGAGGCCGACCACCACACCGGCATGTGGGCATGGAAACATCCGCACCGCGCAACCGGCGAGATTGAGTACGTGCCGCTGCGCGGCGACCTGGTCATGGACAACGTCGACTTTGGCTACACGCCCGACCACGAGGTGCTGCACGGCGTGTCTGTGTTTGCCAAGCCGGGCCAGAAGGTCGCGTTTGTCGGCGCCACCGGTGCCGGCAAGACGACCATCACCAACCTCATCAACCGCTTCTATGACATCGCCGACGGCAAGATCCGCTACGACGGCATCAACGTCAACAAGATCCGCAAGGCCGATCTGCGCCGCTCGCTGGGCGTCGTGCTACAGGACGTGAACCTGTTCACCGGCACCGTGATGGATAACATCCGCTACGGCAACCTGGATGCCACCGACGAGGAGTGCATCGCGGCGGCAAAGCTCGCGGGCGCGGACGACTTTATCACCCGCCTGCCCGACAGCTACGACACCATGCTCACCGGCAACGGCGCACAGCTGTCGCAGGGCCAGCGCCAGCTGATTTCGATCGCACGCGCTGCCGTCGCCGATCCACCAGCAATGATTCTGGACGAGGCCACGAGCTCCATCGACACCCGCACCGAGGCTATCGTGCAGGCCGGCATGGACAAGCTCATGGAAGGCCGCACGACGTTTGTCATCGCGCACCGCTTGTCCACCGTGCGCAACTCCGACGCGATCATCTGTCTGGACCACGGCCGCATCATCGAGCGCGGCAATCACGACGAGCTGATCGCCAAGCGCGGGTATTACTACCAGCTCTATACCGGAGCGTTTGAGCTGGAGTAGTTCGGCTCGCCGAGATGGCCGATTTGTCGCTCATTCGTCGGGCGTGACCCTAAGGTCAATGCCCTCCTCTTTCGGGGCAAATCGACTCATCTCAACGACCCAAACACAATGCGCCGCAACGAATAAAGCCTCCGCAGCACACACGAGCTGCGGAGGCTTTTGTATGCCCTCTGTTGTTACAAGCTTACCGTTCCTCGCGTTGCAGCCCGGCTGCCTCGGCTGTCTTTACACGGTTCTTGTCGATGTACATGTTTTTGTCAGCCTGGGAAAAGAGCTCGCGCATCGTAGGCGGTTCATCAAAATCACTGGAAAGCGCGTAGCCCACCGCATAGCTGATAGGCATGTCGGGGTGAGCCTCGGAATACTCGTTCACGTTCGCACGAACCCGAGCGAGACAGGACTCCACGGCAGCTCGATCGGTATCCCGCAGCACCGCGATAAACTCATCGCCGCCGTCGCGACCCACAAAGCAGGTCTCGGATGCCACACGCCCCAGCTGCCGGGCAAAAGAGCGGATGTATTCGTCGCCCTTCTCGTGACCAAAGCTGTTATTGACCGTATGCAGATTGTTAAGGTCGAAGACGCACACCGCAACGGGTGCCTCCGCGGAGACGGGCTGCTCCTGCCCTAAGATCTCCTCGCACTTGTTCTTGTTGGGCAGTCCCGTGGCTTCGTCGAGATAGACTTTGCTCTGCAGTTCGCGATTGAGCGCGGCAGTTCGCACCGCGCGAACAAGTTCAACCGCAAAGGTTGCCACCAAGCCCATGATGTCGATGATCACCAGGCCCTCGAGATAGTTGAGCGCCGACGCCTTCTCCTGAGAGTAGTCCTCTGCGAGTCGCGTAGCATCGTCGCAAATGCCAAAGAACTCCTCGCTCATGGAGATGATGTCAGTGTTCTCGTAGCCGACTTCGCGCACGCGGATGATCTCGGTGCAAAGCTCATCAAAATAATTTGCAAGCTCGGTCATTTTTGCCTGATACTCGCCGTCGTCGAGACGGACGAGGTTGAGGTCGTCACTTCCGTAACGCAAACCGTTGATGTATGAATCCACGGCTTTGAGCAGGTCATCTTGAGGCTGGCCCGCGTCCTCGAGCTTAACGATTCGCTGCGTGGTACCGCGCACCAGACCGGCGTAGTTGACCACGCGCGCCGTGCCCTGGATATCGGAGACGAGCAGCATAACATTGATGAAGAAGAAGATGAGAACTGCCGTGAGCACCATCATGAGCAGGCGCACCGCCTGGCTAGCCTTCTTGGCGACAGAGGTATTCACAAGTTCACTCCCCTAAATGACAAAAAAGCAAGTAGCACGCAGTGTGCTGAAATTCACGCGCGGTCAACTCTACCATGATGGACCGAGAGCCTCAAACTTGATGCAGCCTATGGGGCGCAGCTTAATCGGGATATTCAATGAGCTACAAGACCTCTGCTATAAGTGCTCGGCGCCCGTTTGTTTTATCACTGCAGGTAGAAAGCGCGATGATGCGCGCATCGGGGCCAACGTCATCCATGTTCTCATGCACCGCCGTCTGCGAGACATGCGTGAGCAGCGTCTGCATCGAGGCCTGGTCCAGGTTTCCCGGCCCAAAGATAATGTCATCACTCGCAGCAAACGAGCACACGGCAACAATGCGCAGGCGGAACGCCCCATCCTTTGTGTAGAGCGTGCCTGTGCGGTGCAGGTCAAAGAAGCCCCTGTCTAAAAACCGGTCGACATCGCCAAACATCGCGCCGTTATCCATGTGGTGCGCATAGAGCAGATTGTAGGAATCGGTCATCGCGCGACTGTTGCGCGTATCCAAAAACACCGCTCCCGAAACCGCGGACTCCCCCAACACGTTTTTGTTGAGGTATTCCTGGTTATCTTTTCCCTGAACAAAGGGATAGTCGATGTTGGCGCCATCGATGGTGACCCATCCGACCACGTCGGGATTTTTGGCCATCAGATCCTGCAGGCGTGCGCAATCGTTGGCCCCGGTGGGTTTGTAGCGCAGCAGCTCGTCACTGATGAACCCACCGTTCATAACGTTGTTTGTGTCCCACAGCGAATAGCCCCCGTACAGCAGCATGAGCAGCACGAGAAAGCCGGCAAACCACGTAAGCACGCGGTCGCCGGCTCTCGCCAGCCGAGCTATGCGTTTAAGCTCCATCGGCTGTAATCCTCGCTGTTTTAACGGCGATTACGACGAGGACGGAAGAAGACCACGCCCATCACGGCAGCAAACGCGACGATTGCCGCATAGGGAACGACCGTCCGAATAACATCGGTCGGAACGGTAACATCCTTGGTGTTGGTAAAGGCCACAAGGGCGTCGTAAGCGCCGATAGACGTCGCTTCAATAACTTTACCCTCTACCTCGGTGCCGGATTCACCGATCTTATACGACGTCTTATAACCGGCGCTACTGTAATCTGCCTCTTTTATGGCGTATGTATCGTTCGATGAGAGACCGTAAACGATGACGGATTCTCCGTGCTTAAGGCTTACGGTAACCGCAGTTCCCGACGTAGCTGGAGTTTGGCTCATGGTGGTAGCATCGTTTTTCACAGTGGCGTACTCATAGCTCTCCCCGTCAGCGCCTTTAATCGTGAAGGTAAAGTCAAAGTCCTTATTCTTCTCGCCCTGGTTACCGGCAACGACCTTTTTGATGGTCAACTTATGAGTGACATAGTTGTTCTCAAAGCCTGAGGTCTTGTCGCCCGATCCCGCCGCTGTGCTAAGGGTGCAGCCCTTAGCAACTAAGCCTGAGTTGTCATTTTCTACGTAAACATCGAGGAACAGCGCCCCATGCGTAACTTCGAGGCCATCCAAGACTGGCTTCTGCTGCGTAATTTTGTATCGGTAGATGCCCGGAGCCGTGAACTTTGAGGCATTAAGGACGGCACTCAATTGAGCGGTTATTGTCGTAGTGCCGCCGGCGTTCTCATGATTCCACTTTTTATCAGAGTAATTAACGGAATCCGGTGAAAGCGAAACGGCATCGTCCACTCCAGGAGTAACGGGCATGCCACTCGTGCTCGTAAGCTCACTCGTCCCCGCCGGCGAGATCGAATACTCAAACTTCGCATTCGGCTCCACAGTATCCTTGTTCATGATGAGCGTCGAGGTGATTGTAACCGTGTTGCCAGTTACCGGCAGTTTGGATCCCCCCTCCGCCCACGCGGGCGTGACAACTCCCACCAAAGCCAGCAGCATCGTGGCAGCCACAACTGTAAACGCCGCCAGTCGCCTCTTTCCAGTTTTCATGTTGTATCCTTCCTCTCGGGCATATGCCCTTAATAAAACCAAGCTTCGTGCCTACAGGTTCGACCTGCGCAGCACGCTGATCACATTGCCTTTGATCTGCGAACGGGCAATTGGCCCATACAGGCGGCTGTCATGCCCACCCTCGCGCAGATCGGCCAGCACAAAGAACTCATCCGCTGCCAGGTGTACGGGATAGTCCACAGCAGACTCGTAGCGCGGCGTCGGCGTGGTGATATCGCTTTCCACCACAACAGCCCCGTTAACCATGAGCTCGCCCGACTCGGTAATCGTGACCTCATCACCGGGGCGGGCAACCACGCGACCCAGGCGCTCTTCGCCATCCGCGGTGTATACCACCACGTCACCCTCGTTGAAGCCCTGGCTGAGCCTCCAGTAGAGCATGACGTCACCCGAACAGATACGCGGGGCCATCTCGCCGGTCGTGACCGCACCCACGCCCAGGACCACGCCCAAGAGCAGCCAGAGCGTCACGACAAAAAATGCCAGGCGCGCCAGAAAGCCCACGATATCTCGCCGGTCGTCTGCTTCCCTTAGATCTGGCGCCGCGTGTGCGCCTATCTTCGCGCTCGACACGATCGGGCACCCCACGCCACAGGACCTCCCCCGCGGAGCGGCACGTGCGGGCGCCCCGCCACCAGCATTGCTGGCGCCATGTCTTCTCATAGGCGCCCGCCCCTCCTGGAGCCTCGATGTAAACGCAGCGCAACCATGCCCGTGGCCAGCAGCACGCCGGCGGCCAAAATCGCCAGGGCATAGATGGGATTGCGCGTGATACCCGTAGGCACCGCGACCTGTCGGGAATTGGTGGCCTTAGCTTCAACGGCGACGGTCACACGCGGACCGTTGAGCGTGCCGCTCGCACCCGTAAGCTTAGCGTGATAGCCCAACGAAGAGTAATCGTCTTCGCTCACGGTATAGGTCGCGTTGTAATCCAGTCCCTTAATCGAAACGGTCAGGCCGTCCTTAACGGCAAGCGGCACGGTCGCCCTGCCCTGGCCATCGGCCGTAAAGGCCGTCTTGTTTTCCACGGTCTCGGCCTGACCATTCGGTCGCGCCACGAGCGCATGGCTGCCTTGGGCAGACGCATCCGAATACTCGGTGGCGTAGGTCTGACCAGCCTTGAGACCCGTAAAGGTCACCGTCATCTTAAAGTAGGCACGCTTGTCGCCCATATTGCCCGTAACGCTCTTGGAAACCTTGAGCGTGTAGGTGCGCGGGGTGAATCGTGCGTATACGCATCCCGTATGGCGGTCCTTCACGTTGTACGTATAGGTGGGTGAAGACGACAGCAGCTCCGGGGCGTCTGGATTCGATAGGTCATACCAGCCCTCAAAGTGATAGCCCTCCTTGGGAGCGGCCACCGCCTCCACAAACGTGCCGTCATCCACAAAGTAGGCAACGCCCGATTTTTTGTACGCGTCGGCGTCCTTGTCCGAGCCATCCCCGGCATCGATAGAGCCCTTTGCCCCCTTAAGCTTGGAGCTGACCGTGCCGCCCGTCGTTACGTTGCTCCACGTGCCATCGGCATTTTTAAGCTGGGCAACAAAGGCCTGACGATACTTCCATTGCGCCACAAATGTCGCGCCCTGACTCTCAGGGATGTTTTCGACCGTTACCGTATCGCCCACAGCGCCGGTATCCGGATTGACCTTCTTGCCCCTAATGGTAAGAGTGCCGGAATCCGTGGTGCCCTCGGGTGCCGTATGGGTCACGGTGTGCTCCGCGCTAAAACGAACGGCTTTTCCCGAGCCCGCGTACTCCCAGCCCATAAACTTCCAGCCGTCGTTTTGTCCTTCGGCGGCATGGGAGGTATAGCTCGCTCCAGCGCCAGAAAGCTGCACGAAATCGCCCGTGGACTCATCGGACGGATCATAGTGATACGCTTTGCCGCCGTTCACATCGTATTGAACGCCTGCCTTGGAAAACACGAGGTGCACTTTATAGTGCTTTGTGACCTTGTCGACCTTAAAGTGATAGGTGCCATCGTTCAATTCGGTCCAGTGCGCCGCATCGTTCGCGGAATAGAACTCGCCGTTGACAAAAGCACCGATAAAGACTGCCCCGTCATCGCGCTTGGCATCGACCATAAAGTAGGAGTTCTTTTCCTGTTTACCTACGTAGTTTTTGGCATAGGTAAAGTCGGCAGTCTTGGTGTCGGAGTTATAAAAATACGTTCCGCTTCCGTTGGGCGTCGTGTACGTCTCTATGCGATAGAACTCCCTAAACGAGATATTGTCGAGGAAGTTGCCGGTCGAATTGATCTTGTTGGCCGTGTTGTAGGCCACAAAAGCAAAGACGCTCTGGTTTTGGCCATCCGGAATGGTGTAGGTATAGTCGTAGTCGACCTTTTTATTGTACTCGAGCGCGTTGGAACCGTAGGAAGCCCACTCGTCGTTTTCGGACGCCATAATCCACACGCACCATTTTTCGGTATGTTCCGCATCGGCCGTCCACGAGAACGCGCTTCCGCTAGACGCACTGGCAAATCCACCCACTTTGTCAAATTTGGTCGAATACAGGATGATCTTTTTGCTGCAGCCCGATTGGGAAAAATTGGCCACATCCAAGCCGACATAGTTATCGACGCTTATTTGAATCCATTGAATAATTTGCTGGTACTGATCGAGTGCTTTTTGATTATCCTTGTACGGCTCGTTTTCTTGTCGCGGACCGATGATAAGGGCCATGGCGTCTCGACCCGAGCGGCCGCGGTGGTCGAGCCCCCACTCGTACTGTTTTCCCGGCTCGGTCGTCACATATTGGTAGAGCGAACTCGCCTCGTGTGCGTTGAGCTCGGCTGCATAGTCACCATCGGAGGGCGTAAACGTAACAGAATGCCCAGCTGGGTCGATATAGTAGTCGTTCTGGGCAACGATCTCGATACGATGGTCTGTCTCGGTCGTACGCCAATGGGGCGAGCACAACGTAAACTTGCTGGTGCTCTTGTTCCCTAGATGTATATCGTCTTCAAAACTGCCGTTAGCAATGTTCGTATTTTCGTTCTTAAGATTCGAGGTCGAGAACGCATAGCTTTTGAGCGTTGTCATGGTCTCGGACGAATTTTCTTGATATACCTTGCCAAAGTCAGTATAGATGTCACGCGTGCCCTGATTTTCCACGTGAACGTCATTGACCAGATTGCCAAACCACTCCCGGTATTGTTCGTTCGCCCCCGTAAGATTTGAATCGTAGCAAGTCAGTGCAAGCATCGTCTTTTCGGACGCTGCGGTATAGTCAGCCTGATAGGCAAACTCATCGTCTTGTTCGGGAAGTGCTCGATAATAGTGTGTACTGTTGGTGCCAAAGGAGAACCAACCCTGTCCGTTAGAGCTTACGAGCCACACAGAAAGCGCAATGCGACCGTCGCTCTGCTCAAACGAGAAGTGGGATCCGTCGGCGCTGCTACCAGCAAAGCTGCCATTTGCAGCAAAGGGATCGCTGTAAACGGTGTACTGCTCAACGGTATTTCCCTGGGGCATCTTGCCCTGCGCCTTAAGCCAAGTCCGCAGCTGCATGAGCTGGTCTTGGCCTGCGCTGTTAACCGACAGATTCTCCTGTTGAGGGCCCATCGTGAGCATCAGCACGTCGTGTTCGGTTGCGGCGCGATGGTTGAGGCCCCACTCGTACATGGCGCCGCTCTGGGTGGAAAAGGTGGTGTAGGCTGATCCGGGTTTAAAATAATAATTGGTACCCTGTGGCTTAAAATTCCACGCAAGCGCAAAGTGATTACCGTTAGCTTGTTTGAGGTTTCTTTGACCGTTGAGGAGCTTCGTGGGGAGGTCGAGGTCCGACATCTCGCCGATTCTCTTAGTCGGAGAGGTCGTCGACCAACCAGAAGCTTGGTTGGTAAAGGTTGGGTTCGCTATAAGGTTGCCATCGTCACCGTACGCACGCGAGGGCAACCCCCCCCCCGACCATAACGAACGCGCATAAGACCGCTGCCAACATCACGAAGGTGCGGCGCATCGACGCTATATGACCGAAAGGACCCTGCACGGGCGCATCCCCCCCAGCCGCAGCCCGAGCTTTCGCGCAAGCTGCACAAGTAGTACGTTTAAGTTTTTTGATTCTACAACCAGCCCAGGGCAAAAGCAAAATCATGCGTAACCGATTTGCAGTCATTTTTCGCATTGCGCAGGTAGGACGCCAAAAGTGGCTAAAAAAACCCCGTCCCAAATGAGCTACTTGAGAAGCTGGGCCATGGCGTTGACGAATTTTTGGACTTGGAGGGTGGGCTCGAGCGGGTAGTGCAGAAAGACTGGCACCTCGCGGCCGCACAGGAACGGTACGCCCACAAAGGCCGGGTGCACCCCCGACCATGCGCCGCAGGTGAGCACCGCGTCACCCTTTTCCTCCGCCTCGTTAAAGAGCGCAAAGTCGAAGCTATCCACATCGATCACGTCCACGCCGCCGTCTGCCAAAAGATCGATACGCAGGCTGTCCATAGCGTCGTTGCCGTGGCGGAGCACGCGCAGACGCATACCCTCCAAGTCGGCGACCGTAATGCGATTCTTGCGCGCCAGCGGGCTCGTGCGCGGCAGGTCGATATAAAACGGCACGTTGACAATGCGGAGCTTTTGGCAGGCGTCGCCCCAGCGTGGAGTAGAAAAACTCGACTGCACTACATCCACCTCGCGGCCCAAGCTGCGCATGACGGATTCGCGCTCGTCATAGAGGTCGCTTACCGGCACGATCTCAAATCGCAGCGATGGTTCCAGATCGTGGATGTCCGTCCACATCGACAGCGTTTGGCGCCCCGGGCACATCATCGACACGCCCAGACGCACGGCACCGCCATCGCCCGCCGCGCGTCGGGCGCGACGCAGCGCATCCTCGGACTGCCGCATGATCGAGCGCGCGTCGTCCACCAGCAGAGCGCCCGCCGGCGTCACCTTAACACCCGAATGCGAGCGCTCGAACAACGTGATGCCAAACTCGGCCTCGAAGCCCGACACCTGCTTGACGAGCGCCGGGGTCGACACGCGCAATTTTGCCGCCGCACGCGAGAAGCTTCCCAGCTCCGCGGCGGCCGATATGGCCTCGAGTCGTCGATCGTACACGTCAATCTCCCGTTTCCAGACGCATGGCAATGAACTGCCGAAGGGGGTCGTTTTGGCAGGTCACGCGCTCAATTGAGAAAAAACTGCATCGCACAGTATAAACCTACGGTTAACGCCATTCTAACAAATATGCAATTCACCTGCGCAAATGCAAAGCATACGATAACCAGCGAAAACCACGTGGGTCGGTTAATGGGAGCGACCCACCGGGAGGCACAAGAAGGGAAGTTCCTATGAGCAATTGGCTTAAGCTCGAGGGCGATGTCTGCGCCGTGACTGGCGCGCTCGGCGGTATGGGCGTCGAGATTTGCCGCGAGTTCGCCCGCAACGGCGCCAACGTCGTCCTGCTCGACCTGGACGAGGAGAAGGTCAAGGCTGCTGCCGCCGACCTCGCTGCCGAGTTTGGCATCCACGCCGAGGGTTACAAGATGAACGCCACCGACGAGGCCGAGGTTCAGGCCGCCGTCGACGCCACCATCGCCGACTTCGGTCGCGTCGACGTCCTCGTCAACACCGCCGGTATCCTGCGCTTCGCCGCCATGGAGGACCTGCCGCTCTCCGACTGGAATGAGGTCATCAACGTCAACCTCACCGGCTACTTCATCACCTCGCAGCGCTTTGGTCGCGAGATGATCAAGGCCGGCCAGGGCCGCCTGGTGCACATCTCGACCGTCGCCAGCCACTCCCCCGAGACGTTCTCGGGCGTGTACAGCTCCACCAAGGCGGGCGTCAACATGATGTCCAAGATGCTGGCTGCCGAGTGGGGCCCCTACGGCGTGCGCTCCAACTGCGTCGAGCCTTGCTTCGTTAAGACCCCGATGTCAGCCAACTTCTACGCCGATCCCGAGGTCGAAAAGAGCCGCAGCCGTCTGATCGCCACGCGTCGCATCGGCGAGGTCAGCGATATCGCCAACGCCGTCATGTTCCTGGCGTCCAAGCGCTCGGACTTTACCACCGGCGACGCCATCAAGGTCGATGGCGGCTTCTCCAATATGATGGGCGACCTCACCGCCAAGCCCGGCGGCCGTCGCGCCTATGCCGACAACTACCTTAAGAGCAAGGGCGTCGAGCTTTGGTCCGACGAGTCCGGCGTCGCCAAGCCGACTGACCAGTAAACCAACCTGACAGGGAGGCCCCGCGGACACGCCCGCTCCTCCCCCGTATCGATTAGAAAGAGTCAAATGGCTTCCAGCAACTCCAACAAGGGTCGCGCCGTCGTGCTTTCCGCCGCGTGCGTCACCATGTTCTTTATCAGCTCCATCGCGCTGTATTCCGTCGTGAGCAAGAACCTGCTCGCCGTCTACCCCGAGTGGTCCAGCGCTCTTACCTGGGCCTTCCCGGTCTTTCAGACCATCATGGCCGTGACGGGCATCTTCGCCGGCCGCATCTCCGATAAGATCGGCCCGCGCAACGTCGTTATCGCCGCCGCCGTGTGCTACGGCATGGGCTGGTTCATGTCCGGCACCGTCACCGAGCCGTGGCAGTTCTACCTGTGGTTCTCGCTCGTCGCCGCCATCGGCAACGGCCTGGGCTACAACCCCGCGCTCACCACCGGTCAAAAGTGGTTCATCGACAAGAAGGGTCTCGCCTCCGGCATCACCCTGGCCGCTTCGACCGCCGGTCCCGCCGTGCTGTCCCCGGTGCTCGCCTCGTTGCTCATCCCGAGCCTGGGCATCTTTGGCGCCCTTAAGGCGCTCGGCGTCATCTTCTTTGTGATGATCGCCGCCTCCGCCCTATTCCTGAAGGCCCCCGAGGCCGGCTGGCTGCCCGAGGGCTTCGAGGCCCCCAAGGGTGGCGCACATGCCGGCACCTTCGGCGACCTCACCCCGGGCGAGATGGTCAAGACCCCGCGCTTCTGGGTCCTCATCGTCACCTTCGCCTTTGCCGCCACCGCGGGCACCCTGCTCGTGGGCAAGGTTGCCTCCATCGCCGCCGTCCAGCTCTTCGCCGATCCCACGAGCGCCGCGGCCGTCGCGCTCGGCGGTGTGGTGGTCTCCGTCAACACCTGCGCCAACCTGGTCGGCCGCCTGTCCTTTGGCCAGATCATCGACAAGCTCGGCGCCTATAAGTCACTGCTCATCAGCCTTGTCGTCACCATCGTCGCACTCGTCATCATGTCGATGAGCTTTACGCAGGGCATGTTCTTTGTGGCGCTCGCCCTGCTCGGCTTTAGCTTTGGCGCCCTGCTCGTCATCTACCCGCCGCTCACCGGTGGCGCCTTTGGTACCAGCAACATCGGTGTCAACTACGGCATCATGTTTTTGGGCTATGCCGCTTCCACCTGGATCAGCCAGCCCATCACCGCCGTGCTGTATCACGCCGAGGCCGGCAGCGCCGCCTACCAGCAGTCCTTCTACGGCGCCATTGTGATCGCCGCCATCGCCGTCGTGCTCACCGTCTACATGATGGTCTCCGACAGCAAGAAGAAGTCCGCCTAGTTTTACCGATGCGACAAAGGGACAGCCCCTTTGTCGCATTCCACCGGTCACCAGTATTTAAGGAGTCGAAATGTCTGAGCTCAACCCCGTCCGCATTGCCGTTATCGGCGCCGGCGCCATGGGCCGCAACCACATCCGCTTTGTCACCGAGGAGCCCGAGGCCGAGCTCGTCGCCATCGCTGACGCCTTTGAGGGCGCCCGCGCCACGGCCGAGGCCGCCGGCGTGCCGTTTTACACCGATCCCGCCCAGATGATGGACGAGGTCAAGCCCGAGGCCGTCATTATCGCCACCCCCAACGACCTGCACCTGGGCGTTGCTCGCGAGGCTGTGAAGCGCAATATCGTGCCGTTGGTCGAAAAGCCGATCTCCAACGACCTGGAGGATGCCCAGGCTTTCGCTGCCGAGGCCGAGACCGCCGGCGTGCCCGTGCTCGTGGGCCAGCACCGTCGCCACAACCCCTTCGTCAACAAGGCCAAGGAGATCATCGAGTCTGGCGAGCTGGGCAAGCTCACCGTGTCGAGCTTCCACTACATGATCTATAAGAACGACGAGTATTTCGATGTCGAAT
The DNA here is from genome assembly GCA_905215865.1 of uncultured bacterium. Lineage (GTDB taxonomy): Bacteria > Actinomycetota > Coriobacteriia > Coriobacteriales > Coriobacteriaceae > Collinsella. The sequence continues at coordinate 1,438 of CAJMRJ010000005.1, read as the reverse complement.
GGCGCCGCAAGAAGGGTGCCGGCCCGATCCTGGTCAACCTGGTTCACGACGTCGACCTGCTCCGCTACCTGCTGGGCGAGCCCGTTGCCGTCCAGGGTATGCAGTCCAGCGCCGCCCGCGGTTTTGAGACCGAGGACTCCGCCGTGGTCAACGTCCGTTTTGCCGATGGCGCGCTCGCAAGCATGACCATCTCCGACGCCACCGCCAGCCCCTGGAACTGGGAGGCCACCGCCCGCGAGGATCCGCAGTACCGCCCCTTCGACGCCGACGCCTACTTTATCGGCGGCACTAAGGGCGCCCTGTCGCTGCCCCGCCTGCACCAGTTCTCCTACGACGGCGCCTCTAACTGGCACAAGCCGCTGCAGATGGAGATTCCGGCCGTCGACCCGGCACTGCCGCACAAGATGCAGCTCAAGCACTTTGTGAAGGTTGTCCGCCGCGAGGTCGAGCCCGTCGTGACCCCCGCCGATAACGTCAAGACGCTCACGCTGCTTAACGCTATCAAGGAGGCCGCCGAGACCGGCCAGCTCGTCGAGCTGTAACGCCTTAAGAGCGGGCCGCGGCAAACTCCCCGCCGAGCGCCTTGGTCCGCCACAAATAAGCCCCTCTTCTTCGCCCCGCGAGCAGCCTCCTGCCCGCGGGGCATTTTGCTACCTTGCCGACGATTTTTCTGGGGCGGGGGCCATTTTGCGCCTCAGTCTGATTCGTTCGCCACGAAATGGGCCTATCTACTACGTTTAACCGATCGCCCTTAACCATGCCAAATTTCGCGAAATAAAAACCGCAGGTAGACGACTTGCCGATTTTCGGAAAAACCAGGCATGGTCAGCCCCTACGGGTAAAACGTAGTAGATAGGCCGTTTTCGTGGCGCGGCCCCAAAACAGCCTTTTGGGACGGGTGGTATCCTTGGTAGCCCTGTGCTGCAAACGTACCTTAAACGCAAGGAGTCCCATGGATCTTATCGCCCAGCTTGCCCGCGAGCTCAACCTTAAGGCCGCCAACATCGAGGCGGCCGTCAAGCTCATCGACGAGGGCAACACCATCCCCTTTATCTCGCGCTACCGCAAGGAAGCCACGGGCGGCATGGACGACGTCGCCCTGCGCGCACTCGACGAGCGCCTGTCCTACCTGCGCAATCTTGAACAGCGCAAAGAGGACGTCATTCTGCTCATCGACGCCCAGGGCAAGCTCACGCCCGAGCTCGAGCAGCAGATTCGCGAGGCCACGCAGCTCCAGCGTGTCGAGGACCTCTACAAGCCCTACCGCAAAAAGCGCATGACCCGCGCGCAGAAGGCCCGCGAGGCAGGCCTGGAGCCGCTTGCCAACATGATCATCATGCAGGCCTCGGCCAAGGGCAGCGCGCTCGATGCCGCCGCGGCCTACGTCAACGAGGACGCCGGCTTCAACACGCCCGAAAAGGCGCTCGCCGGGGCGGCG
>CAJMRJ010000004.1:0-32133 GCA_905215865.1 uncultured bacterium | reverse complement strand
GAAGCATCAGCAGGAAGCTCCCCAGCAGAATCACCAAGAGAAATCCGAATATGATGATCCGAAACGGAGACGACCAGCTTTTATGAAAAGGCCGCTGCGTAAGCCCCACCCCTTAATATGTCTTTATGGAGTCTTAATCACATTATCCACTTTTCGTCTTAAAGGGGCATTAATTTTTAAGGGCTCGTATTAAAATTGCATTAAGGCCCTCTTCACAGGTACCCAAACGCCAAGGCCAGCGGCAGTACAAGAACGGTGGAGCAAATACATACCGCCGACAGCGTCACCAGAGGCATCCCGATAAAAATCAATAGAAATCCAAGGATCTTGTGTTGAAGCAGGAAATGCTCCACGAGCCCATCACACATGCGCTCAAAATGCAGGAGCCTCGTTTTCCAGGTCATCATAATCATCCCTTCCTTTGACCTTATCATACTGCTTTTCAGCTTAAATCGGGAAAAAGAAAGCGTTTCCCGTATTAAGGAATCATAAGAGGCTGAAAGGCGAACCGGATGTACCGGTCCGCCTTTCAGCCTTATTTCAGAATCTCTCGGTCATTGGTTGAGCGGGAACAGGACTTTCATCAGCACCTGCTCTGCCGCCTCGGAATGGTCTACACCGAAATAGATGCGGTGTCCTTCCTTGTCCAGCAGCTCAAATTGTCCGTCCTTACAGAAAAAGCGAATGTTCTCTTCCTCCAGAACACGATAGAGTGCTAAATGCCACTCGATCCAGTTTGGAACAGCTCCCTGGAGCATTGCATCTCTGAGCCATTCGAATTCCGGCAGAAATAGCCGCTTTCCCAAAAACATCCGCCACAGTTCGCATTTCTGCTGAAGCGTCAGTCCGGAAAGCCATCCGACCGGGTCCGCGCTCTCCTCTTCTTCAAGGGAGACATAGCAATAGGAGAGTGTCCGGTCAATTCTTGCCAGCCGCTGCTGTTCCAGAAAATCGGCGTACTCCCACTCCAGGGCCACGGCAGCAGACTTTTTCTCCACCGCGTCCAGCAAACGGAACATACAGTCCGCCGCCAGAGGATCCGGGAACTTCACGCAAAAGTACAGGTCTCTCAATTCCGCACATGGAATCCCGGAGACGTTCTTCTGCTGGATAGTGGGGGCTGTCCCCTCCTTTGTAAAGGACAGCTCGACCAGCTCATCCTGGCTTCCCATTCCAAATACCTGCACAGGCCATGCCTGATTGATCGCATAGATCAGTGGGCCGAAAATCTGTGCAAACTCCGCAACCGGGAACGTCAGCACCTCATAGCCGAACTGCAGGTACGGCTCCTCACTTTTGCAAAAGATTCTGGGACTCTGGCCGATCCAGTCCTTTATGGACTCCGCCAGGCAAATCATCAGCCACGCCGGGGTCTCGTTCGTAACAGTGACCTGCGGCTCATACCGCTTTTCCAGCGTTTTCTCAAAATGAAACTGCATACCAGTGTCCTCTGCCCAAGAAGGCATCCGGGGCCCGTGATTACTTGGAGATCTCGCCCACCAGGCCCATGGCCAGGGCGATGTCCAGATTCACGCCCAGCACGTTGACGGTCTCTTCTCCGAACACGCCCAGGGTCTTGCCCTTGGTGTTGTCGGCGATGATCTGGCGCACCTCATCCTCACTGAGGCCGGAGGCCTCCACAATGCGGGGAATCTGCACCTCCGCAGAGGCGGGAGAGATGTGGGGATCCAAGCCGGAGCCGGAGGCAGTCATCAGGTCAGTGGGGATATCCTCCCGGCTGACACCGGGATTCTTCTCCAGGAATTCCTCGATGTCCGCCTCCACCCGCTCCGTCAGGGCGGGGTTGGAGGGGGCGTAGTTGTTGGAGCCGGAGCTCAGGCCGGCGAATTCAGAACCGTCGTTGTAGTACTGCTCCACCTGGCCGTCGCCGTCGGTGTCCTCTTCATAGTAAGTATTGTAATTGTACGCGGAGGGACGGCACCACATAAAGTAATCCTCGGTGAAGTCCTGACCCACGTTCTTGGCGCCCACGGCGATGCCGTCTGCCGTCACCAGAGAGCCCTTGGCCTGGCTGGGGAAAATCACAGCAGAGAGGCCGCTGAGCAGCACCGGAAATACCAGGCCGCACAGCACCAGCAATACCACGGTGACCAGAACGGCCTGCCGGATATTGTGGCCAATGCCATGTTTCTTCTCGTTCATCATTCAGGTTCCTCCTTACATACCAAAGCCGAGGGCAGCCAGCACCGGGGCGATGATCAGGTCAATGATCTTGATGCCCACGAAGGGGGCGATGATGCCGCCCAGGCCGTAGATCATCATGTTCCGGCCCAGCATCTTCCCGGAGGACATGGGGCGGTACTTGACGCCCTTCATGGCCAGGGGGATCAGACAGGGGATGATAATGGCGTTGAAGATCAGCGCGGACAGAATGGCGCTGTAAGAGGTCGCCAGCCCCATGATGTTCAGCACATTCAGCTCAGGAACAGCCAGCTTGAACATGGCCGGGATGATGGCGAAGTACTTGGCCACGTCGTTTGCGATGGAGAAGGTGGTCAGGGAGCCGCGGGTAATCAGCAGCTGCTTGCCGATCTCCACCACTTCCAGGATCTTGGTGGGGTCGGAGTCCAGGTCCACCATGTTGGCCGCTTCCTTGGCGGCAGTGGTGCCGGAGTTCATGGCCAGGCCCACGTTTGCCTGTGCCAGGGCAGGGGCGTCGTTGGTGCCGTCGCCGGTCATGGCGACGATCTTGCCCTCGGCCTGCTCCTTCTTAATCAGGGCGATCTTGTCCTCAGGCTTGCACTCTGCCACAAAGCCGTCCACACCGGCCTCCTTGGCGATGGTGGCCGCGGTCAGGGGGTTGTCGCCGGTGCACATGATGGTCTTGATGCCGATGGCGCGCAGACGTTCAAAACGCTCCACCATGCCGGGCTTCACCGTATCCTTCAGGTAAATGACGCCCAGGATCTTGTTGTTCTCGCACACCACCAGAGGCGTGCCGCCCAGGGAGGAGACCTCCTCCACATGGGTGTGAAGATCTGCGGGAACCTTGCCGCCGTTTTCCTTCACATACTGCTCGATGGCGTCGCTGGCGCCCTTGCGCACCTTGGTGCCGTCAGGCAGATCCACGCCGCTCATCCGGGTCTGGGCCGTGAACTCCAGGAAGCTGGATCCTGCGGGCTCCACGCTGTTATCGCCGAGGCGGCGGGCCAGCTCCAGAGTGGACTTGCCCTCCGGGGTGTCATCGTGGAGACTGGTGAGGGCCGCGCAGCGGATCAGATCGCTGCGGCTGGCGCCCTCCACCGGGAAGAAGTCGGCGGCCAAGCGGTTGCCGAAGGTGATGGTGCCGGTCTTATCCAGGATCATGGTATCCACGTCGCCGCAGGCCTCCACTGCCTTGCCGCTCATGGCAATGACGTTGAAGCGGGTGACACGGTCCATGCCGGCGATACCGATGGCGGACAGCAGGCCGCCGATGGTAGTAGGGATCAGGCAGACCAGCAGGGCAATCAAAGTGGAGATGGGGATCTGAACATTGTTGTACACCGCAAAGGGATACATGGTGACCACCACGATCAGGAAGATGATGGTCAGGGACACCAGCAGGGTGTTCAGCGCGATCTCATTGGGGGTCTTTTTGCGGCTGGCGCCCTCCACCAGGGCGATCATCCGGTCCAGGAAGCTGTTGCCCGGCTCGGAGGTGATGCGGATCTTCAGCCAGTCAGACACAACGGTGGTGCCGCCGGTGACGGAGCAGAAGTCGCCGCCGCTCTCCCGGACCACGGGGGCGGACTCGCCGGTGATGGCGGACTCGTCAACGGAAGCAGCGCCCTCGATGACGTCGCCGTCGCCGGGAATCTGCTCGCCGGCGCGTACGATCACCAGGTCGCCGCGCGTGAGCTCGGTGCCGGGAACGACGGTGAAGTGCTCCTTGTCCTCAACGGACTCGATGCGATGGGCCTCGACATCCTTCTTGGCCGCACGCAGGGAATCGGCCTGGGCTTTACCGCGGCCCTCGGCAAGCGCCTCGGCGAAGTTCGAGAACAGGTCGGTAAGCCACAGGATGACCGCGATGGCGACCACATAGTAGGTGGGCACACCCGCGTCCTGCACACCGAAAATGGAAGCGACGGCCAGGACGGAGGTCATGACGGCGGAAAGCCACACCAGGAACATGACCGGGTTTTGAATCTGGACGCGAGGATCCAGCTTGGCAAACGAGTCGCGGACCGCGCGGCCCATCATGTCTTTTTGCATAGTCATAAATCTGCGCCCTCCTTTACGCAATCATCTGGAAGAACTCGGCAACGGGGCCAAGCGCCAGGGCCGGGAAGAAGCTCAGGGCACCGATCAGCAGAACGATGAACACGAGCAGGAATACGAACATGCCGTTAGTGGTAGACAGGGTACCGGCGCTCTCGGCGACCTTGCCCTTCTTGGCCAGCGAGCCGGCGATAGCCAGCGTACCGATGATAGGCATGAAGCGGGCGAACAGCATCTCGAGGCCGAGCATGACGTTGATCCAGGGAATGTTGCAGTTCATGCCTGCAAACGCCGAGCCGTTGTTGCCGCCGCATGAGGTGAAGGCATACAGCGCCTCGGAGAAGCCGTGCGCGCCACCATTGTTGAGCTGGTCGGCAAGACCGGGCACCATGCAGGCGATGGCCGAGCACACCAGAATGGCAAACGGAGTTGCCAAGCACAGGACAACTGCCCAGCGCATCTCGCCCGGCTCGATCTTCTTGCCCAGGAACTCAGGCGTGCGTCCGACCATGAGGCCGGCGATGAACACTGTGAGGATGGCGAAGCCGATCATGCCGTACAGGCCGCAGCCCACGCCGCCGAAGACGACCTCGCCCAGAGCAATCTGGAGCATCTGGACAAAACCGCCCAGCGGGGTGTAGGAGTCGTGCATGGAGTTAACCGAGCCGTTGGAAGCAGCCGTCGTGAAAGCGGACCAGGTAGAAGAGGAGGCGATACCGAAACGGCTCTCCTTGCCCTCCATGTTGCCGCCGGCCTGGCCGTCGGTCATCTCGATATTGACCGCTCCGCCATCGGCCAGCTGCGGGGTGCCCGCATGCTCGTTGACGGCGATGATGCCGGTGAAGATCACCAGCAGGATGAACATGGCGGCAAAGATGGCCTTGCCCTGCTTGGTGTTCTTGACGCCGATACCGAAGGCGAAGCAACAGGCGGCCGGGATCAGCAGCAGGCTGGTCATCTCGATGATGTTGGTGAAGGCACTGGGGTTCTCATACGGATGGGCGGAGTTCACGCCGAAGAAGCCGCCGCCGTTGGTGCCGGACTGCTTGATGGCGACCTGAGGAGCCGCGGGACCCTGGGGCAGGAACTGCTCGGTGACCACGCGCGCGCCCTCGACAACCTTGCCGTCGACCTTGACCGTGTCGCCCTCAATCTGGGCGCCGTCGATGACGCTCCAGCCGCCGTCTGCATTAGGCTGAACAGCGACGGGTTCTACGAGCTCAGCCTTCTGAGCCGGCTGGAAGTTGGAGATGACGCCACCGGCAGCCAGGCAGATGCCGAACACGAGGTTCAGCGGGATGAGCACATACAGGACGGTGCGGATGAGGTCGACCCAGAAGGAACCCAGACCCTGCTCCTTGACCTGACGGAAGCCGCGGATCAGCGCGAACATGACCGCGATACCGGTGCCAGCGGAAACGAAGTTCTGCACAGTGAGACCCATGAGCTGCACAAGGTAGGACAGGGTGGTCTCACCGGAGTAGGACTGCCAGTTGGTGTTGGTTATGAAGGAAGCAGCCGTATTGAACGACAGGTCCCATGACACACCCGGCAGGTGCTGGGGATTGCCTGGCAAGAAGGACTGAAGCGCCTGGAGTGCCACAAGAGTCACGAGGCCGATCCCCGAAAAGACCAGCACGCTCGCCAGATAGCGCCTACACCCCATCTGTTCTGCCGCGTCGATGCGAAGCAGACGATAGACGCCACGCTCCACAGGAGCAATCACAGGCGACAGGAACGTATGCTCACCATCCATGATATGGGCCATGAACCGACCGAGCGGAACGGCCAGGACGACGAGTACGGCAAAGTACAAGATGTACTGAATCGCAGCGTCCATAGTTTACGAATCACTCCTCATCAGAATGTAGATGTAATAGATAAGAAGTCCAATGCAGACGACTCCGATGATGGGAATGAGGATGTCCATTTACCGCCCCTTTCACACGCGGTCCGATGTCTCGGACGCCTGCCCTCGCAAGCGTCTGGGGACAGTAAACGCTTCTAGGGATTAAAGAGGCGTGAGGGCCGGGGCTCACGTCCTTAAGATGCCGTAAAGATGCAGGTAGAAAGCACTATTGCAGCTGCAGTGCGCCTATACTCGACCTCGCGAGCATACAGTGGTGTCTTCACCGCGTATGCACGCATGGACAACGCTTCAGAAAGGCTACGCTATGCAGCGCGACGCATCGGACACTCGCGTCAATCCAGACCTCATCCTCAAGGCAATTGAGAAAGACGAGGTCGCCGATGACACTCGAACCAGCCGGGGACACCTCAAAATTTTCTTTGGCTACGCTGCTGGCACAGGCAAAACCTATGCGATGCTTCAAGCCGCCCACGCCGCCAAGCGGCGAGGTGTCGACGTCGTCGCGGGATACATCGAGCCGCACGAACGTCCGGCAACTGCCCATCTTGCACAAGGGCTTGAGAACGTGCCCTGTAAACTCATCGAGCACAACGGCATTGCGCTCAGCGAGTTCGATCTAGATGCGGCTATCGAACGCGCCCCTCAGCTCATCCTTGTCGACGAGCTCGCCCATACGAATGCGCCGGGGTCTCGCCACGACAAACGCTATCAAGACGTCGAGGAACTTCTACATGCGGGCATCGACGTCTATACGACCGTGAACGTTCAGCATATCGAGAGCCTAAACGACATGGTTGCATCCATCACCGGCGTTGTCGTGAGCGAACGAATCCCCGACCGTATCTTCGATGATGCCGACCAGGTCGAGCTCGTCGACATAGAGCCCGAAGACCTACTTGAGCGCCTTCGCGCCGGCCTCGTCTACCGTCCCGCACAAGCCGACCGAGCGCAACAGCATTTTTTTACCGTCGAGAACCTCACCGCACTCCGAGAAATCGCGCTGCGCCGCTGCGCCGATCGCACCGGTCACCTCACAGACGCCGCACGCGTGCTGGGAAACCGTGACTACTACACCAGGGAGCGTATCTTAGTCTGTGTCTCCCCGGCGCCGACCAATCCCCGCATCGTCCGTGCCGCCGCACGCATGGCGAAAGCGTTTCGCAGCGAGCTCGTCGCCCTGTTCGTAGAGAGCCCGCGCACGCAAGCCATGAGCGATGATGAGCGCACCAAGCTTGCAGCCAATATCGCCCTAGCCGAGCAGCTCGGAGCACATATGGAAACCGTCTATGGCGACGACATCGCGTTTCAGATCTCCGAGTTCGCGCGCCTGTCGGGTATTTCGAAGATCGTCATGGGGCGCACGGGCGAGCGCAGCAGCGTCCGTCAGGCCCTCTTCGGCCGCAAATCTCTCGTAGAACAGCTCATAACATTCGCCCCGAACCTCGACATTTACATCATTCCAGAACAGTCGACTCCGCCCTCCCGGTCCAAAGGACGCCGCCGTGCACTCGCCCTGCAGCCGCCCAGCAGCCGAAACGTGCTTCGCACGCTGGCCCTCTCTCTTGTCGCCACGGCGATCGGCACGGCTTTCCGCCATCTGGGATTTGCCGATTCCAGCATCATATCCCTCTATATCCTCACGGCCCTGCTGACCGCCGTCACCACGACGGGGCGTATCTGCACGATCGTATCGAGCGTGCTCTCTGTAGTGCTTTACAACTTCTGCTTCGTCACGCCTCTGTTTTCGCTCGCCAGCTACGACCGAAGCTATCTGGTCACGTTCGGCATCATGTTCGCTACCGCTATGGTCGCCGGCGAGTTAACTGCGCGCATCGCCGACAACGCCCGTACCTCCGCCGAGAACGCATTCAAAACGCGCGTACTCCTCGAAACGAACCAGCTCTTGCAGCAAGCTCATAGCGCGGAGGAGTGCGCCCGCGTCGCCATGAACCAACTCGTCAAACTGCTAAAACTCGACGTGGTCTTCTACACCGCCGAACACGGCACGCTCGGCAAGGCGCTCTATGAGTCCGCTGACACCGAAAACCGATCCGCGTCGCTGCTCACCGACTACGAGCGCGCCGTTGCAACCTGGACCTACACCAACAACAAGCGCGCGGGCGCAAGCACGCGGACCCTGCCTGAGGCGCGCTGTCTCTACCTCGCGGTTCGCACCGGCGACAAGGTATTCGGTGTCATCGGCATCGCCCTGGAGAGGCGCGAGATCGAAGCCTTCGAGCATTCGATCGTCCTATCTATCGTAGGTGAATGCGCCTTGGCGCTCGAAAGCGACCGGGCGGCGCAAGAGCGCGAAGAGGCTGCGGTCTTGGCGAAAAACGAGCAGCTGCGCGCCAACCTTTTGCGCTCCATCGGCCACGATTTGAGGACGCCCCTCACGGCTATATCCGGATCTGCGGCAATCCTTCGGAAGAGAGACGAGAAGCTCAGCCTCGAACAACGCTGCGATCTTGCCGATGCCATCTACGACGATTCCCTCTGGCTTATCGATACCGTGGAGAACCTCCTCGCCATCACACGCGTCGAGGACGGCACCATTCACCTCAACTTAACATCCGAGCTCATCGACGAGGTCATCGAGGCCGCCCTCAGCCATGTCGCCCAAGCATCGCATGGACGTACCGTCACCATCGACCACACTGACGACATCCTGCTGGTACGCATCGACGCCCATCTCATCATGCAGGTGCTTACGAATCTCATCATGAACGCCTTCAAATACACGCCCGAGGACTCGACTGTCACCATCAGCGCATGTCGCGAGGGTGCGTTCATCGTGGTGGACGTCGCAGACGATGGGCCGGGTGTGACAGACTGCGACAAACCTCATATCTTTGAGCGCTTCTTCACCTCAAGCAATACGCGGCCCGTGGATTCGCGTCGAAGCATCGGCCTTGGGCTGTCGCTCTGCCGCTCCATCGTGGAGGCGCATGGCGGCGTCATCGAAGTTCGCGACAACCACCCCCATGGGGCCGTCTTCCGTTTTACCCTGCCCGCCGAGGAGATCGAGATTCATGAATAATGCCGCTAAGCCACGTATCCTCCTGGTCGAAGATGACCTGACCGTTCAAAACCTCGTTTCGACCGCGCTTGACCTCCACGGCTATGTCGTGAGCAAGGTTTGCAACGGCCAGGCCGCCATCATGGATGCGGTGTCGCACGGCCCCAGCCTCATCATGCTCGACCTCGGCCTTCCCGACATTGACGGTATCGAGGTCATCACGAAGATCCGAAGCTGGTCGGCAGTCCCCATTATCGTCATTTCGGCGCGCACCGAAGATTCCGACAAGATTGCAGCACTTGACGCAGGGGCAGACGACTACCTCACCAAGCCCTTTTCTGTGGATGAGTTGCTCGCGCGCGTCCGTGCGAATTTGAGGCGCTCCTCGATGGCGTCGAGCGAGTCGACAGAAGCGAGCACGTTCGACAACGGTCCGCTGCATATCGACTACGCCGCGGGATACGCGACGAAGGACGGACACGAGCTCTCGCTCACCCCAACCGAGTACAAATTACTCGTCCTTTTGGCGAAAAACGTCGACAAGGTGCTCACCCACACCTTCATCACCCGCGAGATATGGGGCACGAGCTGGGACAGCGATCTGGCGAGCCTGCGCGTGTTCATGCGCACCCTGCGCAAGAAGATCGAGGCAGACCCCTCTCACCCCAAGATGATTCAGACGCACATGGGTGTCGGGTACCGCATGCAGCGTCTCTAGCCCACCCCACAAAAAGTTGCGGTGGAATACGGAGTAGATAAGGCTTTTGACAGCCAAAACAGTCCGTATTTCACCGCAACTGATGGGCGGGATGGAGTTAGAGGCCCAGGTAGCTGGTCATGCCTTCGACGGCGAGCTTGGCGCCGGCTACGGCGTGAACAACCGTCAGCGGGCCGTTAACCACGTCGCCGGCGGCAAAGACACCGGGCACGGTGGTCATGCCGCACTCATCGACCGAAAGAAGGCCGCGATGGTCGGTCTCCAAGCCACCCGTCGTAAGCACAAGCTTGTCCTTGGGCACTTGCGAAGCCGCAATCACAACTGTGTCGGCAGACACATGGTCGAGCTCTTCCTCGTAGCCCACCACATTGTTGTCCTCGTCAAAGATAGCCGTCTCGAACACCGGACCGTTATCGTCGATGGCGCAAATCGCCTTGCCGCATACAATCTCGGCACCATCGAGCTCGGTCAGCTCTACCTCGTCATCGATGGCCGAGATATGGCGCGAACGGGCATACACGGTGACCTTGCGAGCACCCGAGCGCAGGGCCGTACGGGCCACATCCATGGCAACATTGCCGGCACCGATAACCGCCACGTTCTGCCCGATTGCCACGCTCGCGGGATCGACCAGGTAATCGATACCAAACAGCACGTTGCCGCGCGATTCGCCGGGAATACCCAGCTTTCGAGCTCGCCAGGTACCGGTACCGACAAAGACCGCATCGTAGCCGTCGCGCAGCAGGTCGTCGATGTGGAGCGCACCGCCGATGGTGGTCGAGGGGCGAACGCGCACGCCGAGCGAGCACATCACGTGGCGGTACTTTTGCACGAGCGAGCGCGGCAGACGGAACTCGGGGATACCGTACTCCAGCACGCCGCCGATCTCGGGCCGCTGCTCAAAAACAGTGACGGCGCAACCCAGCTGCGCCATCTTAATTGCCACGGTAATGCCGGCTGGGCCGGAGCCGACCACAGCGACCTGCTTGCCGCACGACGGCGCGGCCTTCCACTCTTTGCGGTCCAAATACGCCGTGGAGATATAGTTCTCGATGCTCGAAAAATGCACGGGCGCGCCCTTGCGGCCCTGGATGCACGCGCCCTCGCACTGGCCCGAATGGTTGCAAACCATGGAGCAGACCGCGCTCATGGGATTATTCTGGAACAGTAGCTCGCCCGCCTCTTCTAGACGACGCTGTTTGAACAGGTCGATGACCTGCGGAATAGGCGTCTGAACTGGGCAGCCCTTAATCTGACAGAACGCCCTTTTACAACCCAGGCAACGATTCGCCTCTTCGACAATGTGGATAGCCACGCAACTCCCCTTTTTAATGCAATCCAATGGGGCGACGATAAAGACCCTTCACCGCCGCCCCCATACAGGTAATCTCAATCTGCCGACACGGCAAAAGCCAATGCTATAACTCGCGATGCGAAGCCCCGCAGCGAGCGGACATGTGCTCGAGTGTCGCCAGGCAGTCAGCCGCCGTCGCCGGCACACTGTTCTCGACCACGCAGGGAATCCCAGGGCAGGCGGCAGCCGCCCAGGCCACTACGGGCTCAAAGTCATAGCGGCCCGTCTCGCCCACGCCATGACACACCAGGCGTGAACCCGTACCGTCGCACCAACCGGCTTCGTCCTCGTTATCAACGACCTCAAAATCCTTGGCGTGCAGCACGCGAATCTTGCTGCCGCATAAATAGAGCATGCGCGCGGTGATTTCCTGCGCTTCGTCAACGACGCTGGGGTGCAGCAGCGACACTGGGTCATAGATCACGCCGAGCGACGGGCTCGAGACGCGCTCCAGCACCTCACGGCAGCGATCTGGCGTGTTGACTGTCTCGTTCCAACCGGGCTCAATTAGAACCTGACCGCCCACGGCCTCGGCCCGATCGCAGACGTGTGCGAGTCCGTCCATAAAAACCTCGAGTGCCCCATCGGTCATGCGGTCGTCAGCAACGCGGTTCTGCGCATTGGGGCGACCGGTCTCGGTACCCACCGGGCATCCGCCGAGCATCTGGGCAAAGTTCAAGCATGCCTCGTACTCGGCAAAGTTATCCATGAGCTGTTGGCGATCGGGCGTCGCCAAATTCTTATAGCAGCCGAGCACGGCGACCGAAACGCCCGCCTCGTCGAGCACCGCAAGCAAATGGTCGGCAAGCTCGCGGGTCAGGCCGCCTCGATCGATCCCCATCGATGCGTAGAGCACCTTGCTCGGCAGCTGAATGCACGAAAAGCCCAGCTCTCCCGCCATGCGGATGCGTTCCTCGACGGTCCCCTGCGGAAGGTCGTGCAAACGCACACCCGGAGTAATAGCCCCCACGTTATTCACATCCCTTATGAGCGTTGATGCCCGGGGTGTATCCGCCAAACGGGTCCTCGATGGAGCACACGCCCGAGGGGGCGAGCGGATCGCGCTTACCGGCCAGCTTGTCGTGATGCATGGTCTCGATATAGGCAAGCACCAGCGGCGCCACGCCCTTCGCATCGTTTTTGACGATAGGCTCGCTCATGTAGTAACCAAACGTGCCCTCGCGGTGCGCGGTGTTTCCCAAGCCCGCGACCAGGCAGATGTTGTCGAGCGCCAGCTGCCCATCATGCTCGGACAGGCAGGTCTCGCAGATGCCGTCGAAGGCGCGATGGCCGTACTGGTAGTAACGCTCGCCCAGCACGCCTAGACGCACGCCCTTCATGATGGCATTGGCAAAAATCGCGCTACCAGACTCCTCCAGGTAGTTGGGGGCGATATTGGGCAGGTTGATGACCTGATGCCACATGCCGGTCTTCTCGTCCTGATACGGCAGCATGGCATCGATCAGGTCGTGGAACATCTTGCGAATCTCGTCCTTCTCGGCTGACATCGAAGGCGGCATGAGCTCCCAGGTATCGATGAGTGCCATGGCAAACCAGCCCTCGGCGCGCAGCCAGAAGTTAGCCGAAAGGCCGGTGACCGGGTCGCACCAGAACTGTTTGCGGCTCGCGTCGTAAGCGTGATAGTACAGACCGTTGAGGGGGTTGCGCATCAGGTCATGCACGACCTGGAACATATGGAAGCTGTCCGAGCAGGCACGACGGTTGTGGAAGCTCAGCTCGTACTGCATGTAGAACGGCTGGGCCATATACATGCCATCGAGCCAGATCTGGTTGGGATAGACGGCCTTGTGCCAAAACACGCCTTCTTTGGTGCGCGGCTGGGTCTCGAGCTGGCGGTAGATGGTGTCCATGGCGGCACGGTACTTGGGCTTGCCCACCAGGTCATAGAGCTTGTAGAGGGTCTTGCCCGCATTGACGTTATCGAGGTTGTACTCCTGCGGGTTGTAATGCTTGATGGTACCGTCGTCCTGGACAAAGAAATCGATGTAGTCATCGGCAAAGGTCAGGTAGCGCTGCTCACCCGTGATCTCGTACAGCTCGATGAGCGCCTTGATCATGCAGCCGTCGATATAGTTCCAGGTGTTCTCCTTGCCGGCGCGAATCTTTTCGATATTCCAAGCCGGCGCCTGCGGCGTAGAGGTTTCGATCAACTGCTCGATATAACGGTCCAGGATTTGATTGCAACCCATTGCTGTCCCCTCTGACATAAACGATAGGTGAACGTTACCCCTAGTGTAACGCGAACGGGGAATATAGGGTGAACGTTAACCCTATATTCCCCGCAAACGGCAGACTTTTAGCGGCAAACGGCGGTGAGACCCGCGGCGATGCGATGCGCCAGGCGCTCATAGCCGGCAGGACTGTAATGCAGACCGTCCGGCATATAGAGCTCGCGGTGCTCCGGCAAAAACGGGCTGATGCCGCTTTGCGCATACAGGTCAATCACCGGAACGGAGTAACGGTCACAGACCTCCAGCATCGCTCGCACGTAGGCGTCTTGCGTCAGACCCAAATGGTTCGCCTCATCGCTTGCCGGGATATCCTTCTCGTGCTTACCACTCGTCTTGCACGGCGTCATAAACACGAGCTTTGCCCGAGGCGAGCGCGCCGTGATGGTACGGATCAGGTAATCGAGTGCACCATAGAACTCATGCACGTCCGTGCTGCCGAGCTCTCCAAGCGGCACGTTGCGGCTAAAGTCGTTGACGCCGCCAAAGACGATGTAGATATCGGCCGCATCGTCGATACCGTCAAGGCGCTCGACAAACGAATCGGTACGGTCGGCCTTGATGGCGATACGCGAACCCTTGATGCCAAAGTTCTCGACGACCGCGCCTCCCAGCAACGCGCCCAGATGCGAAGTCCAAGAGATGTCGTTGCCGCCTGCGCCGCATCCGTTATCGCCCCATGTGGTCGAATCGCCAAAGCAGCAAATGGTCGATTCACTCAAACTCTTCGTTTCCATAATCTTCTCCTCATCCGCCCATCGGCGGTCATACAGGAACGTACCGTTTATTCGCAGCATGCCGAGGGGCTATGCACGGGCGCATTCCGCAACGTGCGAATCGAGCCATTCGATATCCTCGGCAAGATGTGCCACGCCCAGATGGTGTTCACCCGGACACACCTCGTGCCGCAGGCCATCTCTGCGACCCAGCAACTTGTAGGCATCGCGCACGATCTCGAGCTGCTCGTCAACATTTTTCAGCCCGCGCGAACCGTTCAGATGATCCTCTTCGCAGCTTTGCATCAGCAGCGGATGCGGCGCGATGAGCGAGGCAATATCGCCCATGTCGAGTAAGCGCCAAAGTCCGGGCGTGTAGTTGCAGCTGCAATTGCCATTGAGATGCAGCAGCGAATCATCGACACCGTACAGATAGCCCGAGACAAACGCCTTGCGCACACGCGGGTCGAGTGCGGCCAGGTACAACGTCATGTAGCCGCCACCCGAAAAACCAAAGCAACCCAGGTCATCCATGGCAATGTCGCCGCGCGCCTCTAGGTAATCGATCAGACGCATGTTATCCCAGGCGTTGAGGCCCGCAACCGTAAGACCCAGCGGCTCGGCCATACGTGCCTGATTCAGACACGTACCGCGCAGGTAGCTGTTCTCGTCATCGCCCTGACCCTTCCAGTCACGACGGTATCCCCAACCGCGCGCATCAGGGCAGACGGTCACGTAACCCATGCGTGCCAAACGCAGACCGTAGTCGTAATTGAACTTACGCACGGCATCATCGACAGCCGGCACGCCCGCAACACCGGCTACGCTTGCAGCACCCGCTCCCTGATGACCATGCGGGCAGATATAACAGCGTTTGAGTCCCCGCTCATCAAGCTTAGGATGAGACGGCTCCAACAGGTAGAACGGCATCCAAACATCACGCTCGGCCTGCAACATCGCATGGGTGCGCACGATGCCGCCGGCAACCCGCACGCGGCTGAGCTCACGAATCTCAATCGGGACGCGGTCCATAAGCGAAAGACCCAAAACATCGTACAGGCGAGTCCTGGTCGCAATCTTCCATGCCTCAAAATCTGCAGGAGTCTTGCCCGTAAAAGCAGCCGAACGCCCCTCGCGCTTCAGCCGGGCACGCAGCGCAGGTTCGTCTTCGCAGTACGTCTCGATGTGCACGGTGCGGCCGTTGGCAGACAGTTCAGCCGTCTCAACCGCATCACCGTCGCCGCCCTCGGGATCCCAGCCGTCCCCACCGGCAAGCACCTGCTCGCGAGCGTACCCGGCGGCAGCCATCACATCGAGTTCATTCGCCCACGGCACCCAGCCGGTAGTATCACCCGCCGGCCCATGCAGAATCGCGCCAGCATACTGCACGCAGTTGTGTGCCGCCGGCTTATTCCAATCCCACCAGCCTTCGCGCTTGATATGTCGCCCCAGCCAGCAATCGATCAGCACAGTTTGCGCCCATTCGCGCCAAGGACGACCCAGGTAGACCGAATCCGGCGCCACGCCATCCGGAGCTGTAAACGAACAGCCGTGGAACACAAAGCCGTGCGGCTCGCCTTCGGGCGTCGACGCCGCCGTCACGTAGCCGTTCACGTCCATATCGCGGTTGAGCGAGCGAATCTCGCACCCCTCAAAGTAGGCACGCGCGCCGCCAAAGATAAAGTCGACATCGCCCTCGATCCGGCAACGTCGAAAATACTGGCGCCCCACCCGGCGCGGCGCATACTGTTTGGGTCCTATGAACCCGCCCGGTTTGGCCTCATGCGGCGGCAGCGGACCCAAAAACAGCGTGTCTTGGTGTCCCTTAATGCAGCAGGCATCGACAACCAGACGGTCGCCATCAGCATACAGGGCAATCGCTTGACCGACCTCGCGCCCATCGCCCGCATCGTTTTCGATCGTGAGGTTCTCGAGCCGTACGTCGTCGGCATCGACCAAAACGGTATAGGTCCTAAACGTGCCGAGCGTGCCGTCGACGCCCGAGCCGTCCTCCGAAGGCATCTTGGCACCCAGGCTGCCCACGATACGCACGCTGTCGGCCGTCTCTCCCTCAATCGTCACATGCGAGCGATGAATCTCGACCCGCTCGCAATACTCGCCCGGATCGACGCGAATCATCACCGGTTGCTCGGCATCCGGATAGAGCTGATCGGCTGCCGCCAAGGCATCGGAAATCGTTGGATACGCTCCTGCCGCAGCCCTCGAAACGCGCAGCGTATAGATACTTTCGCTCATCGTCCATCACGCTCCCATGCAACGAACTGTTCAGGCCAGCCCTGAACCTGTGGCTGAATATGCTCGGCGCAGCCCTTAAATGCCGTTTGGGCCGTGGCGAGCGACGCCCCATGCTTTCCATGCGGAAAGACATGTAGGCTAAAGCCAATCCCGTGGTCGGCAAGAGCCTGCGCAAGAAGGAGGCTATTTTGAACTGGTACCGATGCATCCTCGGCGGTATGCCACAAGAACGTACGGGGGAAGCCATCGCCCACCATATTCTCGATCGACAACTTTTGAGCCAAAGCGCCATCGGCACCCGTTAGGTGTTCAAACGAACCACGATGAGCATAGGCCCCCGAGCTTACGACCGGATAGCCCAAGCAAAGTGTGTCAGGCCGAATCGACTCAGGCGATGCCGAAATCGACTCTGCAAGCCAGGGTTGGTCCCAAAGCGCCCCGAGCAAGCCAACTAGATGCCCACCGGCCGAAAAACCCATGACCGTAATCCGATCAGGATCGACACAGTACTCTGCCGCATGGCTTCGGACGGTATCGACCGCCCGCGCGAGTTCTTGCAATGCCAGCGGATAGACAGCCGGAGCAACCGAATAGTTCAGTACAAACGCTTGGTAGCCCATCGCCAACAAACGGAGCGCTACCGGCTCGCCTTCGCGCGGCGAAACGTGATCGTAGCCGCCTCCTGGCACGACCACAACTGCAGGCAGCGGTTTTAAAGCATAAGCATCTTCGGTCGGGGCAAAAACATAAGACGTAATCGTGGCAGACGAGCCATCGACCCCGACAGGAATCGTTTTATTGAGCATGTATTCCCTTTCACCATGATGCGTAGCGCAGCGCACACGGCCGTATCGCACAAGGGCTGCATTGCCGATTTATCCGACAATGCAGCCCTGGTCATCAACCCGAGTTAGGAACGGACAACCTTGTCGACGTTCTGGAGCTGCAGCTCCTCGCCGTCCTGGCCCTCGATCACCACATTTTGCAGGTCGAGCACCTTGACGTTTTGCGCAATGATGCCCTGACGCACCATGGGCTCAACGCCGCAGGCCATGGCCGGGACAAAGGGCTCGGCATCGTCGGCAAAGGTCACGTGAACGTCTTGGAACGTCAGACGCGTCACCTTGCTCTCGGGCAGACCCGTGATATAGGCCGCGGCAGCATGGCAGTTGGTGGCCTCGATATCGCAAAACGTCGTGGCACCAAAGCCGGGCGTGCGGTCGTCGACAGGCAGCGCCTCGCGAGACTGCACGTAATCGGTCTTGCCGTCCTTGTCACAGAAGTAGAAGGAGTTGACCACGAAGGGCGTGAGTACCTCGTCCATACGAATGTGCTCAAAGGTAATGCCCTCGTTGACGGCATCCTTGCCGCGCCCGCGGCGGGTCTTGACGCGCAGGCCGCGGTCGGTGCGCTCAAAGAGGCACTTGCTCACGGTAAGGTCCTTGATGCCGCCGGCAGCCTCTGAACCCAGGACCACGGCGCCGTGACCATCGTGCATGTAGCAGTGAGAGATCAGCACGTCGTGCGTAGCGGGACGAAGCTCGGGCTCAATGCCCAGCTTGCCGCTCTTGATGGCGATGCAGTCGTCGCCCACCGAGAACTGACAGCCAAGGATGCGGACAAAGCCGCAGCTCTCGGGATCGAAACCGTCGGTGTTGTGGGAGTTCTTGGGACCCTCGATGGACAGGCAGAGCGCGTCGACATGCTCGCACAGGACGGGATGGATATTCCACGCCGGGCTGTTGCGCACGATAAAGCCGGCAAGGCTCACGTTTTGGCACTCGGACAGGAAGATCATGCGCGGACGGGCGACCTCGCGGCCCTCCTCGGGACGGAAGATGTTCTTAAAGTCCTTGTTCCACCAGTTGTCCTCGGCAAAATCGGTCTGACCGTCAATCGCGCCGCGACCATAGATGCACACGTCGTGCACGCCCAGACCCGTAAAGGTAGAACAGTAGGTCGAGAAGCTCTCCCCCTCCCAGCGGCCCAGGGGCAGCATATCGGTACCGGCATAACCGGCACCCTCGTTGCCCGTGACCGTACCCGGAATGTAGGCAAGCGCGGCACGATCGTGGCGGGCCAGCAGCACCGCTCCCTCGGCGAGCTCGATGTTGATATTGCTCTTAAGGAAGAGGGACTTGATGCGATAACTACCGGCGGGGATCAGCACGCGGCCGCCCTTGGGGCAGGCCATGATGGCAGCCTGGATGTTGGTGGTGTCGTCGTGCTCGGCATCACCCTTGGCGCCACAGTCGCGAACGTTGATGGTAAAGGGCTCAGCCGGCGTGGTGACACCTACGCTCAGCTCACGCTCGCCACAAACAAAACGAACCAGGTTGCGCTTGCCGGGGGTCAGGCCGTCGACATAGGTCTCGACCGTATTCGTGGTACCAGCGGGCTCGTCGTTGACAAAGATCTCCCACGTATCGGCACAGGTAAAGTAGCCGCCGTCGTCAAGCTCGATCACGGCCGCGCGGGCGTTGCGCCAGATAACGTTCGTCTCCATGGATTTCTCCCTCAAAAAGATGCTCTAAAGGCAAATTGTACGCTGTTAAAAAAGGGCCGTGCCTGCCGGCGGAATTCCGGTGGCACGGCCCTGTGATTTGGACGATATGTCGGCCTTACTCGGCGGGGGTTACGCTACCGTCCTGGAAGCCAACGTTGTTGTGGGCAAAGCAGTCCTCGTACTTAAAGCCGGAGAGCTCCTCGCAAAGCGCCTTGACCTCGGGCTTGACGTCGGCCATCTTGCCACCCTCCTTGACGCGGTGAATCTCGTCGCAAAGGATGTCGCACTGCTCCTTGTCGATCTTGATGCCGCGGGCAAGGACGGCCGCAAGCAGGAAGAAGCCGGCGCAGCCGATGATCATGTAGCCGCAGATATACAGAGGCACGGTAGCGGGCTGGGTCACGGCGTCGCTATTGCCGGCGGTCTGAATGAAGCCGGAGGCAGCAAGGACGATAGCCCACACGTTGACGGCGATAGCCTGGGCAATCTGCTGGCAGAGCTGCTGCGCGGAGCTGTAGATGCCCTCGCGACGACGCAGGGTGATGAGTTCATCGACATCGGGGATGTAGTTGAGCAGAACATCGGGCAGGTACTGGAAGCCGACGTAGAAGAACTTCCAGATGGCGAAGATGATGGGGTAGGCGATCATGGCGATGGCGACCGTGGAGGTGCCGTTGATCTGACCAAAGGCGAAGTAGTTGTAGGCAATGATGCACGCAGCGCAACCAACATTTGCGAGGTACCAAGACTTGTGGAAGCCCTTCTTGGCCATGAGGGCGACCCAGATGGCGGTGCAGACGATAGCGACGACCTTGCCAGGCATCTCCATCACGGACTCGTAGGACTTAGGAATCTGCAGGCAGTAGACGATGAAGAAGGACAGGCAGGCAGACCAGCAGGCAGCAGCAAGCTTCGTGGAGACCTGTGCATACAGGACCTTGCGGAAGGACTTGTTGCGGAAGGTGGAGATAACGTCGATGAAGAACTTCTTGATGCCCTCGCCGACGCTCTCGATCTTCTCCTGAGCGACCTCCTCGGGGGTGTGCTCCCACGTGGACAGGTACACGCAGAGCAGCGAGATTGCCATGACCGAAGCGTTGATCGTAGCGATGATGAAGTAGCTGAACGGGTTGGTCTCGCCGAAGGTGCCAAAGCCAAAGCCGACGAGTGCTGCCATCAGGAAGCCGGCGGCGTTACCAAAGAGATGCTTGTAGCCGGTGAGGTACGTACGCTCCTTGAAGTCGTCGGTCATCTCGATGGTAAGCGGCGACAGGTTGGCGGTGCAGAACGTATACGCGACGTTGTAGATCAGGTACAGCACAAAGTAGTACGGGAAGCCAAACGGCGTAGCCACGAAGATGAGCGGCTCGGCGATCATCATCGGGATGGCCAGCAAGATCCAGAAACGACGACGACCAAAGATACGGCCAATCTTGGTGGCATAGAAGTTATCGGCCACAAAGCCCATCAGCGGGCAAAGAATGGCGTTGACATAGATGGCAAACGAGCTGATCAGTGCAGCCTCGCCTGCGGACAGGCCACACTCCGTGGACAGGAACAGCACCATGTAGCTGTGCGTAAAGGTCAGGGCACCGGAATTGAGCATACCGCCCATACCAAAGCCCAAGCGCGTCCAGAATGTGATCTTACGCTTTTTTCCGATCTTATTAGCCATCGAGCTCCCTCTCTTTTCTCGATTGTCTTGCAGCAAGACATTGGAGTCCATACCGACATCTGTCTGCCCAGCGTTCAGGGTGAACGTTTAGTTAGATTATGCGCGATTCCTTACGAAAGGTGAACGTTCACTTGCATATTATCCCCGAACGGTCGATTTTTACCGCTGAACGGACACAATTGAGATCCTCACACCTATTTTCTGCTGGTAAAGGTGCCATGCTGGACAGCCATGAGATAGGTGAACGTTTATCAGATTTTCCAACATATTCACTTAACCACAAAACGAAACCCCGCCGGGAACACTCCCGACGGGGCCGACGACATAGCGCTACGCTTGGGTGCATTTGCCACTACAGGCAGACGCCGTCCTTCCAGATGCTGATCTCGTGACAGCCACGGCGCTCGGCACTCGTGAGCTTACCGCTCGCCGTCTCCAGCACCAGCTGGTACAGATCGTGGGCAGCCTCGTCGAGCGTGCGCTCACCCGTGGCAATCACGCCAGCGTTAAAGTCCATCCAGTTGGCCTTGTGGTCGCACAAACGCTGATTGGTGAACACCTTGAGGGTAGGCGCCGGCGCGCCAAACGGTGTGCCGCGGCCGGTCGAGAACAGAATCACGTGGCAGCCGGCAGACGGCAACGCCGTGGTGGATACCATGTCGTTGCCCGGACCGCACAGCATGTTCAGGCCGTGTTTATTTGCCTGGCCGGCATACGGCAGCACGTCGACGATGGGGGCAGATCCGCCCTTTTGCACGCAGCCGCAGCTCTTGTCCTCGAGCGTGGTAATACCGCCGTCCTTGTTGCCGGGACTCGGGTTCTCATAAACGACCTCGCCGTGGCTAATAAAGTAGTCCTTAAAGCCATTGAGCATGTCGGAGGCAGCGTTAAAGACCTGCTCGTTCTCGCAACGGTCGAGCAGGATACTCTCGGCGCCAAACATCTCGGGCACCTCGGTAAGCACCGACATGCCGCCGCGGGCGACAACCATATCACTCACGCGACCGATCGTGGGATTGGCGGTAATGCCCGAAAGACCGTCGGAGCCGCCGCACTTAAGTCCAATAACCAGCTCGGAGGCCGGAATGGGCTCGCGCTTGGCCTGCTTGGCGAGGTCTGCCAGCTCGGCCAGAATCTTGTGGCCCTCGATCTGCTCGTCGGCTACATCCTGGCAGGTGAGAAAACGAACGCGCTCGTGATCGAAGTCACCGAGCTCGTCGAGCACCTGCTGATGCGTGCAGTTCTCGCAACCGAGCGACAGGAACAGCACGCCCGCGGCATTTGCGTGACGCGACAGTGCCACCAGCAGACGACGCGTCTGGGCATGGTCGGCGCCGGTCTGCGAGCAGCCAAAGGGATGCGGGAAGTAGTAAACACCCTCCAGCGAGCCATCGACCAGATCCTGGGCCCGCTCACACATGGCACGGGCGACTTCGTTGACACAGCCGACCGTGGGGATGATCCACAGCTCGTTGCGCGTCGCGGCACGACCGTCGGCGCGGCGGAACCCCATAAAGGTCTCGGGCTCAACCGACTCAACGACCGGATGCGTGGGGTTGTAGGTGTACTCGACCTCGCCCGAAAGGTTGGTCTTCACATTGTGCGTGTGGAGCCACTGACCGGGCTGGACATCGCCCGTCACGTGTCCGATAGGAAGGCCGTACTTAATGACGTCCTCGCCGGCGGCAATCGAGCGCACAGCCATCTTGTGGCCTTGCGGAATATCCTCCGCGGCCACGACCTCGCCCACCCCGGGAACCGCGACGGCGGTGCCCTTGGCAAGCGGCGACAGCGCGACGATCACGTTGTCGGCCGGATTGATCTGGATAGTGTTCATTGCAAATGGTCCTAACCCTACAGGTTGAGCAGAAGTCGAGACGCGGGCACGCCGTCCCGCGCCCGCGTCTGCGCCGGAAATTTACGCCTGAGCGTTGGCGAAGGCCTGCTTGGCGCCCTCGGCACGCACGACAGCGAGCGCGCTAACGACAAACTCCTCAAGACCTGCGATCTGCGTAAGGTCCTCGCCCCACATCTGCTCGTTGGTGAGCACGTCGTGCACCAGCTGGGCATCGTCGGCGCCGGCATGGGCGGCGTAGAAGTCGAGCACGAAGGCGTCGTCCTGAGCGGTGTACTCGGTGCCGTCGGAGCGACGCAGGTGCAGGCCGTCGCCCTCGCGGGACACGAGCTCCTGCGTGTAGAAGGAGATGAGCGTAGCGAGGCTCGTCGCCAGGCACTTGGGCAGGTTGCCGGTCTCGGCAACGTAGTCCTTGAGCGTGGGCAGGTCGCGAGCGCGCCACTTAGCCGTGGAGTTGAGGCAGATGGAGAGCAGCGCATGATCAATAAACGGGTTGTCGAAGCGGTTTTCGACGGCGGCGGCAAAGGCCTTGCAGTCCTCGACATCCAAGTCGGCAGCAAGCGTCGGAATGACCTCGTCGTAGAGCATGGTGTTCATGAAGCCGCGAATGGTCTCGTCATGCATGCAGTCGCGCACGATATCAAAGCCGGCAACCCAGGAACCCGGAACGAAGGCGGTGTGGGCACCGTTGAGGATGCGGACCTTGCGCTTTTTGTACGGGGTGACGTCGGGAGTCACAAAGACACCCGGAAGACCAGCCTTCACAAAGGGAAGCTTCTCGGCAAGCGACTCGTCGCCCTGGATGCCCCACATCTGGAAGGGCTCGCGCACGGCCAGGAAGGGATCCTCGTAGCCCAGACGCTCAGCCACCGCGGCGGCCTCGGATGCGTCGCGGATACGGCCCGGTACGATGGTGTCGACGAGTGTGGTGCAGACGGTGCAGTCGTTGGCCATCCACTGCGCAAACTCGTCCTCCCAGCCCCAGTCGCTCACATACTGGTTCATGATGCGCAGCAACTCCTCGCCGTTGTGATCGATGAGCTCGCAGGCGAGGACGATGACGCCCGGCTTACCGGCAGCCCAGCGGGTGTGGAGCACCTGGGCAAGCTTGGCGGGGAAGCTCGCGGGTGGCATGTCGTCGGCCTTGCAGGACGGGTCATAGGCGATACCGGCCTCGGTGGTGTTGGAGACGATGATCTCTAGGTCGTCGGAGACAGCGACCTCCATCATGGCACGGTAGTCGTCCTCACGATACGGGTTAAGGCAGCGGCTGCAGGCGCTGATCACGCGGGACTCGTCAACCGTGTTGCCGTTCTCCTTGCCGCGCACCAGCACGGTGTACAGATCGTCCTGGGCATTGATACCGTCGGCAAAGCCAAAGGCACCGCTGATGGGCTGCACCATGACGACCTTGCCGTTCCAGCCGGTGGCCTCGTTGCCCATGTCAAAGAAGCGGTCGACGAAGGCGCGCAGGAAATTGCCCTCGCCAAACTGCAGAACCTTCTCGGGAGCATCCTTGGGCAGCAAATAGCCCTTGTAGCCGATCTTCTCGAGCGCATCGTAGCTGATGTTCTCCATCTATGTGTCTCCTTAGATGTCTGTTAGCGTGCAAGCAAAACGGGGCTCCGCGTGTGGCAACGGCGCCCAGGGTTCGATGTGATTCGATGCGGGCTTAGGCCTCGACGGTGTCCAGGTCAAAGCCAAAGTAGCGAACGGAGTTGTTGTAGCTGATGTCGCGCACGATGGTGCCCAGCAGCTCCATGTCGGCCGGGTACTTGCCCTGCTCGACCCACTCGCCGATCACGCTGCACAGCACGCGACGGAAGTACTCGTGGCGCGGATAGGACAGGAAGGAGCGGGAATCGGTAAGCATGCCCACAAAGTTGCCCAACACGCCCTCGTTAGCCAGAGCCGTAAGCTGCTCGCGCATGCCGACCTCGTTGTCGTTGAACCACCAGGCGGAGCCGTTCTGAATCTTACCGGCAGTCGGAGCCTCCTGGAAGCAACCCATGACGGTATCGATCATGGTGTTATCGATGGGGTTCAGGCTGTACAGGATGGTCTTGGGCAGGCCGCAGGTCTCCTGGATGGAGTTGAGGAAATCGGCGAGCTGGTCGGACGGCGTGTAGTTGGAGATGCAGTCGTAGCCGGTGTCGGGACCGAGTTTGGCGAACATGGCGCGGTTGTTGTCGCGCTTGCAGCCAAAGTGCAGCTGCATGGCCCAGCCCAGACGGACATACTCGCCGGCAACGAACTGCATAAAGGCAGTCTTGTACTTGAGGACCTCTTCCTCGGTAAGCGGCTCGGCAGCCAGACCCTTGGCAAAGATAGCCTCGATCTCGTCGGCGGTAGCCGGGACGTACATAACGTAGTCGAGTGCGTGGTCGGAGGCGCGGCAGCCCAGCTCGTGAGCAACGTCGTAGCGCTTGGAAATGGCAGCCTTCATGCCCTCAAAGTCGCTGACCTCAACGCCGGCAACCTCGGAAAGGTGCTTGCAGTAGTCGGCAAACTCCTGGCCGCGCTCGATGCGCAAAGCGGCATCGGGGCGCATGGCGGGAACGACCTGAACGTCAAAGCTGTCGTCGGCGGCAATCTTCTTGTGCCACTCAAAGCTGTCGGCGGGGTCGTCGGTAGTGCAGATCATGCGGACGTTGGACTGCTTGATCAGGTTGCGGCAGGTAAAGCTAGCCTCAGCGAGCTTGGCGTTGGCAAGGTCCCAGACCTCCTGGGCAGTCTTGCCGTTGAGGACGCCCTCGTAGCCAAAGTAGCGCTTAAGCTCCAGGTGGCTCCACTCAAAGACGGGGTTGCCAACGCAGCGACCCAGGGTCTCGGCCCACTTTTGGAACTTCTCGCGAGCAGGGGCGTCGCCAGTGATAAAACGCTCGTCGACGCCGTTGGCACGCATCAGGCGCCACTTGTAGTGGTCGCCGCCCAGCCAAACCTCGGTGATGTTCTCGAAACGCTTGTCCTCCCAAATCTCCTTAGGAGAAATGTGGCAGTGATAGTCGACGATGGGCATGCCCTCGGCAAAGTTGTGGAACAGCTCCTCGCCGGTCTTGGTGCTCAGCAGGAAATCCTGATCGTCCATAAAGTTTTTCATCAAACAGCCCCTTTGCTGGCAAGGCGGGCGCACGGCGCGCTCGTTATCCTTTAGGTGAACGTTCACTATACTAATCCATTGCACCTCAAAAGGTGAACGTTCACCTAACCACCACGGGGTGAACGGTAGATTTTGCCCGTTCAACGGTTGCTGGGGATGTGACTTGCATGTATTGCGGACTGGTTGGCGTCCCCGAACACCGAACTTGAGCGCTTTTGCTCAGGTGGGTCATGTCCCGACGTACATTTTTGGGAGTATTCAGCATTGGAGCGCGCCGTGCGCCATCCTCAGCGTCCTATTTGGAACGCAGATAGCGCCCGATCGGCATAAAAAGTGCCCCCGATGGCAAATTACGCCATCGGAGGCACTTAAAACAGTCGTTCTGCACCTCATTCAGGGCATGCCAATGCTGAATACTCCCAAAAATGCACGTCGCAAGAGGGGGTACCTGCTCAATCGGCTAAATACCCGCAAGTTCGCAGTAGCGGTCGACATTGCTGGCAAATACCATCTCGACGGCGCCCTTCTGGACGGGCACCGTCGGGGTCCTTCCCCACAGCAGATAATCGCCCAGCGTCTTAGCGCCGCGATACGCCAGGCTCGTCGGGTCCTTATAGACAATATTGGTAAAGATACCGCGGCGCAAGGCCAGAGCACTTTCGGGAAACAGGTCGTTGCCGATCACCATAACCTGACCGGCCTTGCCGGTCGAGACGAGCGCGTCGGCAATCACTTCGGAACCAACGGCAAAAACGCTACAGATAAGTTCGGGGGCGTCCGGCGCACTCAAGCGCTTTTCGAGCTCATGCTCGAGTTGTTTGACTTGTGCATGGGCACCTGCAAGATCCTCAACCTGCCATGGAATATCACGTTCGCGCAGGTAATTGTGGAAGGCGCGGGCGGTTAGATAGTGCGAATCGGTATATGGGTCGCCTGTCAAAAGGAGCACGCGGGCGTCGGCCCCAGAAGCATGGACCAGGTTTGCCGCCTGCTCGGCCATAAGGCTGCCTGCCGTCGAATAATCGGCCAAGCTCGCACCCAAACGATTCAAATGCGGACGGTCGCCGTCGACAAGCTCAATCGTCACGCCCGCCTCGGCGATCTGCCCCAAAAGCTCAGTCGCACGATCGTCGCCCGGCGCATAGGCGAGCAAGCCATCAATCTTCTCGCCCACCTGCAGACGCTCGTCGATTTGCTCGAGTGCATCAGCGTAGCCGCCCACGCCAAATTCAACGCGCTCAACCGTAATGCCCCGGTCGATGACCTCCTGTTCAAAGCGATTGCAGCCTTCCCACAGGTAACGGAAAAAGTACGCTCCCTCGCGCGATGCGCGGGGCAGGCAAAACACCAGATTGATATCCTTGCGGCGCAGGCTTGAGGCACTTGTGTTGCGGTGATAGCCCATGGCCTCGGCCTTAGTGTTCACCTTGGCGCGCACGGATTCGCTCACGCCGGCCTTTCCCGTCAGGGCCTTGTGCACGGTATTGATGGAAACGCCAAGCTCGGCGGCTATGTCCTTCATGGTTACGCGAGCGCTCATGCGGTTACTCCGTTATAGATAAGTTGCCAATTAATAGTCCAGTTAACGATACCCCAAAAATACTCTTCGACTCGCCGTGCTCTCCCTCAAATGCACAAAGCGCCCCGCGAACGGATGCCCGCGGAGCGCTTGGATGTCCGGACCTTATTTGATACCGCGACCCAAGTCTTCGGCGATTTTGTCTACGCCCTTAAGCGCGGCACAAGTCTTTTTGTTAGAACAATGCCCCGTGCAAGCGCCACCCTGAGCGCAGTCGGCGCAGGTGCCCTTGCGGTAGATGCGCACGCACACGGCGACAAACGCAATACCGATAATAGCCAGTACAACAATATCGATAGGTGCCATAGCAAGCCTCCTCTAGTTAACCACCACTTACTTTACCCTATTCTCCACCTACCAAAAGGGGAAAGATTTATTTTGGTCGGTTTTATCTGCGGAAACGCCACATCTTAACTTCTGGGGCAAAGTAATCTGTCTCCCATGCACAAAAAGCCCGGGGTCGCTGGGACACCCGGGCTCGTGAAAAGGGGCTAATCCTTATTCGGACTTAAGCGGAAACCGCGGCGGAAGCAGTGTTAGTCTCGTCCTCGTCGGTCCATGCATGCTTTGGCATGGGACGGAAGATCTGGAAGAGCATCGCAACCAGCAGCACGATGGCCACAACCGTCCAGATACCAAACTGTCCCAACACAAGCAGGTTATAGAACTGGTTGATGAACAGGCCGATCACCCAAGCAAAGGCGCACTCGTAACCGATGGCAATCGCGAACCACTTGCCGGAATCCATCTGGTTGCGGATGGCACCCATGGCAGCAAAGCACGGAGCGCACAGCAGGTTGAACGCGCCAAAGGCGACGCAGGCGCCCATGGTGGGGAACATGCCGGCAAACGCGGTCCACAGGCTCGGGTCGGTCTCGGCGGCATCAGCCACGGACAGCAGCGAGCCGGCGGTGGCGACGACGTTCTCCTTGGCGACAAGGCCCGAGACGGACAGCGCTGTTGCCTGCCAGGTGCTAAAGCCAAGCGGGGCGAAGATCCAGGAGACCAGGTTGCCGAGCATGGCAAGCACGGAGTAGTCCATGAACTCCTCGGAGATGCCGTCCATCGCGGGCAGGTAGCCAAAGGAACCGTTGTAGCTACCAAAGTTGGACAGGAACCAAACCACGACAGTGGACGCGAAGATGACCGTGCCGGCCTTCTTGATAAAGGCCCAGCAGCGCTCCCACACGTGCAGCGCCCAAGAACGGATCGCCGGGAAGTGGTAGGCAGGAAGCTCCATAACAAACGGCGTCGGGCGACCGGCGAAGAGCTTGGTCTTTTTGAGCATGAGGCCCGAGGCGATGACGGCAAAGACGCCCAGGAAGTAGAAGAGCGGACTGATCCACGCGGCGGTGGTGGAAGAATCGCCGATGATGGAACCCATGAGCAGGGCGATGATCGGCAGCTTGGCGCCACAGGGAATAAACGTGGTGGTCATGACCGTCATGCGGCGGTCCTTCTCGTTCTCGATGGTCTTGGTGGCCATGACGCCGGGAACGCCGCAGCCCGAGGTCACGAGCATGGGGATAAAGGACTTACCGGACAGGCCAAAGCGGCGAAACACGCGGTCCATGATGAAGGCGACGCGGGCCATATAGCCGCAGTCCTCCAGGAAGGACAGCATCACGAACAGCAAGAACATCTGCGGGACAAAGCCCATGATGGCGCCGATGCCGGCCACGATACCGTCGCAGACCAGCGAATCGACCAGACCGCCGTCCTCGGTGCCACCCGCCACAAGCGCGTCGTGGACCATGGTGGTGATGCCGGGAACATAGGGGCCGTACTGTGCCGGGTCGACCGAGTCGGCATTGTCGCTCGCAGCCTCGACAGCCGCGTCGTAGGCGTCGCGGCCCTGACCGAGCACGTACCAACCGTCGGTACCGAAGAGCTGGTCGTTGGTGAAGTCGGTCACCGTGCCGCCCAAGGTAGAAACGGCGATGTAGTACACGCAGAACATGATGACCACAAAGATCGGCAGGCCCAGGATACGGTTGGTAACCACGCGGTCGATCTTCTCGGAGGTGCTCATCTTTGCCGGAGCCTTGGTGAGGCACTCGTCAATGATGTGGGCAATCACGCCGTAACGCTCGCCGGTGATGATGGACTCGGCATCGTCGTCGCAGTCCTGCTCGCACTGGGCGACCAGCTCCTCCACGCGAGCGGCCTTCTCCTTGGTGAGGTTGATGAGCTTGCAGGCGTCCGCATCGCGCTCAAACAGCTTGACGGCGTAATAGCGGCGCTTGTTGGCGGGAACGCTCGCCGGAAGGTTGTTCTCGATGTGCGTCAGAACGTCCTCGATGGAGGAGTCGAACTTGTGCTCCGGCACCTGCCCCTTGGAAGCAGCGGACTTTTTGACCTGCTCGAACAGCTCCTTGATGCCCTTGTTCTTAAGGGCCGAGATCATCATGACCGGGCAGCCGAGCTTCTTGGAGAGCTTGTCCGTGTCGATCTTGTCGCCGTTCTTCTCGACCAGGTCGGCCATGTTGAGGGCGACGACCACGGGCAGGCCGGTCTCGATAACCTGAAGCGCCAGGTACAGGTTACGCTCGAGGTTGGTGGCGTCGACCACCTGGACGACAACATCGGGCTCGCCGCTCATGAGGTAATCGCGCGAGCATTGCTCCTCGGGGCTGTAGGGGGAAAGCGAGTAGATGCCAGGGAGGTCCGTGATGGTAACGTTCTTGTCGCTTAGGAGCTTGGCTTCCTTTTTCTCAACCGTGACGCCGGGCCAGTTGCCAACGTAGCCGTTGGCGCCGGTGATCAGGTTGAAAAGCGTGGTCTTGCCGCAGTTGGGGTTACCCGCCAACGCGACATGGATCTGAGAATCCGCCATTCAATCCTTCTTCCTTGTGTGCCTGCGCTGCTTTCTCCGCGCAGGCTGGATAATGTGCTTCAAATTGCAGCATTAAGTTAGAAATACCTAACTTTATCTGCAGAAATATGCGCCACGAGTCCTTACTGAACCTCGACGACGGCGGCCTCCTCCTTGCGGATGGAAAGCTCGTAGCCGCGCACGTTGATCTCGACCGGATCACCGAGCGGCGCGACCTTCACGACCTTGAACGAAGTGCCCTTGATGAGCCCCAGGTCCATAAGGTGGCGGCGAAGCGCACCCTCACCGTGAAGCTTGACGATGGTAGAGCTCTCGCCCACCTTAACGTCACTCAACGTCTTCATCCTCTTGTCCCCCTTTCGGTTTTTATGAAATGCTGCTGACTAACCGACGGTCATGATGTGCATGGCAACCTTGGAATCGATACCAAAGCGTGCGCCCAGCACGGTGACGATGATATTGGCGCCACTCGAGCTCACCACGTGGATTTCGTTGCCCTCGACAAAGCCGAGGTCCTTGAGGTGGTGCTTCATGTCCTCATTGCCCTTTACACGAGACACGCGCACGGTTTCGCCCGCTTTTACCATCGAAAGCGGCATGGCCGGCATTTGCGGTCCGCAAGACATGAGTGGCTCCTAACGTCAGTTCGTCCTCAACATCGACGCGATAAAAGTTAACCACGTCTATGTTCGCTTTAGTAAACTAGCACGTGGTTAACTTTTTGGAAAGGGTCCCCATTCAGATTTCGAAAAAGTTTCCTATACGAAACAAAAGGGCGCGGCAAAGAGCTGTCCTTTGCCGCGCCCCGTCATGCTTAGAGCGAGAGGTTTCTGATCGACGTAACGCAGGAAGCCTCGTCTACGCCCGAAACGCGGAAGATGATATCCTCGCCACACTCGCCGTAGAGAGCCATGAGGCCCATAACGTCGCGACCGTCGGTATGGCGGTCGCCGATGCTGACTGACACGTCGCTACGATGCTTGGCGATAATGTCATAGAGCAGCGCAACCGGGCGGGCATGCAATCCCAACGGATCTTTAATCGTCTTTGTAAACTCGACCATGTCCCCTCCCGCGGCATCGCACATTCGGCCGGCAAAACCCAGCCACGTGGTAGTTATTGTAGCGTTAGATGCTTGTCGAGAGCCCCTCTGAACACCTCGTGGTCAAAAAGTGGTAAATATGAGTACTGTCACCAATTTAGTAGCAGCAAAATCGAGAGCAAATTGCCTACTTTGAGCGATTCGAAGAGGTTGAAAGCCGTCAAACGCCCTTTAAAGGGGGTTAGATAAATTGATTTTGAGCCCATTTTTGCTCAGAATAGGCCGAATAATATGACACCTCTTTTGCAACAGTACTCATATTTGGCATTTTTTGCCCACAGAGTCCAAAATCCATGCCCCAAAACACAAAAGGAGGGGCCTCGTAAGGCCCGGCTTATAGGACAAAATGTGTGTCCCGATAGAACACCCGTTTCCATCCATTAATCCAGCCAGAACGGGTACGGGTCCCTGTGGTGGAGGTCCTCCCACACGGCCCTGTCGCCCCACTCCGGCCCTCCGTCGTCACGCGACGGCGAGGCGGAGTAGACGCTGAACAGGAAGTCGATGTCCGCGTCGGTCGGCATCGTGGCGAGCTTCTCGCGCGCCGTCCTCGCGTCCCCCGAGTGCGCGTGGCACCACCAGAACACCGCCTTCACGCGCTTGACCGACGTCAGCCCCCGGTGGTTGCGCAGGACGGCCCTCAGCTGCGAGTTCACCCCTCCCTCGATCATGTTGTTGGTCGACGGCAGCGGGCCGGCCTTGGCCAGGGCGGGGTCGAGGTGGGTGAACAGCGTCCCCGCCGACACCAGCGACGACAGCGACGAGCGCGCCCGCCTCAGTCTCTCGTGGGTGTAGACCCTCCTGCCGTCCACCACGGTCCTGTCCTCCAGGAAGTCGGCCCAGAACCCGCACCAGTCGAGGTAGCGCTCGACCCAGAGCTCGGCCTGGTGCAGCGTCTCGATGCCCATGAGGTCGCGCGCGATGAGGTAGAGCTCGCGCCCCGCCTGGAGCTTCGGCCGCGTCGTCGTGTAGCGCTTGACCTGCGAGAAGGCGTGGAAGGTGCACCTCTGGACCCTGGTGCGCGGCCAGGTCTCGCGCACGGCCTTGGCGAACCCGCTCCCGCCGTCGGTGACG
>CAJMRJ010000003.1:0-33563 GCA_905215865.1 uncultured bacterium | reverse complement strand
ACAGATTTAAGCCGGGCAGCAAACTCCTCTTCTTCCAGCAGATCGGCCATGCGGAAGCCGATGCGCGCCGCGGCCTTGAAGGCCATCTCGTTGGAGTCGACGCTGTGATACGAGCCGTCGTACACAGCCACGCGAATGCCCGTGAGCGGATAGCCGGCAATGATGCCGTCCTTCATGGTCTCCTGGACGCCCTTGTCCACGGCGGGGATCAGCGAGCGCGGAATGCGGCCGCCCACGACCTCGTCCACAAACTCATAGCCGTCGCTCGTGCCGTCGGGCCCAATGAGCGGCTCCACGCGCAGCCAGCAGTCGCCGTACTGACCGGCGCCGCCGGTCTGCTTCTTATGGCGGCCCTGGGCACTTGCCGTACGGCGAATGGTCTCGCGATACGGAATGCGGATCGGCACGCTCTTGGCCACGACTTTGGTGCGATCCTCCAAACGGTTGAGCAGCACCGAAACCTGCGCCTCACCCACCGCCGAAATGATGGTCTGGCCGGTCTCCTCGTCACGATCGATGCTCATGGTCGGATCAGCCTTGCACGCCTTCTCGATAAACGTATAGAGCTTCTCTTCGTCGCCACGGTTCTCGGCCTCGATGGCAATGCGGTACTGCGAGTTGGGGAACTTAAACGCCGCCGCCTCGACCTTACCGGTAATGGAGAGTGTGTCACCCGTCTCGGCAGCCAGCTTGGGCGCCACGATGATGTCACCGGCATAGGCGTGACCGACCTCGGTCATGTCACGGCCGCACATCACATACAGGTGGGCCAGACGATCGCTCTTGCGGGTACGCGCGTTGATCAGCTCAAGACCCGGCTCAAGCGTACCCGTCAGCACCTTGATAAAGCTGATGCGACCCTGCTGCGGATCGGCCAGGGTCTTAAACACAAACGCCACCGGACGATCATCGTCGCTCGAAATCTTGAGCGAATCGCCGTCGATGAGCGGCATCTCGCCGTAGTCCGTCGGCGCCGGGAAGTATGTGGCAATGTCGTCCATCAGCGAGTTGACGCCCTGCTCCTTAATGCAATCGCCCGCAAAGACCGGCACAAAGATGCGCTCGGCAATCGCCTTCGACAGCAGGCCTTCAAGCTCCTCCTGCGTCAGCGTCTCCTCGCCTTCCAAGTACTTCATCATCAGTTCGTCGTCAGCCTCGGCCACCAGCTCGCACAGATGGTCATGGGCTTCCTCGGCCTGGGCACGATACTCCTCGGGAATCTCCGACTCAACGGCTTCGGTGCCGTTGCAATGGCGCGCCTTCATGCGCACCAGGTCGATGATGCCGTCAAAGTCCTCGCCCTCGCCCCAGGGAAGGGTCACGGCGCCCAGGCGCGTGCCAAAGCGCTCTTGCAGCAGGTCCATCGTGGTCGCAAAGCTGGCCTCGGAGCGCGACAGGCGGTTTACGAACACCGCACGCGCCAGGCGCAGGTCCTCGGCGGCATACCAGAGCTTAACCGTCGTAGGCTGCGGGCCGGCCTCGGCGTCGACCACAAACAGAGCCGTCTCGCAGACGCTCATCGCGGCAAAGGCGTCGCCGATAAAATCGGGGTAGCACGGGGCATCGAGCACATTGATGCGCGCGCCCTTCCAGTCGATCGGCGCAATGGTGGTCGAGATGGAAAACGCACGCTTAACCTCTTCAGGGTCATAGTCGAGCGTGGGCTTGGTGCCGTCGTGGCCGCCCAGGCGGGCGGTCTTGCCGGAAAGGTGGAGCATGGCCTCGGCGAGTGAAGTCTTGCCCACCCCGCCTTGGCCTACGAGCACCACGTTCCTTACGTTACCGGTCTTGGGAGCACCCATGATGACCTCCTTGCAGGGCCGCGCGCAATGCGCGACGCCAACGGGGAGAGTTCGCGGTCGGTGCCATCCCGGGAGCAGCATGGTCGGCAGCCGAGCCGACTCACCCTCCAAATGTCCTATGCCACCACCCTACCCTCACGGGCGGCTGTCCATGCATACCTTTCGGCGCACGTATGAATACAGGCGGCGAGAGGAAGAGACAAGCTTGTGAGGCGATTATTGAACCCCGTCGATGCAAACAAAAAGCCGCCACAGACCGTAAGACCTGCGGCGGATTCGCCTCAATTAATAGTTGAGTAAATACCTGAGCCTACCCCTCGATACGGCTCAAGAACTCACGGGTACGTTGCTCACGCGGGTGATTGATAACCTGCTCGGCCGGACCCTCCTCGACAATGCGGCCTCCGTCCATAAAGACCACGCGATCGGCAACATCGCGCGCAAACTGCATCGCGTGGGTCACGATCACCATCGTCATATTCTGCGCGGCAAGGTCTTTAATGACACGCAGCACCTCGGCCGTCAGCTCGGGATCGAGTGCCGAGGTCGGCTCGTCAAAGAACAAGATCTCCGGGTCGAGCGCCAAGGCGCGGGCGATACTCACGCGCTGTTGCTGACCGCCCGAAAGCTCACACGGAACCTTGTTCTCGTTGCCCACAAGCCCCATCTGAGCAATCAATTCATGCGCACGAGCTTCCGCCTGCTCGCGCGGGCGCTTAAGCACGCGGATCGGCGCGTCGATGATGTTTTTCATCACGGTATAGTGCGGGAACAGGTTGTAATTTTGGAACACCAGGCCGAATCGCGAGCGCGCCTGCTTGGGCACATCGCCCTTCGCATAGACCGCGCCCGAACCCGCATCCGTCGCAACGGCAAGGTCGCCAAACGAGAGCGAGCCTCCGTCGAGTGTCTCGAGCAGCGTGGCACACCGCAGCAGCGTGGACTTGCCGCCACCCGAAGGCCCGATAATCGCCACGACCTCGCCACGCTTCACCTCAAGCGAGATATCCTTGAGCACCTCATTGCCGCCAAACGCCTTACGCGCGTTCGCTATATTCATTACCGAATTAATCATGGTAGTAATCCAATTTTTTCTCGGCGGCGCCCAGCAGCATCTCGACGACGAAATTAAAGACCCAGTAAATCAGCGCCGCGATCGCAAACGGCACCATGCTCACCTGCGAGGCGACCAACGCCTTGGCCGTCGAGAACATCTCACCCACGCCGATGGCAAACGCCAGCGACGTGTCCTTGACCAGCGTGATGATCTCGTTGCCCATCGCCGGCAGAATACGCTTGGCGACCTGCGGCATCACGATATACAGAAACGTCTGCACGCGCGAATAGCCCAGCACCTCGGCAGCCTCGCATTGACCGCGCGGAATGGACTGCAGGCCCGAGCGATAGATCTCGGCAAAGTAACCGGCGTAGTTGATGATGAACGCCACAACGCACGCCGTCCACTTGGAATCGGGCGTGAGCGAAATGCCAAACACGTAATACGGGGCAAAGTAGATGGCAAACATCTGCAGCATGAGCGGCGTACCGCGCATGACCGAAATGTAGATGCGCGCAATCCAGCGAAGCGGCGCGATTTTGCTCATGCGCATAAACGCCACGGGGATTCCCAGCGGAATCGACCCCAGCAGTGTCAGCACAAACAACTGCAAACTGACCAAGAATCCCTGGCCAAGCATCTGCATCATGATCTGAATAGACATTACTTGAGCACCCAATTATCGAAAGATAGACCATAGCTTGAATACTTGTCGCAGAGATCCTTAACCGTACCGTCATCGTAGAGTGCCTTGAGCGACTCGGTCACGGCATCGGCGGACTTGGTGTCGCCCTTCTTAAAGCCAACGGCGTAGTGCTCGCTGGACAGCGGCTTGTCGAGCTGCGTATAGGCATCGGGCTTGGCGGCAAGCTGATACTGGGCGATCGAGAGGTCACAGGCAACAGCATCGACTGCACCGCTCTCAAGCTGCATAAACGCCGTGTTGTACTCACCGATGGTATCGAGCGTGGCAAACGTCGCCGCCAAATCCTTCTGGTCGCCCTCGAGCACATCCTGTGCGGCGGAATCAGTCTGGGTAATCACAGTCTTGCCGGAAAGATCGTCCCAGCTCTTGATACCCGCATCCTTCTTGACCACGAGCACCTGCTCGTTGAGCATGTAAGGCTCGGAGAACGTGTAGTCGTCCTCGCGGCCCTCCATGGTAAAGCCGTTCCAGATGCAGTTGATGGCACCCGAGTTGAGCAGCGTATCCTTGGCGTCCCAGTCGATGGCCTCGTATTTGACCTCCCAGCCCTGCTTATCGGCAACAGCCTTGGCCAGATCGAGATCAAAGCCGGTGTACTCGCCATCGTCGCCCACAAAGCCGTACGGAGGATAGGACTTATCGAAGCCCACCACGAGCTTCTTGGACTCCGCAGCACCCTTCACATCCTTGGCCGCGGCAGAGCCTGCAGCGGAGCCCTTGCCGGCACCACCGCCGCAGCCGACAAGACCAAGGCCAAGCACCGTGGCAAACGAGCCGGCTAGACCAACAAACTGACGACGAGACATATCGGTATTCATGGTATCCCCCTTGGTGGCACTTTAGTTAGGTAAAGTGAGTCATGTAACGTTCAGAATCATACACTTTAGCGTGATAGAGCACAAGGCGAGTTTGCCCGCCGCGTGAGGGGTGCGGGGGTTAAGTTTCCTGCTCTACAGTCCTGCTCACGACGGAGGCCACATTAAGTGGCCTCCTGTTCGTGCGGAACTCGCGATAAAGTTCATACGCGGCCGTTGGCGCCCGGGCAGCGCCGGGGACCTTTCTGTATCGATATAGCTTCTGAGCTGGTTTGGCGTCGACAACGCCCAGCAAGATTAACAAGCCAGCGTCGAATTTCCGGCGTGCTTTAGCTGAAAGAAAAAGTTAGCGTGCGGAGCTTTGCTCCGCATTTGGGATGGGAGCTCCCGCGGCTCTCAGGGGCATATCTCATGCAAAAACTGTCGTGAAGTAAAGTCCGAGGTCAGTGGCGTTTTATACCGAGAATTTCAAAAAAGGTTGAAAATTCATTACAAATTTGCGTTGACTTTAGGTAACTAAAGTTTCATACTCCTTTTCATCCACTGGGGGATGTGAACTCGCACGGATCGTTCACATCATGATTGAAGAGGATTTCTCAGACATGTTCACGCATCAGCTAAACATTATCAGCGTAGTAATTATCTGATGCGGGTTAGCACATACAGCTAGCCCGTACGATAACGGGCGGCTGATGAAGATGAGGGCCGTCGAGCGCAACCGACGGCCCTCATTTTTTATGTCTGAGTAGTTCTTTTTAGAGGAGGAAATGTAATGAACGGAGTTTTGCTCATGGTTGTGGCCGCGGCGGTGCTCGCCTGCGGCTATCTGGGCTATGGCCGCTGGTTGGCCAACAAGTGGGGCGTTGACAAAGAGGCCCTCACGCCGGCCAAGCGCATGAAGGACGGCAACAGCTTCTCGCCCGTCTCCGCCTTCACCGCGTTCTCGCACCAGTTCAGCTCGATCTGCGGTGCTGGCCCTGTTACGGGTACGATCGTCGCCATGGCCTTTGGCTGGCTGCCCGTCGTGCTCTGGGTCCTCGTCGGCGGCATCTTCTTTGGCGCCGTCCACGACTTTGGCGCCCTGTACGCCTCGATGAAGAACAACGGCAAGTCCCTGGCTCAGCTCATCGAGAAGTACATCGGCAAGACCGGCCGTCGCCTGTTCCTGCTGTTCTGCTGGCTGTTTTGCATCATCGTCATCGCCGCCTTCACTGACATGGTCTGCAAGACGTTCATGTTCACCCCGGCCGTTGACGCTTCTGGTGCTGCTACCGGTGCCGTCGACTTCACCAAGTCCTATGCCGCCGGCTGCGCTGGTACCATCTCCATCCTGTTCACCTTCGTCGCCATCGCCTTTGGTTGGGCCCAGAAGAAGTTCAACCTCACCGGCGCTGCCGAGTTCGTCACCGGCGTGGTCCTTATGGTTCTCATGTTCGCCGTCGGTATGCAGTTCCCGGTCTACCTGGATAAGTTCCAGTGGTTCGCCGTCGTCATGGTCTACCTGGTCTTCGCTGGCGCTATGCCCATCCAGATGCTCAAGACTCCGCGTGACTACCTCACTTCCATCATGATGATCGTCATGATCGTCTGCGCTGTCCTCGGCATCGTCGTCCTGGGCGTCAACGGTCAGGCCACTATCACCGCTCCGGTCTTCACCGGCTTCTCTGGTGCCTCCGGCATGATGTTCCCGGTCCTGTTCGTCTCTGTCGCTTGCGGTGCTCTCTCCGGTTTCCACAGCCTCGTTTCTTCCGGCACCTCTTCTAAACAGGTCGAGAAGGAGCAGGACGCCGTCAAGGTCGGTTACGGCGCCATGATTGTCGAGTCCTTCGTCGGCATCCTTGCCATCATCGTCGCCGGCATCATGTTCTCCGATATGAACACCGCCGGTACTGGCGCCCTCAACGCCGGTGTCGCTTCCACCCCGTTCCAGATCTTCGCCGCTGGCATCTCCCGCGGTATGCAGGCCTTCGGTGTTGACGGCACGCTCGCTACCGTCTTCATGACCATGAACGTCTCCGCTCTGGCCCTGACCTCGCTCGACGCCGTTGCCCGCATCGCCCGCACTTCGTTCTCTGAGTTCTTTGCCCAGACCAACGACGCCCTGGCCATCGAGTCCAAGGCCGGCTACATGAAGGTCCTCGGCAACCCCTGGTTCGCCACGGTTGTCACCCTGCTTCCTGGTCTCGCCCTCGCTTTTGGTGGCTATGCCAACATCTGGCCGCTCTTTGGTGCTTCCAACCAGCTGCTCGGCGGTATGACCATGATCACCCTCGCCGTGTTCTGCAAGTGCACCGGCCGCAAGGGTTGGATGCTCTACGTGCCCGTCGTCTTCCTGCTCTGCTGCACCTTTACCTCGCTGGTCCAGAGCGCCATGGGCTGCATGACCGCCGTCCAGGCCTACGGCTTCTTCGGTACCATCCCGGCTACCGCCACCACGGCTGCCGTCTCCGTCGCCGCCACCAAGGGCCTGCAGCTCGTCTTTGCCGTCCTGCTGATGGTCCTGGGCCTCATCGTTGCCGTCAACTGCCTCAAGGAGTTCTTCGGCAAGGAGGCCGGCTCCATGCCCGACGAGGAGCCCGAGTGGTCCGAGATGGGCAAGGCCGAGTATGGTCGCGCTGCTGCCGCCGAGGCTCCTGCCGACGCTGAGGCCGCCAAGGCTTAGTCGATTGGACGGATTGAATCCTCCATCTCTATGACTCGGAAAGGCCGGGTCCGCAGAACGCGGGCCCGGCTTTTTTGTAAAGACGGGTGATGCCGGGGTGTTCTCGCAGATGTTTTGCGTGGATGGCGGCGCGCGTTGTACCATATGGACGTATATGTGTGCATATGAAAGGGGCCCCGTGGCCAAGACGGTATATTCCGATAACCAACAAAATGTCGATGCTCTGGCTGAGCGTCTGAGCGGACAAACGTCGCTTTCTGCCGAGCGGGCAAAGCTGGTTGCCTACGACCTGCTCTGCCGCAAGGCGCTCAAGATCAAGTCGAGCGCGCTGGCGCAAATCTTCCGCTCCGTGGATAAGGAGTGCGATACCAAGGCGATGCGCGACGAGCTTATCGCGGCAAAGATTGTGACCAAGATCGAGGGCAGCGGCATTAACGGCCGCCCGGCGTTCTATACCATCAATGCCGAGATTCATGATGCCCAGGAGCAGTCTGTCGAGGATTCCGTTGAGGTGCCTGCTGCGGAAGAAGTTGCCCCGCGTGAGCATATCGATACTGACGAGCTGCTCGATGAAAACGTCGTTCGCGCTTTTACCGCCAAGGCGGGTCGCGGCGGCTTTGGCGGGGGCGGCAAGCGTGATGCTCAGCGCCGCGCCCAACAGGAACGCTTCCGTCGTGCTGTGGCTCAAAAGGATGGGGCCGTTACCGAGGTTGTCGAGAACGAGCCTGTCGCCGAGCCGCAGGAGCCCGTGAAAGAGCAAAAGTCCGCTGAGCCTCAGGAACCCAAGCGTCGTCGCGGTGCGCATTTTAAGGCCGAGCGGCAGGACGTTGTGCGCGATGCCGAAGAGGCTGCCGAGGTTGCGGATGATTCCGAGAAGCCGGCCAAGAAGGCCTCAGACTCGTGTCGTCCCGGTCGCGGCTTTGCATGTCGCGCGTATCCCGCAAAGCGTCAGGAGAAGGTCAGTCAGGTTCCGGAGGTGCGGGCCGAGAAGGCCGTGAAGCCTGCCGAGTCGGAAGTTCGTGAACAGAAGCCTGTTGATGAGCAGACTGCGTCCAATACGGAGACTCAGGGCCAGCAACCCGCGGTTGAACAGGCGGGGGAGGGTACTTCGGGCAAGCCTCGCCGCCGTCGTCATCGTGGCGGCCGCGGCTCTAACGCTCAGGATGCCGCCGAGAATGTAGCGCCGCGCGACGAAGATGCGAAGGTGGATGCTCCGATGGAGCAGCCCAAGCGTCAGCCGGCGAAGGAGGGCAAGCCCGAACGTTCGCAGAAGCAGACGTCTACTTCGAAACGTGAGCACAATGTCCAAGGCGATTCTAAGCGCAAGTCTCAGAAGAAGCCCGAGTCTGCCGCAGCAGATACGGCTGCCCAGCAGGCTGAGTCGACTACCCATGGCGAGGTTTCGGCGTTTGCCCTGGCCCGTGTTCTGGGCAGGCAGCTGCTCAAGGTCGTCCCAACGCCCACGGCGCTCTCCAAAATTAAGGAACAGCAGACCCAGATCGTTAAGGTCGAGGGCAAGGACGGCAAGAAAGCTCCACAGCGCGCTCAGCACAATGAGATGTCCAATCGCAAGATTGCCGAGGAAATCGCAATCATCCAGGCTTGGGTCGAGCAAAACCGCGGTGCCGATACTCCGGTTGCCTCGCGCCGCCAGCGCGCCTACCAGATCTTCAATGACGAAAAAGCTTTTGACGGCAAGCATGGCGAGCGCCTGATCAGGCGTATGACCGAAAAGGGCATCAGCATGCAGGCGATTAAGGTCGCCCCCAACCGTCCGGTGCACTTTACGGGCTTCTTTACGCTAGGCGCCGACAAGCCGTTCATTATGGTCGAGAACCTGGATACCTACGACGAAATCGTCAAGCTCCTGCGCGGCCGCAAGCACGCCAAGCTCTTTGGCACCAAGGTGGGCGGCGTAATCTTTGGCGGCGGCTGCAAGGCGAGCGTCTCGCACGCACTGGATGATTATCTGGCCGAGATCGGCTATCGCTTTACCTATATCTACTACGTGGGCGATATCGATCGAGAGGGTGCGCGCATCGTCGAGCAGGCCCGCAACGCCA
Source organism: uncultured bacterium (assembly GCA_905215865.1). Taxonomy (GTDB): domain Bacteria; phylum Actinomycetota; class Coriobacteriia; order Coriobacteriales; family Coriobacteriaceae; genus Collinsella. Next base: position 24,458 of record CAJMRJ010000003.1, on the reverse strand, counting down.
ATGTCGTTGAGATTCGCCTGCATGCTGGCATGTATCGCGCCATGCTTGCCGAGCATAAGCGCCGCGTGAAGGCCGGCGGCGCGTGCGAGCCCGCGGCTGCCAACCAGGGCGTGCCGCAGAACCTAGCGGCGACGATCAAGGATCTGCCCATGGTTACGCGCGTGCAGTTCCGCAACGTGCTGCGTGAGGGCGGACGAATTCCGCAGGAGATCCTGATGACTGCCGACTATCGGGATGGCGACTCGGGAAGCTTCGACCGCATGCTGAACAATTAGTTCCGCCGTTCTACCGAACGGCGGTCCTCTCGACGCTGCGAGCGGCCCTGGCACGGCAATCTGACGTTCAACTTCGGCGGCGCGACCAGAAGGTCAGCGCCGCCTTGTTTCACGTCACCTTGCCATACCAGGGCCCCTCTCGCTGTCACGTCCAAAACATCGAGGTCATGTTGCCTTCTTTGCGTGCGGAACTCGCGACAAACTTAATGCCCGGCCCGCCGGGGCCACGCGGCACTTGGTTGTCGCAAGCGGCTCGTTTTTCGGAACTGGGCTGATATTTTCTAGATGTAAGGCGCCCTTGGTCCTAATGGGCCTGGGGCGCCTGTCTTTTGAAGGTAGATTTTCCCGTGCTGGACGAGAAGTTGTGTTGCCTTGCGGGCTCGAATCCCTCCGCTTGCCCACAAGAAAGCGTCCTGGGCCGTTATGGGCTCAGGGCGCTCAGTTTTAATGGCTGGGACGGAGGGATTCGAACCCCCAACAGCCGGCACCAAAAACCGGAGTTCTACCGTTGAACTACGTCCCAATGTGTGGTGTTGCCCAAAAGCAACTCGTCTAGTTTACCTAATCTGCGAGGGCATCGCAAACGCCATCGAGCAGGCGTACCGCGAGCGTCTGGGCGTCGCTTGCGGTGAAGGTTCCGTTGTAACGCGTCATGCCCGTGAGCTCAATGCGGATGCGCGCAGGTTTTTGTTGCGCGGCGACATTGGCGGTGCGGATGCGCTGGGCCAGGTTGTGGCACTCGGCGAGGGCAATCGTGGCGCGCGGAGCGGCGTCGGCGGGTAGCTCGTCGCTTGCGATCTCGAGTACCAGGTCGACATCGGTCGGAACCTCGGAGTCGCAAAGCATCATGCCGCTGTTGTCGGTCGTCGCCGTGGCGATGTTCCACATGCGCGATGCTACGCTGCGCGCGATAGGGTCCTCGCCAATGACGGCAATCTGGAAACGCTCGAGTACGTTGGCCGCGCGGGCAAAGCCGATGCGCGATTCGGCCTCGGTCACCGAAGGCTTACCCTCCCACACGTGGTGCAGGCGGTTGATATAGGCGTAGGTATCCTGGAAAGCCATACCGTCGGCAAACAGACCGACGTTTTCCTGGAACTGCTGAAGGGCCGCTTCGGTGTGAGGGCCAAAGTAGCCATCGTCCTCGCCGCAGGCAAAGCCCAAAACGTTGAGCGCCTTCTGCAGGGCCTGCACGTCGGCGCCATGGAAATTGGGCATACGCAGGTAGAGGGTGCGGTCGCCCAGCTTATACGAGGCGTCGACCAGGGCACTCCAGCAGGGGATGTCAACGGCGTGGCCGGCGGCAAGACCGCTGTCGAGCCTAAAGGTGCTAACGGCCTGCTCGGTGGTGGCACCAAAGTGCTTGTCGGCGACCTCGGTGGCATCAATCGTGTAGCCGAGCTGCAGGAGACGAGACTGCACGTCCTCGACGGCTGCTCCCTGCATGCCCGTTGTAATAGGTTCCATGAACGAACCCCTTTCGGCGTATCATTCGTACTATTTGAGCGCCTGTCGGATAGACGACGCAAAGGGATGCATAAACATACATTCAACAGTGTAGCAACTTGTACCCAAATGCGCTGCCGACAGGTTTTGCAACCCCCGCTAGTTGAGTCGCTCCACAAAGAAATCTGCCATGGAGAGGAACAGTTCGCGTGCGTGCGAATCAAGCTCAACGTCCTCGATGGCGGCCTTGGCTTTGGCGGTTAGGTCCAGCGCGTAGGCGTGGGCGTAATCGATAGAGCCGGTCTCCTGGAAGATTTCCACGGCGCGCGCGAGCTGCGCGGGATCCTCGGTGCCCGAGGAGAGGATCGCTTCAATCTCATCGTGATAGCGCTCATCAGACAGGGCGTGCACGGCAACGAGCGTGCGCTTACCCTCGGTGATGTCGGTACGGAAGTCCTTGTTGGCGGCCTCCTTGGTACCGATCAAGTTGAGCAGATCATCTTGGATCTGGAAGGCAAGGCCCGTGTGCAGGCCAAAGGCGCGCAGCGCCTCGACCTGCTGTTCGCTGCCTCCGCCAATGATGGCTCCGGCGGCAAGCGGCGTGGCTCCGCTGTAATACGCGGTCTTGTGCGTTGCCATGTCCAGGTAATCGTCGACCGAGATGTCAAAACGCCCGTCACGGACCCAGCCCAAGTCGAGCGCCTGACCCTCGATGGTGCGGACGATCATCTCGGTGAGCTCGTGGAGTACGCGCAGCTTTACGTCTGCCTCAAGCGTGGGATCGTCGAGAACCGTCTTGGTGACCATGGTAAGTGCCAGGTCGCCGCAGTTGATAGCAAGCCCCGTGCCCTCGGTGAGGTGCATGCAGGGCTTGCCGCGGCGCAGCTGGCCGTTGTCGGCGATGTCGTCATGGATGAGCGCACCCGACTGAAAGTGCTCGATAGCCGCCGCCGCGCTGCGGGCGCTCTCAAAGCTGCCGCCCACTGCGGTTGCGGCGAGCATGCAGATAAGCGGGCGGTGGCGCTTGCCGGCGTTGGCGGTAAATGCCGAAAGCGGGGTATACAAGTAGCGCTCGATATCGGCAGAGGTCGCCTGTCCGTCAAAGAACGTGGCCAGATAGTCGTTAATCTGGTCAAAGTGCTGGGCTAAAAAGCTGGTAAACGGACTGGACACGGGTTCTCGCATTCTTTCTTAGGTTGCATCGTTGCGGTGTGCAGATACCATATTGCCACATTGGAGTTGCCGGCGCGTCTGTTTTGGCGATTTGGGGAAACGGGACGCGTGCGCGTGCCGGCTGCTTATATAAGCCTAAAGTGCTCGAGCGCCTTGACGACGCCATCTTTGTCGACCGAGTCGGTGATGTAGTCGGCGCGCTTTTTGAGATAGTCCGGCGCATTACCCATGGCGATACCGACATCGACGGCGTTCATCAGCGAGACGTCATTGCTGGCGTCGCCGATGCCGTATACGGTTCCGTGGTGGGGATCGAGGGCGTCGAGTACAGACTGGATGCCCCCACGCTTCGTGCATTCGCGGGGCGAGATTTCGGTTACCTCGAGTTCGAGCTCGTTAAAGCACAGCAGCGGCTCAAGTGCCTTATCTTGAGCGATGTGGTTAGCGAGCGATGTAGACATCAAGATCTTGTAAGCACTGTAATGTTGCAGCTGCGTGACTGCGTCGCCCAGGGTGCGCGCGTATCCGGGGGCATCGGGGGCATCGGCACTCATGCGCACGACGCCGTTGAGGCCCTCAAAGCGGATGACCTCGCCCGATTGCTCAAGGTAGGGGGCAAGACGCTGCAGCATGCTGGGCGTCATCGACAGATCGCGAATTGCGTGTCCGTTGATCTCGGCGTAACCGCCCGCAAGACAGACGATGCCGGTCCAGGGCAGCTCTAGAAGTTTGGGGTGGATGCAGCTGAGGGTGCGTCCTGTGCAGATAAAGGCCATGTTGCCATTTGCAACGAAATCGCGGATGGCCTGCGAGACCGCCTCGTTGGGATAGGGGGACAGGTCACGCTCGCTCTCGGGAAGCTCTTGTGCCGCTCGAGGGTCTTGCCAGGCGAGCGTTCCGTCGATATCGAAGAAACAGATATCGCTGCGATTATGGGCTGCGCTGGCGGCAGGGGAGGCCGAGGTGGTGGGCACAAATTCCGGCTCGAGGCCCATGATCTGGTCAAAATGCTCTTTAACGCGGGGAACGGAGATGCCGATGATCACCTGGGCGGTCTTGCCCGTAATGATGAGGCCCTTGGCGCCCACCGCGACAAACGACGCGTTATCTGCAACGATGGAAGGGTCTGCGACCTCGACGCGCAGGCGCGTGGCACAGTTGGTTGCGCCCACAATATTGCCAACACCACCTAAAAGCTGAATTACCCGCTCAGCGAGGATGTGATCTTGATCGGATCGACTATTGACCTCGTCATTGGGAGATTGCTCTTTGGCAAAGCCGCTTTCCGTTAAACGATCGATTGCCGCGCGATTGGCGACATGATCCTCGCGGCCCGGCGTCTTAAGGTCATAGACCAAGATGAGTGCTCGAAAACTAACAAAAAAGATGAGGCTAAAGGCAAGGCCGATACCGAGCGCCAAAAGATAGGCACCGGCATGCGTGCGCATGAGCGGAATAAAGTTGAAGGCTGCCATCTCCATCAGGCCGCCCGAGAAGATGCCGACGATGCCAAAGAGATTCATGGTTGTGGCAAGGCAAGACGATAAGACGGCGTAGAGCAAAAAGAGCCCGGGGTGGGTGAACATAAAGAGAAACTCGAGTGGCTCGGTAACGCCGCAAACCACCGAGGCGACGATGGCGGGCAAAAGGATGACCTTAAGGCCGGCGCGGCGCTCTGGTTTTGCGGTGGAGTAGAACGCGGCTGCGATGGCGGGAAGGCCAAAGAGCTTGACCCAGCCGGTGGCGGTAAAACCGGCCCACGGCGCAAGTTCATTAAGGGGGCGCGTGCTATGGGAGAGGATGGGGAGCAAGCTGCTCCACGTGGCGTAGATGCCGTCGTTAATGACCAGGTTGTCGTAGTAGATCGGCATGTAGAGCAGGTGGTGCAGCCCCATGGGCTCGAGCGCTCGCTCCAAAAGCACAAAGATGCCCACGCCAAAGGGGCCGACGCTCGTAAGTGCATGGCGCAGCGTTTCGGTCATTGCGTATACGGAGGGCACGATGGCGGCCGAGATAGCGGCAAGGGCAAACACGGCAAAAAAGCTGATGAGGTAGACCAGCGAGGAGCCCGAGAAGGTGCCGAGCCAATCGGGAACCTTGGCATCGTAGAAGCGGTCATGGATGGCGACGACGGTTGCCGATACCGCCAGCGGGCCGATAATGCCGGTGTCGAGCGTCTTGATGCCGTCGATGATGGTGATGCCGCTAGCGGAGGTCAAAGACGACGGGTACTTAAGTCCAAGATTGTCTCCGCTCAGCTTAATGATCTCGCTCAAAAAGAAGCAGTAGGCAAAATAGGCGACGAGAGCCTCGAGGCAGCAACGAGCCGGTTGCTTTTGGGCAAGACCGATAGGCAGCGCTACGGCAAAAAGGAGCGGGAGGCGCTTAAAGACCGTCCATGAGCCGCGCTGGATGATGGTCCAAAAAGCGTACCAAGGGGTTCCGTATACGGCGAGATCGCCGACGATGTCCGCAGTCGTTGCGAGAGCGGAGACGCCGACCATGAGGCCTGATATAGAAAACAGCATGGCGGGCGCGAACATTGCCCCGCCAAAGCGTTGGATTTTTTGCAGCATGTTCTGCCTTCCGAATATCGAGGCGCGTTGCGCGTGGGGAAACGTTTAAACAATGGATTCATTGTAGAGGACCAGACGATTGTCGTACCGGCAGTTTTGAGCGAAACCGATTTGGGCATGACAGAAACCGTCAACGGTTAAATCCTGTCGCTTTACCGATATTCGGTTTAAACAACTTTAAGAAATGCTATCGTGCCTAGCCGGAAATGAACAATGTAGAGGTGAAACAATGCCAAAAGCGATATACGAAGGAATCTACCGAGAAATACGTTCGCGCATCATTAATGGGACCTATGCGTTTCAGGAGATGCTGCCGACCGAAGCCGAGCTGACCGCGGAGTTTGGCTGCACGCGCAATACCGTTCGACGCGCCTTGAGCATGCTGGCCGATCAGATGTTTGTGCAGCCTATACACGGCAAGGGCGTGCGCGTTATTTGGCTCAAGGGCGAAACCGACATGCTGGGCGCACTCGAGGAAGTCGAGTCGTTTGGCGAATTTGCAAAGCGCAACAATGCCGTTGCATCGACGGACGTTAAGTCTTTTGAACATTTGATTTGCACTGAGCAACTTTCTCGTCGCCTGGGCTTTAAGGTGGGCGAGGAGCTGATTCGTGTAGTGCGTGTCCGAAGCCTCAACGGCAATGCTCGCCAGGTGGACCACGGCTACTTTTTGGAGTCGATCGCCAAGGGTCTGACGCCCGAGATCGCCGCAAAGTCAATTTACGACTATCTGGAGCACAAACGCGGCGTCAAGGTGATGGCGAGTCGCCGTACGGTGAGCGTCGAGCTTGCCAACGATGAGGACTGCAGCTATCTTGACCTCGGCAAATACAACTGCGTTGCCGTCATGGAGAGTCAGTCGTACACCTCGGACGGCATCTTGTTCGAGGTCACGCATGCCCGCACGCATCCCGAGATCTTTCACTACCGCGTCAACTCCAAGCGATAGCCGGCTAGCTCGCAGCCTGACGAGACTCATGCCCTCAAAGCGAAAACGCCCGGTCAAACCGACGATGCATCGGCTTGACCGGGCGTTTTCTCTGCATTCGATAACAAATAATTGTTTATACAAAACTTGTCAAGTATCAAGTTGAAATTACCGTTCACCGAAGTTTTCCTACCGCTCTAGTAATACTTGTTCAAACAACTAGCCAAATAGCGTATTGTACAAATCAGCAAAAGGGGCAAAGTCCCCGAGCCAATCTCCGAAGGCGGCGGCAAAGGGTGCCGCCACGGTGTGAAAGGGTGGATTGTAATGAAGAACGAAATGAGCAGAAGGCAGTTCCTGGGCTTTGCTGGTTCCGCGGCTGCGGTTCTTGGTCTGGGTCTCGTGGGCTGCGGTGGTTCTGCCGGCTCCGGCTCCTCTGCTTCTGGTGACGCTGCCGAGGTCTACTTCCTCCAATTCAAGCCCGAGGTCGACAAGGAGTGGAAGGAGATCGCCAAGGCGTACAAGGAGGAGAAGGGCGTCGAGGTCAAGATCGTGACCGCCGCCTCCAACACCTACGAGGAGAAGCTCAAGTCCGAGATGTCCAAGAGCTCCGCTCCGACCCTGTTCCAGGTCAACGGCCCCACCGGTCTTAAGAACTGGAAGGATTACTGCGCCGACCTGTCCGATACCAAGCTCCGCGGTGAGCTCATTGACGACTCCCTGGCTCTGCAATCCGACGGCAAGGATGTGTGCATCGACTGGGTTCAGGAGAGCTTCGGCATTATTTACAACAAGCAGCTGCTCGAGAAGGCTGGCTACAAGGCCGAGGACATCAACTCCTTCGACAAGCTGAAGGCTTGTGCCGACGACATCCAGGCCCGCAAGGACGAGCTTGGTGTCGAGGGTGCCTTCACTTCCGCCGGCATGGACGACTCCTCCAGCTGGCGCTACACCACCCACCTTGCCAACATGCCGCTCTACTACGAGTTTGAGAAGGAGCACAACCAGGAGGACGACGAGATCAAGGGTGAGTTCCTCGACAACTACAAGCAGATCTTCGACCTGTACATCACCGACTCCACCTGCGATCCTTCGCAGCTTGCTTCCAAGACCGGCGACGACGCCACCAACGAGTTCGCAACCGGCAAGGCCGTCTTCTACCAGAACGGCTCTTGGGCCTACTCTGACCTCGTCAAGGCCGGCATGACCGACGATCAGATTGGCATGATGCCCATCTACATCGGTGTTGACGGCGAGGAGAACCAGGGCCTGTGCTCCGGCGGCGAGAACTACTGGTGCGTCAGTTCCCAGGCTTCCGAGGATGCCCAGAAGGCCACCGAGGACTTCATGTATTGGTGCGTCACCGCTGACACCCCGACCAGCATCATCGCCGACAAGATGGGTCTGACCGCTCCGTTCAAGAGCGCCAAGGAGACCACCAACGTCTTCTCGCAGCAGGCCGTTGCCATGGCCAAGGACGGCAAGAAGACCGTCGCTTGGGACTTCGTCTACATTCCCTCCGAGGAGTGGAAGAAGAACCTCAAGCAGGCTCTGATTGCCTACGCTGCCGATAACAGCAAGTGGGACGGCGTCAAGAACGCCTTCGTCGATGGCTGGAAGACCGAGAAGGCCGCTTCCGAGTAAGCAGTTGCTGCCCAAGCTATCTGATTAGCGACAGGGGGCGGGCAGACGTTGGTTTGCCCGCCCCCTGCATATTGAAAGGACCCTTTTATGGGCAAAGCACTCAAGCGCTGGTGGCCGCTCTTTATGCTGCCCACGTGTCTGGCGTTTATGATCGGGTTCGTGATCCCTTTTATCCAGGGCTTCTATCTCTCGTTCTGCCAGTTTATTATCATTAGTAACGCGCACTTTGTCGGTATCGAGAACTACGTGCGCGCGCTGTCCGATCCGCAGTTCTCCACGTCGTTCTTCTTTACCGTGGCGTTTGCCTTCCTGTCGACGGTGCTCATCAACGTGATCGCCCTGGCCATTGCGCAGGCGCTCACCCGCAAGGCGCTCAAAGGCACCAACATCTTCCGTACGATCTTCTTTATGCCTAACCTGATCGGCGGCATCGTGTTGGGCTACATTTGGCAGATTCTGATCAACTGTCTGCTCTCCAACGTGGGCGCCCAGCTCATCGCCCTTAACTCTGCTGCTGGCTTCTGGGGCCTTATCATCCTGACCCTGTGGCAGCAGGTCGGCTACATGATGATTATCTACATCGCTGGTCTGCAGTCCATTCCGTCCGACTACATCGAGGCCGCCAAGGTCGACGGTGCCACGGCATGGCAGACGTTTTGGAAGGTTAAGATCCCTAACCTGATGCCGACCATCACCATCTGCCTGTTCCTGTCCATCACCAACGGCTTTAAGCTGTTCGACCAGAACCTCGCCCTTACCGGCGGCGCCCCCGCGCACTCCACCGAGATGCTCGCCCTGAACATCTACAACACGTTCTATTCGCGTGCCGGTATCGCATGGCAGGGTATCGGTCAGGCCAAGGCGGTTATCTTCTGCATCCTGGTCGTAGCCATCTCCATGATTCAGCTTAAGGCCACGAGGTCCAAGGAGGTGCAGCAGTAATGAAACGCGATAAGGTTATCAATCGCGCGCTCTCGATTTTCTTTACGATTCTGTCGCTCGCGTGGATCTACCCCGTGTTCATGATTGCGCTCAATTCCTTTAAAAAGGCAACTGCAATCAGCACCACCACGGCATTCGATCTGCTCACGCCCGAGACGTTCAACGGCCTCGCAAACTACATGCACGCCCTTAACGAGCAGGGCTTTGCCTCGGCATTTATGTACTCGCTCATCATCACGGTCACGTCGGTCGTTCTGATCTTGGTGTGCTGCTCCATGTGCGCTTGGTACGTAGTGCGCGTCAACAGCAAGATCTCGAACTTCTTCTATTACCTGTTCGTGTTCTCGATGGTCGTACCGTTCCAGATGCTCATGTTCACGCTGTCCAATTTGGCGGACCGCATCGGCTTCAACACGCCGTTCAACATCTGCTTTATCTACCTTGGCTTTGGCGCGGGCCTGGCGGTCTTTATGTTCGCCGGCTTTGTAAAGAACATCCCGCTCGAGATCGAAGAGGCGGCCATGATCGACGGCTGCAACCCGGTCCAGGTGTTCTTTAAGATCGTCCTCCCCATCATGAAGCCCACCTATCTTTCGGTCGGCATCCTCGAGACCATGTGGGTCTGGAACGACTATCTGCTGCCCTACCTTACGCTCGACTCCACCAAGTACAAGACCATTCCTATCTTGATTCAGTACTTCCGCGGCGGCTACGGCCACGTCGAGCTCGGCCCCATGATGGCCTGCATCATGATGGTCGTTGTCCCCATCGTCATCATGTACATCCTCTGCCAGAAGTACATCATCGACGGTGTGGTGGCAGGTGCCGTCAAGGGCTGATGCCGTAACTGTTTTGCAAGTTTTAGCGGCGCCCCTCAGCGCGGCGCCGCGTATCGAAAGGTAGAGACATGGCCGAGATCGTTCTCAAACATGTTCAGAAGGTGTATCCCAACAACGAGTCCAAAAAGAAGGGCTTCTTTGGCAAAAAGAAGAAGACCGAGGAGAAGAAGCACAACCTCAAGGTTACCGAGGACGGCGTGCTTGCTGTAGAGGACTTTAACCTCACCGTCCACGACCAGGAGTTCATCGTCCTCGTTGGCCCCTCTGGCTGCGGTAAGTCCACGACGATGCGCATGGTCGCCGGCCTGGAGGACATTACCTCGGGCGACGTGCTCATCGACGGCAAGCGCGTCAACGACGTCGCTCCCAAGGACCGCGACATCGCCATGGTGTTCCAGAGCTATGCTCTGTACCCCAACATGACGGTGTACGAGAACATGGCGTTTACGCTTGAGCTCAAGAAGGTTCCCAAAGACGAGATCGACCGCAAGGTTCGCTCCGCTGCCGAGATTCTGGGCATTACCGAGTACCTCGACCGTAAGCCCAAGGCGCTTTCGGGCGGCCAGCGTCAGCGTGTCGCTATCGGCCGCGCCATCGTGCGTGACCCCAAGGTCTTCCTGATGGACGAGCCGCTGTCCAACCTGGACGCCAAGCTGCGTAACCAGATGCGTGCCGAGCTCATCAAGCTGCGTCACGAGATTAAGGGCACCTTTATCTACGTTACCCACGATCAGACCGAGGCCATGACCCTCGGCGACCGCATCGTGGTCATGAAGGACGGCGCCGTCCAGCAGATCGCCACCCCGCAGGAGGTCTTCAACCATCCCGCGAACATCTTCGTCGCCGGTTTTATCGGCGTGCCGCAGATGAACTTCTTCGATGCCCAGCTGGTGCGCTCGGGCGACGGCTTCACCGTCAAGACCGAGGATATGAACGTGGCGCTCGCCCCCGAGACCTGCGCTCAGCTTGCTCTCAACTGGGACGACGGCGACGTGAAGGAGATCACGGCCGGCGTGCGCCCCGAGCAGATTCTGCTTGCCGACAAGGGCGAGGAGGGTGCGCTCCAGGGTACCGTCGAGGTGACCGAGCTCATGGGCTCGACCGAGCATGTCCACGTGACCGCTCCCGACGGCCAGTTTGTCCTGATTATCCCCGTCGTCGACCTCGAGGCCAAGGGTGCGCTCAAGGCTGGCGACACCATCTGGTTCAAGTTCGAGAAGAACGCGACCCATCTCTTCGACAAGGTGTCTGGTAAGAACCTTATCTAGGCCCGGTACATCCAGGCCCTCCCTTTGGGCGACTGCGGTATTGCCATCCTTTTGCCGTGGTCACATATAAGGCTTCCCTCCCGTCCACTGGGCGAGAGGGAAGCCTTTCTTTATGACGGGGTTGTCCATCTGTCAGTTTGTCTTGATCTGTAACAGGTAGAGGGCCAAATTGGGCCTAGATGTTACAGATTGAGACAGCGTCGAGCTGCCTGTCCTCCCATCTCGATCTGTAACACGAAGGACTGATTTCGGCAGTTACCTGTTACAGATCGAGACGGTCCGTCAAGACAAACCTGTTTATTTCGATCTGTAACATCTGGGGCCGTTTTATCCGAGTAGTTGTTACAGAACAAGATTGTTTGGCGGGGCGTTTCTGTTTGTCTTGATCTGTAACAGGTAGACCTAACTTTGCCGGTTAGGTGTTACAGACCGAGATTGTTTGGTCGAGGCAGGCCACGGGCAACACGCGGGCACAAAAGGCGGAGCCGTGTTGCCGCGACTCCGCCTTCAAGAGGATGGGTAAAGGAAACGAAATTAGCTCAGGTGCCAGATCTCGTCGTTGTACTGGGAGATCGTGCGGTCGGACGAGTAGGTGCCGGCGTTGGCGATGTTGATCAGCGCCTTGCGCATCCAAGCGTCCTGGTCCTCGTAGTCGGCCAGCACGCGCTCCTTGGTCTGGATGTACTCCTCAATGTCGAGCAGAGCCATAAACCAGTCCTTGCCTATGATGTCGTCGTGCAGACGCTGCAGGCGCTCCACGTTGCCGGTCGCCATAAAGGCGGGGTTGGTGATGAAGTCCACCAGCAGTTTAATGCCGGGCTTGCGGTAGAGTGCACCGGCGTTGTAGGTGCCGTCGGCGTAGAGTTGTTCGACCTGCTTGGACGAGGCACCAAAGGTGTAGATGTTCTCGTCGCCGACAAGCTCGGCAATCTCCACGTTGGCACCGTCGAGCGTGCACAGGGTCAAAGCGCCGTTGAGCATGAACTTCATGTTGGAGGTGCCGCTCGCCTCCTTGGAGGCCAGGCTGATCTGCTCGGAGATGTCGGCGGCGGGGATCACGCGCTCGGCAGCAGTGACGTTGTAGTTCTCGATCATGACAACCTGCAGGTAGGGGGCCACATCGGGATCGTTTGCGATCCACTGGGAAAGCGTCAGGATCAAATGGATGATGTCCTGTGCGATGGTGTAGGCAGGTGCCGCCTTGCCGCCAAAGATGATGGTGACGGGGTGCTTAGGTCTGTTACCGTTCTTGATGTCGAGGTACTTCCAGATGATGTAGAGCGCGAGCATCTGCTGGCGCTTGTACTCGTGGATACGCTTGACCTGAACATCGATGATGGCGTTGGAGGGAATGGTCACACCCTGCTCGAGCGCCATGAACTGGCGCATGATGGCCTTGGCTTCGGTCTTGGTGGCAGCCAGGCGCTCAAGAACATCCTTGTCGTCAACGAACTCGGCAAGCTTGCTCAGGTCGCCGGTGCTGCGCCAATCGGTGCCGATTACATCGTCGAGCAGGCTGGCGAGCGCGGGGTTGGCGCCGTGGATCCAACGGCGGAAGGTGATGCCGTTGGTCTTGTTGGAGAACTTCTCGGGATAGATCTCGTAGAACGGGTGAAGCTCGGTGTCCTCCAGAATCTTGGTGTGGAGCGCGGCGACGCCGTTGATGGAGAAGCCAAAGTGGATGTCCATGTGAGCCATGTGGACGGTGTCGTGCTCGTCGATGATGGCGACGCGCGGATCATCGTGCTCGGCCTTGGCAACCTCGTCGAGCTTGACGATGATGTCGGCGATGGCGGGCGAGACCTTCTGCAGGCTGGCGAGCGGCCACTTCTCGAGTGCCTCGGCAAGGATCGTATGGTTGGTGTAGGCGACCATGGAGCGCACGATGGTAACGGCCTCGTCAAACTCGATGTCGTGCTCGGTGGTGAGCAGGCGGATGAGCTCGGGAATGACCATGGTGGGGTGCGTGTCGTTGATCTGGACCACGGCGTAGTCGGCCAGATCGTGCAGGTTGCTGCCGCGCTCGACGGCCTCGTCGATCAGGAGTTGGGCGGCGTTGCTCACCATGAAGTACTCCTGGTAGATACGAAGCAGGCGGCCCTGCTCGTCGGAATCATCCGGATAGAGGAACAAGGTGAGGTTCTTGGCGATCTTCGTCTTATCGAAGTCGATGGAGCTGCCGGGGACCAGGCCGTCGTCGACACTTGCCAGGTCAAACAGACGCAGGCGGTTCTTGGTGGGCTGGCCGTAACCGGGCACATCGATGTTGACGAGCTTGGAGGTGACGGCAAAATCGCCAAACTCGACGGTGTAGGAGCGGTCGTCATCGATCAGGATGTCCTGCTCGCCAAGCCACTCGTCGGGGACGGCCTTTTGCTGGTTGTCGGAAAAGCGCTGACGGAACAGGCCGTAATGGTAATTGAGGCCCACACCGTCACCGGTAAGGCCCAGCGTGGCAATGGAATCCAGGAAGCACGCGGCCAGGCGACCCAGGCCGCCGTTGCCCAGCGACGGTTCGACCTCAAATTCCTCAATCTTGTTGAGGTCGTGGCCGGCAGCGGTGAGCTGGTCTTTGACCTCGGCATAGATGCCAAGGTCGATCATGTTGTTGATCAGCAGTTTGCCAATCAAAAACTCAGCAGAGATGTAATAGAGCTTTTTCTTGCCATTGTTGAGCGGGCAGGCGGCGGAGCGCTCCTGTACGAGCTTGACCAGCAGTTTGTAAATGCGGCGGTCATCGAGTTGCTCGAGCGAAGTTCCAAAGGACTGCTCGGCAAGATCCGCAAGATCGATACGGGGCATGTTTCCTCCTGTGGTGAGTTGACGACATGTCAGAAATTCAAAAGAAGCCCGCGCGAGGGGATTGGGGTGGCCTCGCGCGGGAAAAGCGGTCGCGTCCGCACGGTGGGGTGGGGTCGGGCGCGGTAGCTCCTATTGAGGAAGCTCGATTTCGGCTTCCGACGGGATGCGGAAGTAGGTCTCGGTCCAGTCGGTGAGTTTGTGCTCGAGCTCGCGGGTGATGGCGCCGTCGAGCATGCGCCAGGTCCAGTTGCCGCCCAGCGTGGCAGGGGGGTTGATGCGCGCCTCGTTGCCCAAGTTGAGCAGGTCCTGCATGGTGTAGATGCACGTGTCGCTCACGCTGGCGGCGATGGTGCGATTGAGTGCATCTGCCATGGGTTCGCCGGCCTGCTGATGGGTGTACAGGGCTGCCTGCTCGCGCTGACGCGGGGTGGCCGTTCCCTCAAACCAACCGCGCGCCGTTTCGTTGTCGTGGGTGCCCACATAGGCGACGGTGTTGGCGATGTAGTTATGCGGCAGGTAGTACGAGTTGGTGCCCTCAAAGGCAAACTGCAGGATCTTCATGCCGGGGAAGCCCGAGTTGTCGCGCATGTCGATGACGCCGGGGGTGAGGAAGCCCAGGTCCTCGGCGATAATGGGCAGCGTGCCGAGCTTTTCCTCGAGTGTCTTGAAGAACTTGAGGCCGGGACCCTGCGTCCACGAACCGTAGGACGAATCGGGCGAGGAGAACGGCACCTCCCAATAGGCTTCGAAGCCGCGGAAGTGATCCAGGCGGATGACGTCGTACATGTCGAGTGCGGCGCGAATGCGGCCCTCCCACCAGGAGAAGCCGTCGGACTCCATGGCGTCCCAGTCGTAGATGGGGTTGCCCCAGTACTGGCCGGTGGCCGAGAACTGGTCGGGCGGCGTGCCGGCGACGCTCACGGGATTGCCGACGGCGTCGATCTTAAAGAGCTCAGGTGTCGCCCACATCTCGACGGAGTCACGCGAGACATAGATGGGCAAATCTCCGATGATGAGAATGTCGCGCTCGTTGGCATAGGCCTTGAGGCGGCTCCACTGGCGATCGAAGAGGTACTGCGTCATCTGGTGGTAGAGCATGCGCTCGGGATGGGCGGCGCAGATCTTGCTGGATGCCTCGCCGCGGCGGCGGAGCTCCTCGGGCCACTCCCAGAAGGCCTTGAGCCCGCACTCCTCTTTGACGGTCATGAACTCGCAGTAGGGGATGAGCCAGTCCTCGTTGGCTTGGATAAAGTCATCAAAATCGGCCGGCTTGTCGGCAGCAAAGCGCTCAGCGGCTCGGTCGAGAATCTGACGGCGGCCGCCAAAGATAGCACCGTAGTCGACATTGCTGGGATCGGAGCCCAGGTACACGCCGTCGATATCGTGCTGCTCCAGATAGCCGGCCTCGATAAGCTCGGCAAAGTCGATAAAGTTGGGGTTGCCTGCGCGGGCCGAGAACGACTGATAGGGCGAATCGCCATAGCTCGTCGTCGTAAGGGGCAGAATCTGCCAGTAATGTTGTTTGCACGAGACGAGAAAATCGACGAAGTCGTAGGCATTCCAGCCAAAGCCGCCGATTCCGTATGGTCCGGGCAGAGATGAGACGGGCATGAGGACGCCGCTTGCACGCTCCATGAATGCGCTCACCAACCTTCTTGTTGTGGGGTCGGCCTGCCGATGGGTGTGCAGTCCGCCTCCGATGTTCTGATTCGATACGCTTATTGTAAAACATGTTGTTTAAACATGTACAGGCAAGATTTAAAAGTTGGCCCATTTTCGGTAAATGGTTGCGCGCCATGAAAAAAGCCCCGGTCTCACATTGAACTGCCTCCCATTTCTTGGATACGAGAAATGGGAGGCCCTTTTATGGCTGGAAACGCTTTGTACGACGTCGGTCTGAGGCTGCGCGCGGCCGAGCTGTACGACATGGGGCGAGGCCGCGCATCGATTGCGGCTCTGCTCGGGATACCAGAGGAAACCGTGAGAAAATGGCTAGACATCTACAGATCAGCAGGCATCGAGGTTCTAGCTATGATGGGAAAGAAGCACGCCGCCTGCTCGTTTGAGACGAAGCTGGCCGCCGTCAGGGCGGTCGTTGACGAGGGCATGACGAAGCCCGAGGCCATGGCGAAGTTCGGGATAGCCTCGCCGAGCTCTCTCAAGAAATGGCTGAAGGCATACAGGGAGGAAGGTCCGGAGGCGCTCAGGCCGAAGCCCAAGGGGAGGCCGAAAGGCTCCGGCTCCCCGGCCAAGGAGATGACGCGCGAGCAGGAGCTCGAGCGGAGGGTCCGGAAGCTCGAGGCCGAGAACGCCTACTTAAAAAAATCGATAGCCCTGAAGGCAGAGAAGCGCTCCCGAACCGAGAGAAAGCGGTTGTCGTGAGCGGGCTTTCAGGGCAGTACCCACTCGTTGACCTGTTGGAATGCGCCGGCTTGGCGAGGTCGAGCTACTATTACGCGCTTTCGCACCCCAAGGCGCCCACCAGGCCCGAGCTCTGGGAGGCCGCCGCCGAGATATTCTCGCGCACCGCCAACGGGTGCGGCCACAGGCAGATCGCCATGTGCCTGCGCGCCGAGCGGGGCGTGCGCATAGCCGACAAGACCGTGCTGAAGATGATGCGCGAGATGGGCATCAGCTGCGGGATCCGCCGCGAGACCGACTACCACAGGTACAACTCGTACAGGGGCAAGGTCGGAAAGACCTTCGAGAACGTCATCGGGCGCGACTTCGCCGCCGACGGGCCGTGGGAGAAGATGGGCACCGACGTCACCGAGTTCAAGCAGCCCTGGGGCAAGGCCTACTTCGCGCCGGTCTACGACTTCGGCAGCAAGGAGATCGTCGCCTGGTCCACGTCGCTGCACCCCAACATGGCTCAGCAGCACGAGCTGCTCGACCAGCTCGTGTCCAAGAAGCCCAAGGGCTCCAGGCCGATCCTGCACTCGGACATGGGCTGGCAGTACCAGCAGGCCGGTTGGTGCAGGCGGTTGGAGGAGGCCGGCGTGGTGCAGAGCATGTCCCGGAAGGGCAACTGCATCGACAACGGCGCGACGGAGCAGGTGTTCGGCCACATCAAGGACGAGTTCTTCCGCGGAAGGACGTGGCCGGACTTCGAGTCCTTCAAGGCGGACCTCGACGACTTCGTGGTCCATTGGAACACGAGGAGGCGCCAGGTTAAACTGAAGGGACTGACCCCGGAGGAGTTCCGGAGACAGTCCCTTGCGGCGTAGTTCTTATTTAAGCCGTCCAGGTTTTGGGGTGCAGTTCAAACGTAGGGAGGGTTGTGTCTTGAAAAGCCATCTGAACATATTGAGCCGTCTGCAGGGTGCCGACGCCCTACCGTTTGCGGACGAATTGCTACCGCTTGCCGAGCACGTGACATACGAGGCGCTCGAGGCGTTGTCGCCCACGCGATGCGCCGGCTGCGAGCGTTCCGGTGCGCTGATCTGCCAGGATTGTCTGGCCTCGTTTGTGCTCATCGACCCGTGCCATAGCTGCATCCGATGTGGTGCCCCGTTTGGGGATTTGCTGTGTACCGAGTGCTCGGTCGAGGGCGCGTCTTCGGCAATGGCCGAGGCGCTCGATCGCTGTCTGGCGTGTGCCATCTACGCACATCCGCTGCCGCGCATCATCAAGGCGTACAAGGATGCGGGCGAGCGCCGTCTGGCACCGTATCTGGCGGAGCTACTCTACGACACCGCCTTGCATGCCCAGGTGGCAGCCCCCGATCGCTACGGCAGTGTGCTGTCCGGCGCCGACGCGGTGGTATTTGTGCCCGCGACTGCGGCAGCGTTTCGGCGGCGTGGATTCGACCATATGGAAGCAATCGCGCGCTCGTTTTGCGATCTTTCGGGTGTCCCGTTGCTGGACGCCCTGGTCAAATACGGTCATGGTGACCAGCGAGAGCTCGGTCGCGATGAGCGCCGGGAGCATGCCCGGGGCATGTACGAGACGGTCGAGGATGTGCGCGGCCGCCGTCTGCTGCTCATCGATGATGTCATTACCACGGGCGCGACCATGGCAGCAGCCTCGGCGGAGCTCAAGCGTGCCGGCGCCGCAGCAGTCGATGGTCTCGCTGTTGCACGCGTTTGGTAGGGGTGGTTTTGTGGCAGTGAAGCTAGCGCGGCGCATCGAGCTGACAAGCGAGCAACTGGCGGCCTCCGTAGTCCTGACCGGTGCCTCGGCGCTGCGCATGATGCGCGCCGAGCGCCGACAAATGGGTTACATCAGCTGGAGAGACCTCGATCCCGATGAAGAGCGCCGTGTGCTGCATGCATCGTCTCCCTCGGCCGAGGACATCTATCTTCCCGATTTGGTGCGGACCGGAGCCGTGAGTGGCGAGGTCCAAGAAGACTTGTGCCTGCTGGTGGGGTCGGCGAAGCAGCGTCGTCGCATGCCTGGTGCAAGCTGGTCCGTTTGTTCTGCAGGCCTGCCGGACGCCTCGATTTTGGAGGTGGAGCCGGGGGTGTACAGCTTGTCTCCCGAGGCCCTCTGTGCCGCCGTTGCGCGCGAAGTCGGCTGCATCCAGGCATTTGCCCTGGCCCAGGAGCTGTGCTCCAAGATTTCGCTGAGCGATCGCGGGCAGTATCTGCCCCCTTACAGCTCGCCTACCGTGAACAGACTTGCAAAGGATAAGGACCAGCCGTCAGATGTGGGCTACTTTGAGGTCGAGCCAGTGCTGACGCCCGATCGCCTGGCAGATTACCTTGCGGCATGCAAGGGGAGCGCGGCCAAGCAGCTGCGGCGGTTGTGCCCCTTTCTGTCGGAAAACCTGCGCTCACCCATGGAATGCATCATGCTTGCCATGTTTTCGCTTCCGTTTTCCTATGGCGGATTTGCTTGCGGTCCCTTTAAGACCGACCACAAGATCGAGTTCAACGACCGTGCGCAGGCGATCTCGGGGATGCCGTATGCGGTTTGCGATGCGTATCAGGAGGCAGCCCGGTTTGACCTGGAATACAACGGTGAGCTGGGCCATTCCTCCCGGAGGGGACGTATCCATGATGAAAAACGCAACACGGGCTTGATTACTATGGGAATCGAGGTCGCGACGGTCAACAACGAAATGCTCTGCGACATGGAAGCGATGGAAGCGCTCGCATGGCGCATCCACCAACGTATGGGTAAGCGATATCAGAATCGTGTAGAGGCTCGTCGAAAGAGACAAGATGCTCTGCTGAATACGCTCCGAGTGTGCTTTGGGCTCAAGCCGGCGTAAAACTATGGCTTTATAGGGGGTCTGTTTATATGCCCTGTGCAAAAAACGGCAAATATGAGTACTGCTACTAGATTAGTGACAGCAAAAATAAAGAAACTTGGGCCGAAAAACTGGATTCAGCGAAGAGATAATAAACGAATGTGGAATATCTTGGCGCCAAGCGGGCTGTGCGGAACTCAAAAAGGGCTCGTGGGGCGGAAATACGCTGCTACTAAATTGGTAGCAGTACTCATATTTGCCGTTTTTTGCACACGGCACCCTGAGACGGGTGCCCCGGAGCTCCCCGTGGGGGGCTCCGGGCTTCATGGGGGCACGAATGGCCCGTCCCGACCTGCGAAATCTGTACTCGCGATGCGAATAACGTCCCTAACCTTAAACTATAGCTTGAACTTAGCTATAATGCCCTACGTTCCTGCCAGGCTGTGGTTGCGGACGGACGAAATGCCCATCCTAGTCCAAGACAGACGCGGTCAAAGGGATCCACGTAAGCGACCGCGTGCGCGCGGCGCGATCATGGCGCGTCCTAGATGTAAGCCGCACCGTCCGTTCTACTTTCTTTGGGGCAATACCGCCTCGCGGGCGAGCGGGTCAGTCGTGAAGGTGGCTGCGGCCTCCCGAGCAAACGCCCCGGTGCGCAAGTGTGGGGTCAAATACCAGGTCAGCTGGTGGGAACAACCCGATATTCCGTGCGGGGCACGGATCGTATACGACACAGAAGGCAGGGTAGTGGACATGGTGAGGGGCAGCTTGATGCATGCGGCTCGGTTAGGTACTGGGACCGCGGCGGTCATTGCCGTTTTGGGCCTGAGTGGATGTGCGTTCAATCCACTGTCCACGTTCACGACGCCCACGATCGACCAGATCGAGCGCGAGACCGTTACCCCCACGGTATCGGACGATGCCCTGGTCACGCCGGGAACCCTGACGGTCGCCCTCGATACTTCCGATGCCCCGCAAGCCATGCAGGATGCCGACGGAAACCTCACGGGCTATGCGGTCGATGCCGCTCGTGCCCTCGCATGCCGCATGGGTCTCAAGGTCGCCTTTGTCGATGCGTCCTCGGCCGATTCCGCGCTCAGCGATAAAAAGGCCGACATCTTTATTGGCGACATCAAGTCTGCGGGCGGCGACATCAGCTCGCTTGGCACCTGTCTGTACGACGCCCCCGCCGTATTCGGCAAGAGCAGTGACGGCGAGTCGCTGAGCGTTTCCACCGAAACGCTTAACACCGCTACCCTGGGCGTTCAGACCTCCTCGGCCTCGCAGGAAGCGCTTGCCAAGCAGAGCATCACGGCCAACCAAAAGACCTTCTCCAACATCAACGAGTGCTTCGAGGCACTCGAGTCGGGCGAGGTCGATTACGTGATCTGTGATTCCACGGCCGGTGGTTACCTCGCGCGCCTGATGAGCCAGATTTCCTATGTCGGCACGCTCGAGGCGCCCTCCACGCTTGGCGTCGCAGGCCTTAGCTCTAACGATGAGCTGTGCCGTGCCGTGAGTGATGCCCTCGACGGCATCACGGTCGACGGCACGCTCGAGGCGGTCCACTGCGTCTGGTATGGCCAAATGCCCTATGACCTTACCGCCAAGACTGTTTCGGGGGCCAATGTGCAGGCATCCGACTCCACGTCCAACGAGACCGAGTCCTCCGATGGCGACGCCTCCGATAACAACGGCGACAGTCCGTCGTCTAGCCAGGAGGGCGCCATCACCGACGATGACATCAACAAGCTCAATAGCTAGTTATTGGTAGGGGTGGCGTCTACCACACATCGAACGAGGCGCTTCTTCACGGTTTCAACACGCATGGCCGGGTCTCCCAAATAGGGGAGCCCGGCTTTTCTATTTTGCTAAAACAAGCAGGTCAAAGCTAATTTTCAGGAGAAAAATTAACTCCGTCGACGCCTTCCTATAGCGCACTTTGCCACGGAAAAGTGCGAGACTTCGGTATGCGGTATCAAGCAGTCGTTATTCGGGTCTTTGGGAATTCGCGTGATTAAATGCACGGCAATGGGTACATAGCCAGTACAGTAAGTCCCCGAGGCAGATTGGAGCCACGTATGGATATCAAGGTTTCTGGACGCAAGACGACGGTAACCGATGCTCTGCGTGCGCATGTGGATGAGAAAATCGGCGAGGCGCTCAAGGTTTTCGATATCGAGCCCATGACAGTCGACGTCGTGCTTCGTTATGAGAAGAACCCCTCGAACCCCAACCCGGCAATCGTCGAGGTCACGGTTCGTGTCCGCGGTTCTGTGATTCGCGTTGCCGAGCACGGCGCAGATATGTATGCCGCCATCGATCTCTCCGCCGATAAAGTCACCCGCCAGCTGCGCAAGTTCAAGACCAAGGTCGTGGATAACCGCCAGGGTGGTGCCAGCGCCGCGGATGTTGCGCCGGTCGAGCGCGTCGAGGATCTGGCCGACCTGCTGCTGCCCGAGGAAGAGGACGATCTGCTCGTCCGCGAGAAGGTTATCGACGTCACCCCGATGACCGAGGAGCAGGCGCTGGTGCAGACCGATCTGCTGGGCCACGACTTCTACGTGTTCGAGAACGCGACGACCGGTCTCATCAATGTGGTGTATCACCGTAAGAATGGTGGATATGGCATCATCAAGCCCCGCATCGAAACACTTGACGAGTAAAATACGTTAACTTGCATGAGTTAACGGTTGGCGGCCATCCCATGCGGGTGGCCGCCTTTTTACGTAAGGAGTCGCTTTGATGGACAAGGCCGCATCCGCCGGTCATTCGAACCGTTGCCGCATCGTCGTCGATACCTGCTGCGACTTTAGCCCCGAGGTCGCCGCGAACCTCGATGTCGATATCCTGGGTTTTCCCTTCATTATCGATGGCGAGGAGCGCACGGATGACATCTGGTCGAGCATTACGCCCAAGGAATTCTACGACCGCATGCGCGCCGGTGCCCGCGTGTCCACCTCGGCTGTGTCGCTCGGTCGCTATATCGAGTTCTTTACCGAGTGCGCCAAAGAGGGCACGCCCACGGTCTACCTGTGCTTTACCTCGGCGCTGTCGTCGAGCTACAACTCCGCGTGCCAGGCGGCAGATGCCGTGCGCGCCGAGTATCCCAACTTTGAGCTCTACGTGGTCGACAACGCTCTGCCCTGCGCGACCGGCGCGCTCTTGGCGCTCGAGGCCGTGCGCCAGCGTTCGGCGGGACTGACCGCCAAGCAGCTGGTCGATTGGGCAAACGAGGCAAAAACCTACGTGCACGGCTACTTTACGCTCGAGAGTTTCGATGCGCTGGCTGCCGGCGGCCGCATTCCGCCCGCGGCGGCGCAGCTCACGGCAAAGCTCGACGTCAAGCCCGAGCTCTCCTACGACCTGGCCGGCTCGCTGTCGCTGATCGGCGTCAACCGCGGCCGCAAGAAGGCGCTCAAGTCCATCCTCAAGTCGTTCCGCGAGAACTACGTGCCCGATCGCACCATGCCCATCGCCATTATGACTGCCGATGCCGAGAAGGACGGCGACTGGCTCGAAGCCGCCATCCGCAAGGAGGAGGGCTGCGCCGACGTCACGATCATTCGCAGCTCCGTGGGCCCCACCATCGGCTCACATGTGGGCCCCGGCATGGTGGCCTGCGCGTTTTGGGGTAAGAACCGCGCCGACAAGGCATCGCTTTCCGACCGCATCGCCCGCCGCGTGCGCGGCCAGTAGGCAAGCGCTGCATCCGTAATCGCCCTCGACTCACAGCCCAAACGCTGGCACCGAGTATTCAACCTGGTAACAACACCCAACCCAAAAGGAAAGGTTTCATGGCAAACAAGCTCTCTGTCGCATTTATCGGCACCGGAATTATGGGTGCCCCCATCGCCAGCCACATTCTGGACGCTGGCTATCCCGTCACGGTCAACAACCGCACCAAGTCCAAGGCCGCAGCGCTCGTTGAGCGCGGTGCCGTCTGGGCCGATACGCCGGCAGATGCCGCGGCGAACGCCGACGTCGTCTTTACCATGGTGGGTTATCCCTCCGAGGTCGAGGAGCTCTACCTGGCGGGTGACGGTCTGCTCGCGTGCACTAAGCCCGGTGCGGTCCTGATCGACCTTACCACGAGCTCGCCCGAGCTGGCGCGCGACATTGCCGAGGCCGCCCAGGTCTCCGGCCGCATGGCGTTTGACTGCCCCGTCACCGGCGGCGAGTCGGGAGCTATCGCCGGCACGCTCACGGCTATCGTGGGCGCCACCGAGAACGACATCGCGCCGGTCCGCGATATCCTTTCCACCTTTGCGGCAACCATCTGCTGCTTCGACGGCGCCGGCAAGGGTCAGGCTGCCAAGCTTGCCAACCAGGTGTCGCTGGGCGCCTGCATGGTCGGTATGGCCGATGCGCTGGCCTTTGCCGAGCTGAGCGGCCTTGATCTTGAGAAGACCCGTCAGATGATCCTGGGCGGCACCGGCAAGTCCGGCGCCATGGAGAGCCTGGCTCCCAAGGCGCTCGACGGCGACTACAAGCCCGGCTTTATGGTCGAGCACTTCATTAAGGACCTGCGCTTGGCGCTCGCCTATGCCGACGACCGTGAGCTTGCGCTGCCCGGCGCCGACGTGGCCTTTACGCTTTACGACATGCTCGATGCCATTGGTGGCGCCAAGCTGGGTACCCAGGCCGTCACGGTCCTCTATAAGGAGGAGGCCGACGCCATCGCCGCCGGTCTGGACTGGTCGCAGTATCGTCCCGAGGAGCATGGTGCTCACGAGGAAGGCTGCGGTTGCGGCGAGCATGGCGACGATCACGAGTGCGGTTGTGGCCACCACCATGGCGAGGACCACGAGTGCTGCGGCGGCCACGGCCATGACGACGGCCACGAGTGCTGCTGCGGCCACCATCACGGGGAGTAGCGCCCATGAGCTTGACGTTCGTGGTGCTTGCGCTGGTGCTCTTTCTCTTTGCGATCTACATCGGCTTTTTGTGCGGCCAGTGGGCGTGCGAAAAGCGCGTCATCACCAAGCGCGACTACTGGATTGCCAACTTTGCGGGAGTTGCGGCAGTCGTTCTGCTGACCTGGGTGTTCTCGCTGTTCCCGCTGATGCAGTTTGCGCCGATCGGCTGGCTCGGCGGCTTTATCGCCGGCCTTAAGATGAGCTTTGGCGAGTCCGTCGGTCCGTGGCGCAAGCACGACGAGGTCTTTAACGTCAACAAGGCACACCGCGCCGCCGCCGACGCGGGCGATGCCGAGGAACGCCGCCGTGCGCGTCGTAATGGCGCTGCCGACCGACAGCTCATCTCGGTCACCGATGACAGCAAGGGTGCTGGCAAGCACGCTAAGAAATAGTAAAAAGAGGTAACTATGGCAGAAAATAAAGACGAACAGCTCACCGACGAGGAGCTGGCA
>CAJMRJ010000002.1:0-34094 GCA_905215865.1 uncultured bacterium | reverse complement strand
CTTACCGGAAAGGTCGCGGCCCTCGGCTCCCTCGGCGGCGAGGTTCTCGCCGACCTCGGCGATCTTGTCGCCGTCGATCAGGACGTCAACGACACCGTCAAGCTCGACAGACGGGTCGACGACGTGGGCATTCTTAAGAAGCAAGGCCATTATCGGCACCTCCAAGCAGCAGATACAGGATAGCCATACGCACGCAGATACCGGCGTAGACCTGCTCCAGGATGACGGAGCGTTGCGGGTGGTCGGCCATATAGGAGTCGAACTCGACGCCGCGGTTGATGGGGCCCGGGTGGCAAATGATCGCGTCGGGCTTCATGAGCTTCTCACGGTCCTTGGTCAGGCCGAAGAGCTTGTGGTACTCGCGAATGGTCGGGAACGGGGCACCCTCGAGGCGCTCCTGCTGTACGCGCAGCATGTAGACGACGTCCAGCTCGGGCAGGACGGAATCGAGGTCGCTCGTCACGTGGTCGCAGCCCAGAACCTCGGGCGCCGGCGGCAGCAGCGTACCGGGGGCGACGGCGTAGGTCTCGCAGCCCATAATCTTGAGGGCGGGGATCAACGAGCCGCAAACGCGGGAGTGGGAGATATCGCCGACGACGGCGACCTTCAGACCGCGGAAGTCGCCCTTGTGCTCCAAGATGGTATACAGGTCGAGCAGAGCCTGTGTGGGGTGGTTGTGCTTACCGTCACCGGCGCAGATAACACTCGCGGGCGAATTCTGCGTGACGATGTATGGAGCACCGGCATGCTTGTCGCGCACGACGATGCAGTCGATCTTGTAGGCATTGAGGGTCTCGACGGTATCGACGAGGCTCTCGCCCTTGACCGTGGAGGTCGAGGAGCCGCCGAAATTGAGGCTGTCGGCCGAAAGACGCTTCTCGGCGAGCTCGAAGGAGCTGCGGGTACGCGTCGAGGGCTCGTTGAACATGTTGACGATGGTCTTGCCCTTGAGCGTGGGGACCTTCTTGATGGCACGCTCGTTGACCTCGGAGAACGCCTTGGCGGTCTCGAGGATGAGCTTGATGTCCTCTTCGGAGTACTCGGTAATGTCGATCAGGTGCTTATGATTGAACGCCACGGTACTACTCACCTCCCAGCGGCGCGGAGCCCACGTGGGAACCCGGCGCGACGTCGTTGATCTCGACAGCGGTACGGCCGTCGACTTCCTTCATATATAGGTGCACGTTCTCCTCATGCGACGAGGGAACATTCTTGCCGACAAAGTCCGGCGAGATAGGGAGCTCGCGGTGACCGCGGTCAACGAGAACTGCCAGCTCGACTCGACTCGGACGGCCCAGGTCCATAACGGCGTCCAGAGCGGCGCGGATGGTACGACCCGTGTACAGGATGTCGTCCACCAGCACGACGCGCTTGCCGTCGACGCTGAAAGGAATGTTGGTAGCGTGGATCGCGGGAGCGAAATTGGTCGCATAGTCATCGCGATAGAAGCTGATGTCCAGGCTGCCGAGCGGAACGTCGACGCCCTCGATCTCCTTGATCGCCTCGGCGAGCTTCTTTGCCAGAAGGTCGCCGCGCGTGACGATGCCGACCAGAGCGAGGTCCTCACAGCCCTCGTTGCGCTCGAGGATCTCGTGCGCGATGCGGGTCATCGCTCGGTTGACGGCGGTCTCGTCCATGATGACCGCCTTGGGGGAAGTCGTGCCCATCGATCTCCTTCCTCACATGTCTTGACTGCTGACACAGTCAAAAAAATAGATGCCCGACCGCTCAAAGCGGACCAGACACCCACAGGAAGTACTGCTCATTGACAGCTATGTAATTCCATGCGGGTATCTCGTACCCCTTTAATGGTCAAGGCATAGTGTAGCCAACCTCGGGCTCAAATGCGAGCATAAATACCAGTCAATCCGTAAACGGAGCCAATAGCTCCATAAACCTATATATATTTGTGGGACGCGCTTGAAAACCTTGTTGCGAGCTGGCATAATCCCCTCTGCTGCACGCAAATCGGATCTACGTCCAGGGCCGTGGCGTGGGCACTATCGCCAAAAGAGAAATATCTCTGTGTAGATTGCGCACAGAGACATGCTTCTGTGCTATAGTTCAGGCTTGTTTGTTAACGCGACATGTTCGTTTGTCGCCCAAGGAGGGTCAGTTATGTCCAAAGTTTGCGAAGTTTGCGGTAAGCACCCCGTTGCCGGTCGCTCCATCAGCCACTCTCACCGCGTCACCAACCGTAAGTTCCGCCCCAACATCCAGCGCGTCTACGTCGTCGTCGATGGTCACCGTCGCAAGATGAACGTTTGCTCCACCTGCCTCAAGTCCGGCAAGGTTGCGCGCTCCTAAATAAGGTCTTACCAACAAGTACCTCGGACTCTCCGGGTCAAAGACCTCGCGTTCACATAGAACTTACCAAAGGCGTCCTCCCATGCGGAGGGCGCCTTTTTGCACTCATTGGGGACAGACATACATGAGTGCTTTCACACATTTGGGACAGACATAACGCGTGCCGGCAGCGGTTCGCCCCTGCCTCACGCTGCCTCACTCCAGCCTATGGTGGCCTTGGTCACGCTTGTAGCGCCGATACCGGTGATACGGGCAATTTGCTTGACCGTGAGATGCGCCCGCCTGAGCCTCAGAAGATAGGCATCGCGTTCGGGGCGTGGCAGAGCCTTGAGCAGCGCAGGATCTATGCTCGGCAGGACTTCGCGCGCAACGGAAAAGGCCTCCTCATCGGGGATCCGCCGGCGTGGAAGAACCTCCACCGACCAGATGCGCCCGGCAACTTCCTCGAGCTGCTCGCAATAACGACGAGACCCGCCGACAATATCGAGCATGGGGGCCGCATCACAGATGTCAAAGGGATCGTAGCCCAGCTGGTATGCCTTGTAGCTTGACCAACGGTACGCCTCGAGTGAGTTGATTGCACCTTTCACCGGATTGAGATGGATATAATCGAGCAGCTGCACTGCCTGCGTGTCCGACTCAACCGCGACCCGCGAATAGCGATTGTCAAACAGATGCCCCGTTCTCCCCGTTTTCCCATTGAAATATTTAGCATATGCCGTCAGTGCGCACTGCATTGCCTTTGAAAGGTTGTCACATGGGTCATCAACCATCAAATGGAAGTGATTATCCATAAGGCACCAAGCCAACACCGCCACTTCATGGCGCGCGAACCTATCCGAGATATCCGATAAGAAACGATAACGGTCGGAGTCATCTTCAAAAATAATCTGTTTGGAATTACCGCGGTCAAAGACATGGTAATAGCCGGTGATCGAAACGGCGCGGGCGCATCGGGGCATAATCTCTCCTTCCAAAACTGTACAGGCAACACCTAAAAGGAGAGAAGCAACGCGAAATGCTGAGCCTGTGACCTATTTATATCCAATGAGCGGCAAAAACAGGTCCAGAACGGCAAAATGGCAAAACGATGTCTGTCCCAAATGAGTGAAAGCACTCATGTAAGTCTGTCCCAAATGAGCGGGGCGATGCAGCATTAGTTGAAACGGTTCATTTGGTTGAAGCGTTTTAGTGTGCCTTTTATGGGAATCTTACCGTTCGCCGAATAATTTCTTGCTATCATGCAAGGCGTAGGGTAAATCTCCGATCGCAAGGAGACACAAATGGTGAAAAAGTCACCGGAAAACACTACTCCCGCAATTGTGGACAACGTAGAGGCGCTTGAGGCTAAGCTCGCTCAGATGCGAGAGGCCCAGGCGCTTTTTGCTACGTACACGCAGGAGCAGGTCGACAAGATCTTCTATGAGGCCGCCATGGCCGCCAACAAGGCTCGTATCCCGTTGGCGAAGATGGCCATCGAGGAGACCGGCCGCGGCGTTCTTGAGGACAAGGTCATCAAGAACCACTACGCCGCAGAGTACATCTACAACGCTTACAAGAACACCAAGACCTGTGGTGTCCTGGAGCGCGACGAGGCTTACGGCATCACCAAGATCGCCGAGCCCATCGGCATCGTGGGCGCCGTCATCCCGACGACCAACCCCACCTCCACCGCGATCTTCAAGACGCTGATCAGCCTGAAGACCCGCAACGCCATCATCATCTCCCCGCACCCGGCTGCCGCCAAGTGCACCATCGCCGCCGCCAAGCTCGTGCTTGACGCCGCCGTCAAGGCCGGCGCCCCCGAGGGCATCATCGGCTGGGTCGATGTCCCCTCCATCGAGCTGACCAACATGGTCATGCGCGACGTCGACATCATCCTCGCCACCGGTGGCCCGGGTATGGTCAAGGCCGCCTACTCCTCGGGCAAGCCCGCCCTGGGCGTTGGCGCCGGTAACACCCCGGTCGTCATCGACGACACCGCCGACGTGCTGCTCGCCGTCAACTCCATCATCCACTCCAAGACCTTCGACAACGGCATGATCTGCGCTTCCGAGCAGTCCGTGACCGTCATCGACACCATCTATGACCAGGTTAAGGCCGAGTTCCAGAAGCGCGGCTGCTACTTCGTCAAGCAGGGTGCCGAGATGGAGGCCCTGCGTGCCGCCATGTTCAAGAACGGCGCTCTCGACCACCGCATCCCCGGCATGGCTGCCGCCAAGATCGCCGAGCTCGCCGGCATCGAGGTTCCCGCCAAGACCAAGATCCTGATCGCCGAGGTCACCTCCACCGACCCCGCCAAGGAGGAGTTCTCCCACGAGAAGCTCTCCCCGGTCCTGGCCATGTACCACGCCAAGGACTTCCAGGAGGCCGTCGACAAGGCCGAGCACCTGGTGCTCGCCGGTGGCCCGGGCCACACCGCCTCTCTGTACGTGCACCCCGCCCAGGCCGAGAAGATCAGCCTGTTCGAGCACGTCATGAAGGCCTGCCGTATCGTCATCAACACCCCGTCCTCGCACGGCGGCATCGGTGACCTGTACAACTTTGGCATGAAGCCGTCTCTGACCCTGGGCTGCGGCTCCTGGGGCGGCAACTCCGTCTCCGAGAACGTTGGGGTGAAGCACTTGATCAACGTTAAGACTGTGGCCGAGCGCCGTGAGAACATGCTGTGGTTCCGCGCTCCCGAGAAGGTCTACTTCAAGAAGGGTTCCACGCCCGTCGCCCTCGACGAGCTGGGCAACGTAATGGGCAAGAAGCGCGCCTTCATCGTCACCGACCAGTTCCTCTTCAAGAATGGCAACACCCGCGCCATCGAGGCCAAGCTCGACGAGATGGGCATCGCCCACGACTGCTTCTACGACGTCGAGCCCGATCCGTCGCTGCAGTGCGCACGTCGCGGCGCCAAGCAGATGGCTCTCTTTGAGCCTGACGTCATCATCGCCGTCGGCGGTGGCTCCGCTATGGACGCCGGCAAGATCATGTGGATGATGTACGAGCACCCCGAGTGCAAGTTTGAGGACATGGCCATGGACTTCATGGACATCCGCAAGCGTATCTTCACCTTCCCCGAGATGGGCAAGAAGGCCTACTTCGTCGCCGTCCCGACCTCCTCGGGTACCGGCTCCGAGTGCACGCCGTTCGCCATCATCACCGACAAGGAGACCGGCATCAAGTGGCCGCTCGCCGACTACGCGCTGCTCCCCAACATGGCTATCGTCGACGCCGACAACTGCATGACCGCCCCGCGCGGCCTGACCGCTGCCTCCGGCATCGACGTCATGACCCACGCCATCGAGTCCTACGTCTCCATCATGGCTTCCGACTACACCAAGGGCCTCTCCGAGCGCGCTGCTAAGCTCGTCTTCGAGAACCTGCCCTCCAGCTTCACGAACGGCGCCAAGGACCCGCATGCCCGCGAGGAGATGCACAACGCCTCCTGCATGGCCGGTATGGCCTTCGCCAACGCCTTCCTGGGCCTCAACCACTCCATGGCCCACAAGCTCGGCGCCTACCACCACCTGCCCCACGGCGTTGCCAACGCCCTGATGATCGACGAGGTGCTGCGCTTCAACGCCGCCGAGGTCCCCGTCAAGATGGGTACCTTCTCCCAGTATCCTTACCCCAACGCGCTGCATAACTACGCCGAGATGGCCAAGTACTGCGGCATCGAGGGCAAGGACGACAAGGAGGTCTTCGAGAACTTCATCACGAAGCTCGAGGAGCTCAAGGACTTCATCGGCGTCAAGAAGACCATCGCCGACTACGGTGTCGACGAGCAGTACTTCCTCGACACCCTCGACGAGATGACCGAGCAGGCATTCAACGACCAGTGCACCGGCGCTAACCCGCGCTACCCGCTCATGAGCGAGATCAAGGAGCTCTACCTGGACGCCTACTACGGCCGCGAGCCCCAGGACTACGCCGTCTGCTAGTTCTAGCACGGTTTTTAACGGCGGGGGTGCACGGGTGTTTCACACACCCCCGCCGTCGCTTCTATCGCATCGTTGAAAGGATGCAACCATGCTGCTACCCGATTCCAAGACCGAGCTCGTCCGCCGTGGCAACAAGGTCGTTTACGACCTGGGCGACAAGATCGTCAAGGTCTTTAACGAGACCAAGCCCGTCTCCGACGTGTTCAATGAGGCTTTGAATCTTGCCCGCATCAATGAGTGCGGCATCCGCAGCCCCAAGGCTCTCGAGGTTTCTCAGCTCGAGAACGCCAACGGCTGGGCGCTCGTGACCGAGAAGGTTCCGGGCACCACCCTTGCCGACAAGATGACTGCCGAGCCCCAGCGCTTCGGTGAGTACCTCGAGATGTTCGTCGACCTCCAGATCGAGATCCACGGCTACACCTCCCCGCTGCTCAACCGTCAGCGCGACAAGTTCGCCCGCATGATCGACAGCCTCGATCAGCTCAATGCCACCACGCGCTACAACCTTCAGGAGCGTCTGGACGGCATGACCAAGGAGTTCAAGGTCTGCCACGGCGACTTCAACCCCTCCAACGTCATCGTTGGCGACGACGGCCAGCTGTACGTCTGCGACTGGGCACACGCCACCCAGGGCTCCCCTGCTGCCGACGTTGCCACCACCTACCTGCTCTTTGCCCTCAACAGCAAGGATCAGGCCGAGGCCTACCTGGAACTCTACTGCGACCGCGCCGACATGCCCATGCAGGTCGTGCGTCAGTGGACGAGCATCGTCGCCGCTTCCGAGCTCGCTCGTAAGCGCAACGTGAACGATGAGTTCCTTAAGAACTGGATCGACGTCGTCGATTATCAGTAATATCTGAGCGATTCATTTCGCATCGGAGGCACAAAGGAAAAACCCCGCAGCTCATATGGGCTGTGGGGTTTTTCCTTTTAGCGATTGAGCACGCCGACAAGATAAAAGGACGGCCCCGCATCTCCCCGATCTGGAGAAATGCGGGGCCGTCCCGTATATCGAACTACAAGCGAAATCGTCGATTAACGACGGGCCGCCTTCACAAGCTCAGCAACCTTGGTGACAACCTCGTCGATCGCCACGTCCTCACGCTCGCCGGTAGCACGGTCCTTGAGCTCCACCGTGCCATTCTTAAGGCCACGCTTGCCGAGCACCACCTGATACGGGAAGCCCATAAGGTCGTTGTCGGCAAACTTAAAGCCAGGACGCTCATCGCGATCATCGACGACGACCTCGATGCCCTCGGCGCATAGGCCATCAACGATCTGCTCGCAGACGGAAGTGCACTCCTCCTTCTTGGGGTCGAGCGGAATCACCGCGACCTCGTACGGCGCGACGGAGAGCGGCCAGACTATGCCGTGTTCGTCGTTGTGCTGCTCCACGACGGCAGCGAGCGAGCGAGAAACGCCCACGCCGTAGCAACCCATGATAAGCGGCTTCTCCTTGCCGTCCTCGTCCATAAAGGTGGCACCCATGGCCTCAGAGTACTTGGTGCCCAGCTGGAAGACCTGGGAAACCTCGATGCCGCGAGCAGCAGAGAGCGGCTTGCCGCAGTGCGGGCAGGGATCGCCGGCGACGACGGTGACCAGGTCGGCCCACTCGTCGACGGTAAAGTCGCGCTCGGGACAGGCGCCGGTAAAGTGATAATCGACCTCGTTGGCACCGCAGGCCCACTGCTTGGACTCGCGCAGGCTCTCGTCGCACACCAGACGGATGCCCTCGGGCAGGTTGACCGGTCCGATAAAGCCCTTGTGCAGACCGTTCGCCTGAAGCTCCTCGTCGGTCATCATACGATAGCCCTTGCCAAAGACATGCTCGGCCTTGCAGTCATTGAGCTCGTGGTCGCCCGGGACAATGGCCACGACCGGCTTGCCCTCGGAGTCAATCAACGCCAGCGACTTGCGCGTGCCGTTCTCGGGGAAGCCGAAGAACTTGGCGACGGCCTCGATGGTGCCCATACCCGGAGTCTCGACCTTGGTGAGTGTACCGTCGCCGGGGCCCTCGGTCACAACGACCTTGGTGCTTGCAGCCTCGTCATCGGCAGCAAAACCGCAATCGTCGCAGTAAACGAGCGAAGCCTCGCCGGCATCGGCCAGCGCCATGTACTCGACGGAGGTGTCGCCGCCGATCTCGCCGGAGTCGGCGACAACGGGCAGAGCTTTGATGTAGCAGCGCTCGCAGATGTTGGCGTAGGCCTGCTTCATCTTGTCGTACTCCTCCTGCAGACTCTCCTGCGTGGCAGAGAAGCTGTAGGCGTCCTTCATGATGAACTCGCGGCCGCGCATCAGGCCAAAGCGGGGACGGAACTCATCGCGGAACTTGTCCTGAATGTGGTACAGGTTAACGGGCAGCTGCTTATAGGAGCGCAGCTCGTTGCGCACCAGGGCCGTGACGGTCTCCTCGTGCGTGGGGCCCAGCACAAACTCGCGACCATGACGGTCGTCAAAGCGCACGAGCTCCTTGCCATAGGCATCGATGCGGCCGGACTCACGCCACAGCTCGGCATCGACCATAATGGGCATCATGAGCTCCTGAGCGCCGGCGGCGTCCATCTCGTCGCGCACGATATTCTCGATCTTACGAATCGAGCGCCAAGCGAGCGGCAGATAGGAATACAGACCGGCGGCCTCCTTGCGGATCATACCGGCACGAAGCAGCAGACGATGGCTTGCAAGCTCGGCGTCGGCCGGATCCTCTTTGAGCGTCGGTGCATAGAGCTTAGACATATACATTGCTCGGGTCATTTATTTCTCCTCAATAAGCTTGTCGACCTCGGCCATAAGCGCGTCGACAATTTGATCCTCAGCTACTTTACCAATGATCTGGCCGTGCGAAAAGAGCAGAGCCTGACCACGTCCGCAAGCAACGCCCAGGTCGGCATCAGAAGCCTCACCGGGGCCATTAACGGCACATCCCATGACGGCAATCGAAAGCGGCGCGGCATAGTTCTTAAGCCGCTCGGTTACTTCCTCAGCGATTGCGATCAGGTTAACCTGGCAGCGGGCGCACGTGGGGCACGAGACAATCTCGGGACCACGGCGACGCAGGCCCAGCGACTGCAAAATTCCCCAGGCGACCGGCGGCTCCTCGACCGGATCGGCCGTGAGCGAGACGCGCATGGTGTCACCGATACCCTCAGACAGCAGGATACCAAGGCCCACTGAGCTCTTGATGGTGCCCTGCAGCTTGGTACCCGCCTCGGTTACGCCCAGGTGAAGCGGAATGTGGGGAATCTCACGCGACAGGGCTCGATAGGTGTCGAGCGTCGTTTGCACGCTATGGGCCTTGGCCGAAAGCACAATGTTCGTAAAGCCGCGGTCTTCAAAATGCTTGACGAAACGCTCGCTCGACATCACGAGCTTTTCGGGCTGCGTGAGGTCGTCGCGCTCGGCGATATCCTGCTCAAGCGAACCGGCATTGACGCCGATACGAATCGCGCAGCCCGCGGCACCCGCAGCATCGATCACCGCGTCAACCTTGGCCCAATCGCCGATATTACCGGGATTGATGCGCAGCTTGGCAGCACCGGCCTCAACGGCACCAATGGCGAGCTTATGGTTAAAGTGGATATCGGCGACAATTGGCACCGGAGACTCGGCACAGATGGTGCGGAAACCCTCAAGCGCGGCCTCGGTAGGCACGCTCACGCGCACGATATCGCAGCCAGCTTGCGCCAAAGCACGCACTTGCGCAAGCGTTGCCTGGGCATCAGCGGTATCGGTGCAGGTCATGGACTGGACCACCACCGGCGCGCCGCCACCGATCTGCACGCCGCCCACATGCACGGGACGCGTCAGCTCGCGAGGCAAAGGATGGGATAAAGACAACCCAAACACTCCCCTACAGAATAAATCGAAGGACGTCGGAACGAAGCATATAGACAAACAACAGCGCAAAGAGCGCGATGCCCACATAGCTCACAATCGTCTGGACCTTGAGCGGAAGCTCGCGGCCCGCAATCTTTTGAATGATCTCGATGACCAGCTTGCCGCCATCGAGTGGTGGGATGGGCAGCAGGTTCATAAAGCCAAGCGAGAACGAAATAAGGGCGGCAAACGAAAGGAACGTGGCAGGGCCGGCAGCAGCAGCCTGCGAGGACATAACGCTAATACCCACGATCGAAGAGGACTGATCGAGAATCTCCATCGTATGCTGCGGCTGGAGCAGGCGCAGCACGCCCTCCGCTGTCTGCACGACATAGGAGAACGACAGACGAGCCGACGTGATGGGGTCCAAACGGACCACCTGCGTAGAGGCATACACACCTAGGCGCTCGTCCTCTTTGAGTGCAACCGTGGTCGAATGCTGCTTGCCGTCACGCTCGTACTCGATGGCGATATCGTCCTTACCGGCAGCCTTGCCAATGGCATCGTAAACGTCCATCCAGGTAGAGCACGATACTCCGTCAACCGAAAGGATCGCGTCGCCGCCCTCGATACCCACCTTGGCGGCAATCGAGCCTTCGTCAACCTGGCCAATCACATTGGTATCCACCGGTACCGTGACACCTGCGATGGAATAGATGCTCATAAGGAGCAAAAAGCCCGTCAGGATATTGACGATAATGCCCGCAAGCAGCATAAAGGCGCGCTTGAGAAAGCCCTGGCCAAGATAGGTGTGCGAACGCTCTCGTGCAAGGAACTCGGCCTCGCCGCACGGCAGCTCCCACACATCGCCCTCGGCAGTCGCATGCTCTCGATCGAACCGGCGGCCGTCAAAGGTGGTGTATCCCGCCGCGTCTCGCGGCAGCGTCTGATACTTGGTGGGATAGTAGCTCGGCGAGGGCTTCTCCCCTTCCTCATACCAGGGTGCGATGGAACCCCAGCCCAACAACAGGGCGCATGCCTCGAGCACATCTTCCTCGGAAAGCTCAAGCTCGACAGCAAGGTCGGCCACGGTCACGCGACCATGACGATAGATAGCCGCGAGCACGCGGTCGGCGCACGAGACGTCGGTCGGATCCATGCCACAGATGGCAGCATAGCCACCCAGCAGCAGCGGCGTCACGCCAAACTTGGTGCCGATGCGACGCGACGTGTGGTGGATATCAAAGCGACACGGCAGGCCCAAAAAGAACTCAGTCACGCGGACACCGCAGGCACGCGCCGCCAAAAAGTGGCCGCCCTCGTGCAAAAACACGAGGACGGAAAGCATCAGCAGGCCCCAAAAGACCGATGAGAGAACGCTCAGAACAGTATCCATAAAACGAAAAAGCAATCCTTATGGGTTAAGAACGGGTTGCGGCGAGCAACTGCGCGGCATTTTTACGCGCCCAGTCATCGATGTCGCGAAGCTGTTCAAACGATTCGACCGTCTGCGCATCGTGAGCATCCATGCAGGATTCAACAATGCGGTCGATATCGGTAAAGCTGCAGCCATCATGCAGGAAGGCATCGACGGCGACCTCGTTGGCGGCATTGAGCACGCACG
The DNA here is from genome assembly GCA_905215865.1 of uncultured bacterium. Classification (GTDB taxonomy): domain Bacteria; phylum Actinomycetota; class Coriobacteriia; order Coriobacteriales; family Coriobacteriaceae; genus Collinsella. The sequence continues at coordinate 22,412 of CAJMRJ010000002.1, read as the reverse complement.
GCATGGTGCCGCCCGTCTTGCCGGCACGTTCGGCCAGCGCAAGGCAGCGGAAGGTATCCATATCGGCCGCGTCAAAGGTAAGCTGCCCCAACTCGCGGAAATCGATACGCTGAGCCGGCGTATCCCAACGCTCGGGATACGAGAAGGCAAACTGGATGGGAATGCGCATGTCGGAGGCACCGAGATGCGCCATCACAGAGCCGTCGGCAAACTCGACCATGGAGTGAATCTTAGACTGACGCTGCACGACCACGTTAATGAAATCGAGATCGCAGCCAAACAGATGCATGGCCTCGATACGCTCCAGACCCTTGTTCATGAGGGTGGCGGAGTCAATCGTGATCTTGGCACCCATAGCCCACGTAGGATGCGCCAGGGCATCGGCGCGCGTCACGCGATCGAGCTCGTCACGCGTGCGGCCAAAGAACGGGCCGCCCGAGCAGGTAAGCCAAATGCAGTGAGCCTCGCGCGGATTCTCGCCCAGATAGCACTGGTAGATGGCAGAATGCTCGGAGTCGACCGGGATAAGCTGACCCGGCTGCGCCAACGTCATAAGCAGATCGCCACCGACGACGAGCGACTCCTTGTTGGCCAAGGCAAGACGCTTGTTCGAGGTCAGGGCAGCATGGCTCGCCTCGAGACCGGCAGCGCCCACGATGGCCACGAGCACGCAGTCGACATCATCGCGACGTGCGAGCTCGCACACAGCCTGTGCGCCAACGCCGAGCTCCGTGCCCTCGGGCAGTTCCCGCAGCACAGCGTCGGCGCCATGGGAGGCGTCCGCCACGGCAACAGCCGGAACCGAGAACTCACGGGCAGCGGCAACGAGCTCGGGAGTGCTGGAGTTAACGGACAGCGCCGTCACCTGCAGGCGATCGGCATGCTGACGGCACACGTCGAGCGCCTGAGTGCCGATAGAACCCGTACAGCCCAGAATGGCAACACGAAGACGCCCGTCGGGACCGTAGGTGGTCTGAAAAGCCATTACAGCACGCCTCCGATCATCAGCAGCAGCTGTGCGGTAATGCAACCAAAGATAAGCGAATCACTGCGGTCGAGCATGCCGCCGTGGCCCGGGATGAGATTGCCGGAATCCTTAACGCCCACACCGCGCTTGATACGCGACTCGATGAGGTCGCCGATAACGCCCAGGATGGAAACGACCACGCCGCACAGAAGTGCATAGGGCAGGCTCAGCTTATAGAAGTGCGTTGCCCACAGGATGAGCCAGATCAAGACAGAGCCCAAAATGCCGCCGACAAAGCCCTCCCAGCTCTTTTTGGGAGAGATCTTGGGAACCATCTTATGCTTGCCGATGCGGCTACCCACGATGTAGGCAAACGAGTCGGAGACCCAAAGGGACGCGCAAACGCCCACCGAAAGCAGGGCGCCGGCAAAACCGGGCACGGCATCACGCAAAAGCACGATAGCCGACAGCATAAAGCCAGTGTAGATAGGGCCCATGAGCGTCACGGCAACGTAAGAGATGCGAGTGCGCGGAGACCAGACATACCAGATACCAACCGCAAGCATCAAAGCGAACAGCAGAGCGTTCAACAGCAGCGAATCGCCCAGAGCCGAGAGCGGAAAGAGCACGGCGGCAGCGATTCCAAGGCGCTCGTTGGCAACCTTGCCGTCGAGCCTCGTCATGCGGAAGAACTCATAGCAGCACAGACCGCTCATGACGGACACGAAGATGGCCGTGGGCACAATACCCAAAACCAGGCACAGGATAAAGACAACGGCATAGACGATACCGGCGGCGGCACGGGTGATAAAGCCCGCCAACCACGACCCGGAGCTGCCCTTCGCTGCAGGCGCTCCTGCAGTGGCAGCCTTACGCGCGGGCGTCGCGGAAGTAGGTGCCTTGGGAGCGGATGCCTTGGGACGTTCGGACACGATTAAGCCTCCTCGGTCTTGCTCAGTCCACCAAACCTACGGTCGCGACCCTGGAAGGCCAAAATGGCGTCGACAAGGCCCCAACGATCAAAGTCGGGCCAATAGGTATCAGTGACATAGAACTCAGAATAAGCAACCTGCCACAGCAGATAGTTCGAAAGCCGCAGCTCACCAGAAGTGCGAATCACGAGCTCCGGATCGGGAAGACCGGCGGTGTACAGGTGCGAAGCCACCATATTGTCGTCAACCGCGGCGGGATCAATCTTGCCGGCAGCCGCATCAAGTGCGATCTGGCGGACAGCGCGGGTGATCTCAGCACGGGCACCGTAGTTAACGGCCAGCGCCAGCGTCATACCGGTATGGTCGGCGCACTCGGCAAGGCCGCGCTCAAAGACGTCGCGGGTCTTCTTGGGCAGCGCGGAAATATCGCCCAAAAAGACAACGCGAACATTCTCGCGCTTAAGAAGCGGTAGCTCATCGATAAACGTCTTGGCAAACAGGTGCATCAGAACGTTGACTTCGTGCTGCGGGCGATTCCAGTTTTCGGTCGAAAACGCATAGGCCGAAAGCACGTCGACGCCCAGGCGCACGCAGGCGGTAATGATCTCGCACAGCGAGACGATGCCGGCCTTGTGGCCTTCGGTGCGGGCAAGACCGCGCGCCGTGGCCCAACGGCCGTTGCCGTCCATGATGCACGAAATATGGTGCGGAATGTTATTGAGGTCAAGGTCGGAAAAACCGACGCCCGCAGGGGCGTCGGCAAAGTACTCGACCAGTTTATGCTCGTCGTATTGCACCTTAGATCTCCATGACCTCGGCTTCTTTTTCCTTCAGAAGCTCCTCGACCTTGGCGACATACTCGTCGGTATGCTTCTGGACCTTGGCCTGCTCGCGACGGACATCGTCCTCGGTGAGCTCCTCGTCGCGCTCGAGCTTATTGTTAAAGTCGCGGCGGATGTTGCGGATGGAGACCTTGGCCTGCTCGGCGTACTCGCGGCACTCCTTAACGAGCTCGCGACGACGCTCCTCGGTGGGAGCCGGGAACGGCAGACGCACGACAGTACCATCGGAGTTGGGAGTAATGCCGAGGTCGGAGGCACTAATGGCCTTGACGATGGCATTGATGAGCGCCTTATCCCACGGCTCGATAAGCAGCATGTGGGCCTCGGGGGTCTTAACGGCGGCAACCTGCGTGACGGGCGTGGCAACACCGTAGTAGTCGACGGTGATGTCAGACAGGATGTTGGCGTTAGCGCGGCCCGTGCGGACCTTGGAGAAGTTATGCTTGAGGGACTCGAGGGACTTGTCCATGTGGGCGGTGATGTTCTCTGCCATGCTTAATCCTCCTGATAGACGAGCGTGCCGACGGGCTCACCCGCGAGCGCGCGCTTGACGGTGTCCTCGCCATCGATGTTGAGGACCAAAATGGGCATACGGTTGTCCTGGCAAAGAGCCGTAGCCGTGGAATCCATAACCTGCAGGCCGCGAACGAGCACCTCGTGATAGGTGATCTTGTCAAAGCGGACGGCGTCAGCGCACTTGACGGGATCCTTGTCGTAGATGCCATCAACCTTGGTGGCTTTAATCAGAATCTCGGCACCGATCTCACAGGCGCGAAGGGACGCGGCGGTGTCAGTCGTAAAGTACGGATTACCCGATCCGGCGGCAAAGATAACGACGTTGCCCTTGGACAGGTGGTTGATGGCGCGACGGCGAATATAGGGCTCGCAGATCTCGTTCATCTGGATAGCGCTCATCACGCGACAGGGAACATCGTTGTGCTCGAAGGCATCCTGCAGGGCAAGCGCGTTCATAACGGTAGCGAGCATGCCCATGTAATCGGCCTGGGCGCGGTCCATACCACCGGCGGCGCCGGCCATGCCGCGGAAAATATTGCCGCCGCCGACAACAACGCCGACCTCATGACCAACGGCGAGCAGCTCCTTGACCTGCTTGGCAAGATGATCGGTAACCTTGGGGTCGATGCCGTAGTTGCCATCGCCCATCAGCGCTTCACCGGAGAGCTTCAGAAGCACGCGTTTATATCGGATGTCGGACAAAGCGATCCTCCTTTAATTAGACTCATAACATAATATCAAAGGCTTAACGGGGAGCCATGAAAAAGCAGGCTGTGAGTAAAACCCACAGCCTGCTCATTACCAGCTACAAGAGCTTATTTACTCGCCACGGACCAGACGGTCAAAGGCAACGACGGTAATGGTGTCGCCGAGCTCCTTGGAGACCTGCTCAGCGTACTTCTTGATGGTGAGGGAGCTGTCCTTGATGAACTCCTGCTCGGTGAGCACGGACTGCTTGTAGAACTTCTCCAGACGGCCAACAGCCATCTTCTCCTGGATAGCCTCAGGCTTGCCGGACTCGGCAGCCTGAGCCATGTAGATCTGCTTCTCGTGCTCGACGGTCTCAGCCGGAACCTGATCGCGGGTAGCGCAAATCGGGGCGACGGCGGCAACCTGAAGGGCAACGTCGTGAGCAAAGGTCTTGAAGGACTCAGCCTGAGCGGTCTCGGCCTTCTCGAAAGCGAACTCGACGAGAACGCCGATCTTACCACCCATGTGGATGTAAGAAGCGAGAGCGCCGTTCTCAGCCTTGCGGGCGGCGAAACGGGAGATCTTCATGTTCTCGCCCATGATGTGAATCATCTCGGTGAGCTCGGAGGAAACGGTCTCCTCGCCCATCGGCTTCTCGAGCAGAGCGTCGACGTCAGCAGGCTCGGTGGTAGCGACAACCTCAGCGACCTTGGAAGCAAAGCCGGTGAACTTAGCATTGGAGCCGACGAAGTCGGTCTCGCAGGAGAGCTCGAGCAGAGCGCCGGTCTTGCCGTCCTCGGAGACGAACGCGGCGACAGCGCCCTCGTTGGTCTCACGGCCAGCCTTCTTGGCAGCCTTGGCGAGGCCGTTCTTGCGCAGAACGTCGACAGCGGCGTCCATGTCGCCGTCAGCCTCGACGAGAGCCTTCTTGCACTCCATCATCGGGGAGTCGGTCATCTCGCGGAGCTGCTTGACCATAGCGGCGGTAATCTGGGCCATTGTGGTTCCTTTCAAAGAGATGAAAAAGAATTAACTAAGACTGATTTACTCGGCCTTGGGCTCAGCGGCCATCTCGGCCTCGGAGACCTGCTCCTTGCCGGAGCCAGCGAGGCAGGCGTCAGCCATGAGCTCGCACATAAGGGTGACAGCGGAGATAGCGTCATCGTTGCAGGGGATGCCATACTCGACCTCGTCAGGATCGGAGTTGGTGTCGATCAGAGCGACGACGGGGATGTTCAGGCGCTGAGCCTCCTTGATGGCGTTCTCCTCGCGCTTGGTGTCGATAACGAAGAGAGCCTGGGGCAGACCCTTCATGTCGCGGGCGCCACCGAGGTTGGTCTGGAGCTTAGTGAGCTCCTTGCCCAGAACAGCCTGCTCCTTCTTGGGCAGCACTGCCATGCGGCCGTCCTCGACCATGGCCTCGAGCTCCTCCATGCGGTTGATGCGGGAGCGGATGGTGACGAAGTTGGTCAGCATGCCGCCGAGCCAACGCTGGTTGATGTAAGGCATGTTGGCGCGCTCAGCAGCGTTCTTAACGGCCTCCTGAGCCTGCTTCTTGGTGCCGACGAACAGCACGTTGCCACCCTTGGCGACGTTCTTGACAAAGGTGTAGGCCTGGTCGGCGTCGAGGATGGTCTGCTTGAGGTCGAGGATGTAGATGCCGTTGCGCTCACCGAAGATGAACGGCTTCATCTTGGGGTTCCAGCGACGGGTCTGGTGACCGAAGTGGCAGCCGGCCTCGAGCAGGGTGCGGATATTAATCTTGGTAGCCATGTTAAACCTCCTGTGGTTTGCCTCCGCGCGGGGTCATCCTCCAAAACCAACCCGGACATGTGCTACCAAAGCCCGGGCACCACGGTATGAAGTAGCCGCGCGTGCGTGATAAAAACCTGTTGCCGTGAAGCAACCCGATGAATGATAGCAGGATTGCCTCTTCCTGCCAACCCGCAATCAAAACCACACACCTGAATGTGCATCGACCCCCGGGGGCCGCGAAAGGCTATTCGCCACGAGGATGAGCTTGAGCAACGGCACGTTTAAGCCGATCGGGCGTAAGATGCGTATAGATTTGCGTCGTGGACAGACTCGCATGTCCCAGCAGCTCTTGAACCGAACGCAGGTCCGCGCCGCCCTCGAGCAGGTCGGTCGCAAAGGTGTGGCGCATCGCATGCGGCGCGATGTCGGCCGGAATGCCGGCGAGATTCGCCAGCATATGGAACCGTCGTCTGAGCATAGCGGCACTCATGCGATTGCCACGCGCAGAAATAAACAGCGGATGCAGACCGGCTGCGGCGTCGCGGTGCTTTGCCTGGGCGAGCAGCTCCGGTCTCCCCTGCTCGACATAGCATCGAGCCGCCTCGAGCGCCCGGCGGTACAGAGGCACGATACGCTCCTTGCTGCCTTTGCCCCAAAGGCGAACCACGCGCTCCGACCAAGCGATGGATTCCACATTGAGCGCGGCAAGCTCCGAAACACGGGCACCCGAGGCATAGAGCAGCTCAAGCATTGCCGCATCGCGCAGTCCCGCGGGCGTCGAGGTATCAGGCGTCTTGAGCAGCGCCTCGACCTGCTGAGTCGTAAGGACACCGGGCAGGTCGCGCGGCAGCTTGGGCGACGCGATCGCCGAGACCGCATCACCCTCGACAAACCCCTCGGCAGCCATCCATCGATAGAGCGACCGAATAGCCGACAAATGTGCCGCAAGGGTGCGAGGCGTCACCTGCTCGCGCGAAAGCTCGGCCAAATACGCGCGGACGGTACGCACGTCGGCCTTACGCGCATCGACACCCGTACGCTCGCACCAGGCAGCAAAGCGCTCCAGCCGCGATCCATAGGCAGTCACCGTATTGGGAGAGAGCCCCTCGACACGTGCGATGTAGGCGATAAACGAGTCGACGGTATCGTACAGGTCAAAGGCTATGACCAGTCGCCTCCAAACAAGTCGGAACGAGTGGCCAAGTAGGCATCAAGGGCCTCGAGGGCGCGATCCGTATAAGCCTGGTAGCGGTCGCGCTTGCTGCGGCGCTTGCCGTCCTCGAGCGGCGGCACCAGGCCAAAATTGACATGCATGGGCTGGTAGCCAACGGTTGCCGGATCGGTCGCATAGCCCACGAGCGCGCCCAGGGCACCCACACGAGGAAGCTCCACAGAAGCCGCACCGATAGCCTCGGCATAGGTGTTAAGCGCGGCAAGCAGACCGGTCGCCACCGCTTCCATGTACCCCTCGGTGCCGGTGATCTGACCGGCGAGGCGCACACCCGTGCCAGGCACGGCAAAGGTGCCGTCAAGAACGTGCGGCGCATCGACAAAGGTATTGCGGTGCATGACGCCATAACGGAAGAACTCGGCATTCTCCAGACCGGGAACCATATGGAAGACACGCTTCTGCTCGCCAAAAGTCAGATTTGTCTGGAAGCCCACCAGGTTATAGGCGGTCTTTTCCTTGTTCTCGGCACGCAGCTGAATCGCCGCCCAGGGACGACGACCGGTACGCGGGTCGGTCAGGCCGACGGGCTTCATGGCGCCAAAGCGGATAGCATCCTTGCCGGTGCGGGCGACTTCCTCGGCAGGCTGACAGGCCTGGAACAGGTCACCACCCTCAAAGTCCTTGAGCACCACGCGGTCGGCGGTGGTGAGTGCCTCGATAAAGGCCTCGTACTCCTCCTTGTTGAGCGGAGCGTTGAGATAGTCGCCGCTCCCCTGCTCCTCGTAGCGCGACTGCGAGAACAGCACGTCCATATCGAGCGTGGAGGCATCGACGATTGGCGCGGCCGCGTCAAAGAACGCCAAGGCGTCGCCGCCGACGAGCTTCATGACCTCTTCGCTCAATGCCGGTGAACACAGCGGGCCCGCGGCAATGATCACGTGGCCCTCGGGAATCTGCGTGACCTCGCCGTGCACGACCTCGATATTGGGTCGAGCGGCAACCTCGGCCTCGACAAGCTCGGAAAACTTGACGCGGTCGACCGCCAGGGCGCCGCCGGCGGGAACGGCCGCACGATGGGCGCAATCGAGCAGCACCGAACCCATGCGCTCGAGCTCGGCCTTAAGCAGGCCAGCAGCGGAATCCGGACGGGTTGACTTAAACGAATTTGAGCAGACAAGCTCGGCCAAGTGATCGGTATGGTGGGCCGGAGAGCTCACCTGGGGGCGCATCTCGCACAGCTTTACGGCAAACCCGCGATCTGCCAGCTGGATCGCACATTCCGAACCCGCCAGACCGCCACCGATAACCGTCACCTGATCGAACTGCATCTGCAAACACCTTTCTAATTGACACGCTTTCCATTGTGACCGAAGGGCGTCTGGGCGTGAAGCGCAAACTTTGAGGGCGCATACCTTCCATCCATCATGCGCTCGATAAGACCCTCGAGCTCGAGCGAGCCCAAGAGTTTGAGCACGCCGACAGCATCAAGCGAGACGAGTGCGGCAATGTCTTCGACCTTGAGCGGCGAGGCGATGAGCGCGTGCATCACGGCCTGCTGCGTGGGGTCCAGGTCAGCGATGCCAGGTGCATCGGGACGCGAGTAGCGCAGCGTGCCGTAGATGCGCGAGATGGCCATCTCGATTGATTCCTCGTCGATGATGCAGCAGGCTCCGTTAGCGATGAGATAGTTGGTCCCGCGCGACTCGGGCGAAAGAATGGAGCCCGGCACCGCAAGGAGCTCTCGTCCCAGGTCCATAGCGGCCTCGGCGGTAGAGAACGTACCCGAAGGCATGCCCGCCTCGGAAACAAAGAGCGCCTGCGACAAGGCGGCGATTACACGATTGCGCCGCGGAAAGGCGAACTTACGCGGTCCCATACCCCACGGCGAAATCGAAACGACCGCGCCGCCCGTATCGAGTGTGCGCGCGATGAGACCGGCGCTCGAGCGCGGATAGACAACATCGGCGCCGGTCCCCAGCACCACGATGTGTTTGCCCCCGGCGTTGACCGCAGCCCAACCCGACGCCTGGTCGCAGCCGACCGCACCGCCCGAGACCACCGTCACCCCCGCCTCAACCGCCACCTTGGCCGCAAGTTCTGCCACGGCAAGACCGTACGGCGAGGCCTTGCGCGCGCCAATGATGGAGAGCGCGGGCGTCGAAAGCACCTCGGGGTTGCCGCGCACATAGAGCGTCTGGGGTACATCAGAAAGCTCCAATACGGTCTCGGGATACAACGCATCACCTGGATGCAGCTCGAAGGTCCCCTCGGCCATCATTGGTCCCTCCTTCCCTGATACATCGCCGCCTCGAGCACGTGATCCTGCGTCACCCGTTCGCTTTCGGCAACATCGGCGATCGTGCGTGCAATGCGCACCAGGCGCACGATGCCGCGACCCGTCAGATGCGTGCGCTTCGACAGGCCGAGCACGCATTTCTCGGCAGCCCCATCAAGCCCAAAGGTCGAAACGACGCCGTCAATGGAGCGCGACTCATCTTCCTCGGCCTCGGTGTCCGCATCGTCCATACGGGATTCACGCCAGGCGCGAAAGGCGCGCCCACGCACGACGTAATCGCGCAGCTCGGCCGATGACATACCCTCCGCGCCCTCAATGATCACCTGGGGATCGGGGCGGGTCACGTCGATCATCATGTCGATGCGATCAGCCAAAGGACCGCGCAACTTGCCCCGATAGCGCTCGACCATCGCCGCCGAGCAGCGACACGGCACTTCGCGATCGCCCAAAAACCCGCAGGGGCAGGGATTGCTCGCGGCCAGCAGCTGAAAGCGCGACGGGAACGTAAAGACCCCGTCAACGCGCACGATCCTCACGTACCCACGCTCGATGGGCTGACGCAGCGTCTGCAGCACGCCGGTGGGAAACTCGGCGAGCTCGTCCAAAAAGAGCACGCCGCCATGAGCCAAGCTAATTTCGCCCGGATGCACCGGACGCCCGCCGCCGATGAGTCCCGCCGTCGAAATGCTGTGATGCGGGCTGCGGAAGGGGCGATGCCCCGCAAGCAGTCCATCGATGTTCTCGCCCAAGACCGAATGGATGCACAGCGCCTCCTGCTGATCCTCGAGAGAAAGCTCGGGCAAAATGCCCGTCATGCGCCGCGCAAGCATGGTCTTGCCCGAACCGGGCGAGCCGATCATGAGCAATCCGAGCTCGCCGGCGGCCGCAAGCGCCATGCCACGCTTGGCGACCTCCTGCCCCAGCACGTCGGCATAATCGAGCTCGGGATCAAAGGTCGCCTCGAGCACTTCAGAATCCAGGTAATGCCGTGCGGCATCCCCCATGCCATGGGCAAGCTGAGATAGGTGGTCGATAAACCCGCAGTCAACGCCCGCAAGCGGGACATGCTGATCGGACCTACCGGCGATAAAGGAAAGCCCCATATCGCGCGCCAACAGCTGAAACGCCACCTCGCCCTTGACGGGCAACACCGTGCCGTCCAGACCAAGCTCACCTGCGATAAGGCAACGTTCGAGGTTGTCACGGGGAATCTGCCCATCGGCCGCCAGAACCGCAATGGCAATCGGCAGGTCAAAACCGCTGCCAGTTTTACGGATATCGCCGGGTGCCAGGTTGACGGTAATGCCAGACCGAGGAATCTCGAAGCCGGCCGAGCGCATGGCGCACCGGATACGACCGCGCGACTCCATCACCTCCATACTCGGAATGCCAAGCATCTGGATGCCCGGAACGCCGCCGGCAAGCGAGACCTCGACGGTGACGGGAATTGCCTCGACGCCGCGGATGCAGGCCGCGTGTACGGCAAACGTCTCAAACGCCATCACGACACCTGCCAATCGAACGCATTGTACTGATGCTCGATCTCGGCGATATGCCCGCCGCGGATGGTGACGCCCACGGCATCGAAGCGAATCGACCTGAGCGGATAGTGCTCCATGAGATAGCAACTTGCGATACGGCGATACCGACGCTGCTTTTGGGCGTCCACGGCCTCCTCGGGAAAGACCCGCGTGGTGCAATCCAGGGCGACGCGCCTTGTCTTGACCTCGGCCATCACCACGACATCGTCGAGCTCATCGAGCAGCACCAGATCGGCTTCGCCCTCAATGCAACGATAACCCTGCTCCAACAAGGTGTATCCACGCTCGTTAAAGTAATCGATGGTGATCAGCTCGCCCAGCATGCCGAGCTCGCGGGGACTGAGCCCCTTGATAAACTCGGGCGTAATCGCCCCGCAGTCGAGCTCGCCGTCTTCCCAGCGCTCCTTGAGTTGCTGCGTCTTGCTCTTTTTGCTTGCGGCACACATGGGGTCTCCTTTCCCGTACACTGCATTGCCCCGATGATGAGGGCACCTTTCATGCGGGTAAGTACCGGAAACAAACCAAAAGCTGACCAAATGCCGACAAAAAACGGGCCGTACGCAACAATCACGTTGCACACGGCCCGCTACCAGCAGGTTTATAAAACGCCAGAGGTCCCTGTCTCCACAATTGACCTAAAAAAGGCGCTCAGTCTGCAGAAAGTTTCCGCAAAAGCTCACACGATGCAGCGGACAAAGTCCATGTTTGCGAATGGCCTCGATGTGCTCGGGGCTTGCGTAGCCCTTCGACTCGGCCAAATGATACTCGGGATACTCGGCGTCGTACTCGACCATCATCTCGTCACGCGTGACCTTGGCCATGATGGAGGCCGCGGCGATACAGGCGATTTTGGCATCGCCCTTCACCACGTCGCGCTCGTTGGGAACGGCACCCAAGGGGTTACCGTCCATAAGCACGCAATCGGGCTCGAGTCCCGTATCGGCCACGGCGCCCGCGACGGCAGCGCGGATGGCACGGGCCATGCCCATATCATCGATATCCGCAGGCGCGATATGGCAAAAACCAATCGCCGTCGCGACCTCGGCAATCTTCACCGAGAGCAGCTCGCGGCGCGCCGGCGTGAGCTTTTTGGAATCGTTGATGCCCCAGACGCGCGGCTTCATGGGAAGGCACACGGCGCACACCGTCAAAGGACCGGCCACCGAGCCGCGACCCACCTCGTCGACGCCCACGACAACGCCATCCCCACCGAGCTCGTGCATTAGCTCGTACATGCCGTTGACGCGCTCGCGCTCGGCAAGCTCCTTGGCATGGCGCTTAAGGGCACGCTCGCAAGCCTTGATCACTTGCTGGCGCGGATCCTCACGATAATGCTCCACGAGGGCGGGGATCTCCTCAAACGTGGCGCTCGCCAGCTCGCCGGCAACCTGCGATGCCGAAACCGAACTCGTCATGTTGGCCATATCGGGGCCTCCTTGCATGCAAATCAGATAAAAAGAAGGGCCACCCGAAGGTGACCCTTTTGTCCAAACGAGTGGACAGACGCTGCGATCTTCTTAGCGCTTCTCGGGGATGCGAGCAGCCTTGCCCACCTTGTCGCGGAGGTAGTACAGCTTGGCGCGACGGACGCGACCATGACGGACGACCTCGAGCTTGGCGATCTTGGGGCTGTGAAGCGGGAAGGTACGCTCAACACCGACACCGAAGGAAATCTTGCGGACGGTGAAGGTCTCACGGGCACCGGCGCCGGCCATGCGGATGACGTCACCCTGGAAAACCTGGATGCGCTCGCGGTCGCCTTCCTTAATGCGGTAGTGGACCTTGACGTTGTCGGCAACGCGGACCTGCGGGATGTCCTCGCGGATCTGCTGACGCTCGATTGCGCGGATGTAATCCATGTGCAATTCCTTACTCTTCTAGAGGTGCCGTACCACCTTGGCCGGCACGTAGTTGAACAAACGTATTCGAGTATACACGCCACGACCTTGGCTGCAAGAACTATTTTGCCCGTGCGCAAAAAGACAAAAACACGCACTCTTTCTGCACTTATGCGCCGTCCGCAGCATCAGTCGTCGGCGTCGTCACGGTCGTTCCGGGCGCGATATAGCCGTATTCGAGCAGCACCGAAAGCGCATGCTGCTTCCAGGTGGCAAGCTCTTCGTCATTATAGTTGTCATGGGCCCATTCATTCATCGCATCCTCGGCGTCTTGGGGCACCAGGTCCTGGCTGTCCGCCATGAGGTACAGGATGCCTAAGATGTCGAAGTCCTGCTTGGTCATCTCTTCCTTGTTTGATGTGCTGATGAGGCCGTGATCGATGCCGTAGCGGCAGATATCGGTCAAAACGGTAACGAGGCCCGTAGGAATCGGCGAGGCATCCTTCGCGGCGGTGGGCGCAGTGTCGCCAGTCACTGCAGCGGCATCGTCGCTCGCCGGAGCAGACTCGGCCGCGTTCGCATCGGAAGCGGCCTGCTCTCCCTGGGCAGGGGGCGTGCTATCCGTCGTTGCCGAAGAATCCCCCGAAGAAACGGACGTAACGCTCACCGGCGTCACGACCACGGTCGTCATCGGGTCGACCGGTTCGGGTGCGGCGATGACCTCGGCCCAATCGGAATACACGCCGTCAATAAAGGCGCGAACATGGAAGGTGCCCGGTTGCGAGATGGTCATCGTGCCGTCTGTCGCGACCGAAATGCCCTTGCTCTCGAGCTCCTGGGCCTCCCAGCTGCAGACCCTATCGACTTCCTTGCCCGTCGTGTCATAGACCGTAGCCGTCAGGCCTTCGATGCCGTTGAGATTTTCCTCGACGCCGACGACGGCCTGTGCCGAGCCCTCGAGTTTGATGCTGCCGTCAAACGGCTCGGGCGCCACGTCACTTACCTTATATTTGTAGGCCGCGGCGTCGATCTCGTCATTGGTCGAAACATGCCCGTTCACGTCCACATAGGTGTCCTCGGGGATAAAGTACTTTACGTAAGCGGTGCCGGCCTTTTTACCCACCACGACTTGCTCGTGGGTGACAGGGTCGGTCTGGATCTCGATGACGTCGGACTTGCATTCCTTGCCCTTTTTATCGACCACACGCCAGTCGCCCGACGACTTCACAAAGCCGTAGTAGTCAACATCGTCCTCGTCCCTTGCACGCACGCGATAGGAAGAGATGGGGTCTTCGTCTCCCACCGTAAGCCTTCGGGTCTTATCGGTCTGCAGCGATACGAGAATCTTGGAGATGGGCTTAATAGGCTGCGGCGTGCCCAACTGCGTATCGACCGTCACCGACTCAAACGACAGATTAGAACCCGTAATGGACATGGGATAGGTCGCGGCCATGTCATTGAGCACGTTGCACGTGCGCGGGGCGCCGCCGTTGCGCGAAGGCACCTCGCGATCGGCCAGGACCGAATTCCAATCGATGGCGCGCACCATGTGGTTATTGGTGCGATGCGACCAGCTCGTGACGTTTCCGGCAGTGGTATCGTAGCCGTCGTCGCCACGATGGGCGATTGAGCGTAGGAACAGGTTCTGCACGGCGTCGGACGACTGATCGCCAAAGGTGGTGTAGAACGAGCGCTGGTCATAACCGGCGGTATGGAACTCCTGCACGGCGGCGTTGTCGTCGTAGCACTCGCCGTTCATGTTAAAGATGATTACGTCGAACGTCACGCCCACCGGCTGGTCATAGTCCTCGAACAGCGTCGTGGTAGAACTCGTCTGCTTGCTATTGACCTGCGTGTGCGCCGGGATCGTCATATTGACGGTGACCGACTGATTGTCCGTTGTGGTGATCGACTGTTCCTCGGTCTTGCTCGCCTCCCACAACTGGGACATCGTGGTTTCGGCCGAAAACGAAGACTCAATCTCCTCGCTCGCTGTTGCGGGCACGCCCAGCGACTCCTTGAGGCTCACCGATGCGCCCCACGAGCCGCCTTTGGAATACGATGTGGATTCAGAAGTGCTCGTGCCGACCGTCTCCTCGGTACCGCGGGCGAGCGTGATGCTCTGCGAGGCGTCCTCATAGCCGACGTTAAGTGCCGAGGTAACGAGCTCCTGCTCAGTCTTAGAATCGACAAAGGAATAGCCCGGCGCGTCCTCGGGCGCACAGTTAAGCTTGTTCACGCTATTGAGCTGCTGAACTCTAAAGTTATAGAACGCGATGCCAAAGCCATTGAAATCGTACTGATAGGTGCCGCCGAGCTTGTCCACGCACGCAATGGTGGCATAGATGACGTCCTGCTCAGTCGTGTCTTTCGACAGTCCGTCGAGCGGCACGTTTTTACGGAAATCGGAGCCCTTCAACTTGTGACCGATGCAGCCGGCGATATCGTCGGTCAAGCGCTCGTAGACCGCATTGAGGCTTTTTGCAGATGTCAGACCACTCTGCTTCGATTTGTCGGCACCATCGGAATGCTCACCGTTGCCGCCCGAAAGCGCATCATAGAGATAGATGTAGTGACCCTTACCAAAGTCCTTCTCAAAGCCCTTGCCAGCGTGGTCCCAGTACAAAAAGTCCTTGGAGTCGTCGTCTCCGCCGTAGCCAAGGATGTTATAGGCAAGCGATGCCCAGTTGGGCAACACCTTTTTGACGGCGGCCGTGTAGAACGAGACGTTGTCGTACATCGAGGTGCGGCCCTCGAGCTTGCCGTCATCGATATCTACAAACGTGCAGTCGCGATCGTTGACCGTAATGGTGAGCGGATTGACCACATCACCATAGAGCTCGTCGCGCGATTCATCCTGAAGGGCAAAACCGGTTGTCGGCATCCCGCAAAGCGCCGTGACCGCAACGACCACCCAGCACAGGGTCACCTGTGCTCCCCGACGTGCTCGTTGCAAATACCTGATGAGGTTTTTCATCGCAGTCCTCCCGTCAGTTGCCAATGTATTGAACCAACGTAAAACGCCGCCGCGTCCACAAGGGGCGCGACGGCGCGAAGGGGAACTTAAAGGGCGCAAATGGAACGCGACTCAGTTAAGCGGAACGCTTGGCCTCGAGCTTGGCTTGAGCGGCAGCCAGGCGCGCGAGGGGTACGCGGTAAGGCGAGCAGGACACATAGTCCACGTCGGCCACGTTGAACAGGCCCTTGATGGACTTGGGGTCGCCGCCGTGCTCACCGCACACGCCAAAGTGCATGTCGGGGTTGGTGGCGCGACCTTTCTCGACGGCCATGCGCACGAGCTCCAGCACCGCCGAGTCGATGGTCTCGAAGGGGTTATCCTTCAAGATCTTCTTGTGCATGTACAGCGGAATGAACTTGGCCTCGGCGTCGTCACGCGAGAAACCGAACGTCGTCTGCGTGAGGTCGTTGGTGCCAAAGCAGAAGAAATCGGCGTGCTGGGCGATCTCGTCGGCAACCATGCAGGCGCGAGGCAGCTCGAGCATCGTGCCCACGGGAATGTTGAGCTCGACGTCCTCCTCGGCGGAAACCTCGGCGATCACGCGCTCGATGACCTCGCGAGTCTGAACGTGCTCGGCCGTAATGGAAACGAGCGGGACCATAATCTCGGGACGCGGGTCGACGCCTTCCTTGATAAGGCGGGCCAGCCGTTGCCACGGCACGGACCTGCATGAGCGGCAGATCACCGAAGACGACGGACAGACGCACGCCGCGCAGGCCGAGCATCGGGTTGGACTCGACCATGCCGTCGATGCGACGCAGGCGGGCACGCAGGGCGGCGAGCTCTTCCTCGCTGGCGCCGGCGGCCTCCTTCTTGGTGATGGCGACCTCGAGCTCGCGAGGATTATCCAGGAACTCATGAAGCGGCGGATCGAGTAGGCGAACAACCACATCGCGACCAGACATGGTCTTGAACATCGCCAAGAAATCCTCGGTCTGGACCTTGAGCAGATCGGCCAGGGCCTGCTGCCTCACGGCCTCGTCGTCGGACAGAATGAAGCTCTGGATAATGTTCTTGCGATCGCCCAGGAACATATGCTCGGTGCGGCACAGACCGATGGCCTCGGCGCCAAACTCGAGCGCGAGCTCGGCATCCTCGGGGTTGTCGGCGTTGACGCGCACGTGGTTGGCGTGACCGTCGGTCTCGTCCAGGCGGATCTCGTCAGCCCAGGACAGGATGGTGTCCAGGTCGCCAGTGAGCTCGGCCGAAACCAGATCGACGGTGCCGTCGACGACGATGCCCTGAGTGCCGTCGATGGAGATGATGTCGCCCTCTTGCAGCACGCGATCGCTGTCCTCGATACGAACGACCTTCTCGGCCGCGTCGATATGGAAACGCTCGACACCGCAGACGCAGGGGGTACCCATGCCACGGGCGATAACGGCGGCGTGGCTCGTCTTGCCACCATGGCTCGTCAAGATACCCTCGGCGGCGACCATGCCCTTCAGGTCGTCGGGGTTGGTCTCCCAGCGGACCAGAATGACCTTATGGCCCTCGGCAGAACGCGCGACGGCGTCATCGCTCGAGAACACGACCTCGCCCACAGCGGCACCGGGACTGGCGTTAAGGCCGCATGCGAGCGCCTCGTACTTCTTGGAGGAGTCGAACTGCGGGTGCAGGAGCTGGTCGAGCTGCGCGGGGTCAATGCGGCTCACGGCCTCTTCACGGGTGATGAGGCCCTCCTCGACCATCTCGATAGCTATGCGCAGAGCGGCGGTTGCGGTACGCTTGCCCACGCGGGTCTGGAGCATCCAGAGCTTACCTTGCTCGATGGTGAACTCGATGTCGCACATGTCACGGTAGTGATCCTCAAGCGTCAGGAAGACACGCTCAAGCTCCTCACCTGCGGACTCGAGGCCCGGCGTGGTCTTGAGGTCGGCGATGGGCTCGGTGTTGCGGATGCCGGCGACGACGTCCTCACCCTGGGCGTTGACCAGAAAGTCACCGTAGAACTCCTTGGTGCCGTCGGCCGGGTTGCGCGTAAAGGCGACACCGGTCGCCGAGGTCTCGCCCTTATTGCCAAAGGCCATGGCCTGGACGTTGACGGCGGTGCCGAGGTCATCGGAAATGCCGTGCTGTTTGCGGTAGATGCAGGCGCGCTCGTTCATCCAGCTGCCAAAGACGGCCTGGATGGCAAGGCGCAGCTGAAGCTCAGGGTCGTGCGGGAAGAGGGGCTTGCCGTCGACGACCTCGAGCTCGGGGTACAGGGCGGCCTCGACGTTGTCGGAGAAAATGCCCTTGAAGGTCTCGACGAGCTCCTGCAGGTCCTCGGCCGAAAGCTCGGAGTCGACGCGAACGCCGGCGACCAGGCGGGCCTGGGTCAGGGCATTCTCGAACAAGTCGGCATCGACACCCATGACGACGTTGGAGAACATTTGGATAAAGCGACGATAGCTGTCCCAGGCAAAGCGCGGGTTCTGCGTCTGGGCGATGAGGCCGTGGACGGAGTCGTCGTTGAGGCCCAGGTTGAGGACCGTGTCCATCATGCCGGGCATGGAGAACGGAGCGCCCGAGCGCACTGAGACGAGCAGCGGGTCGGAGGCGTCGCCGAGCTTCTTGCCGCAGCGGGACTCGAGGTCGACCTCGGCGGCAACGATCTCGTCGAGTGCGCCTTCGGGCCAGACGTTTCCGGCGCCGGAGTACTCAACACAGGTCTGGCAGGTAATGGTAAAGCCACCGGGAACCGACAGGCCGATACAGCTCATCTCGGCAAGGTTAGCGCCCTTGCCGCCAAGCACGAAGTTCATGGACTTGTCGCCCTCGGTGACACAAGTGCCCTGGGCATCGGTTCCAAAACGGTAAACCCTCTTGCAATCGCTCACGATACTTCCCCTTCCATGCGCTCTCGCGCGCGACCGTGGTGACGAATCGACCCGCCGGATGCGGGCCGTGAGGGAACTATACGGCGGGATTTGAACGGGCTTAAGCAGAGGATACGCGGTTTGGTAAACGTGCTAAAACTAGCGGTAAACGGTAGGTAAAGGTGGTTACCTTATGAAGATACCACTACAGAGTAATTGCAGGTAAAAAGCGGTAGAAACTGCTAAAGCGCTTTACCATAAGTAGCTAATTTGGCTACTTATGTTGGGCGCGACGGGCGGCACGGCGGGCTCTTGCCTCTTGAATCTCTTCGAGGTGAGCGATGATCTCGGAGGCACTCTCCTCGATCGCCTTGCCGTCGGTGCGCACCACAAAGCAACCCAGACGCTTCATGAGGGCACGAGCTTCCTCGAGCTCGCTGCGTACACTCTCGGGCTCGGCATAGGAGCCGGCAACGGCACGGGCATAGTCGTCGCCCAGGCGGCTATCGCGAATCTCGGAAATCACATCGACGGTCGAAATCAGACCGAAGAGACGCATCGGATCGACCTTGTAAATCGACTTGGGCGGCTCCATACCGTGCGCCAACGGAACGTTGGCGACCTTGTAACCCTGATAGGCCAAATACATCGACAGCGGCGTCTTGGACGTGCGCGATACGCCCAGCAGCACGATATCGGCAGCCGACAGATCGTCGCAACCGCGTCCGTCATCGTGCTCAACGAAATACTCCATAGCCTCGATACGATGGAAATAGCGATCGTCGGTCTTGTGAATCACACCCGCGACGCCCTTGGGAGGCACACCGATGAGCGACGACAGCACGGCAAGCGTCGGGCCGATCAAGTCGACCGAGCGAATGTGCAGCATGCCCAAGTAGTCGAGCACACGAGCACGAAGCGCCGGATCGACAATAGTGTGGAATACGGCGATATCGCGATGGTCCGCATCGACACGCGGACCCACAAACGACTTAACCTGCGCCACCGAGTTCACCTTAGGCAGACGTAAAACACGAAAAGCCCCTTCATCAAATTGCCCGGACGCCGCAAGCACCACCTCACAAGCGGTATCACCGAGCGAGTCGGAGATAACGATAACGGTGGGACGAGCGGTGACCGGGCAATCCATGCGGGGCTCCTTTTGCGCTTATGCGCAGGCTAGCTTACTTTTTGCGGGCAAGCTCACCGATGTTGGCGATGCCGGAGAACACGGCCTCGAAGCGGTTGAGCAGCTTAAGGCGATTATCGCGAAGCTGCTCGTCCTTGTCCATAACCATAACCTCGTCGAAGAAACGGTCGATGGGCGCGCGCAGGGCGGCCAGAGCAGCAAACGCGGCAGGATAATCCTCGGTAGCAAGCGCGGCATCGACGGCGGTCTGAGCGGCCTCGGAGGCGTCGGCAAGCGCAAGCTCGACCTCGCCCATCAGGGCGCGATCGTACTCCGCGCCCAGCTCGGGCTTGGAGATATGCGCGGCGCGGGCGTAGGCGGTCGCCAGGTTGTCGAAGGTCTCGGCGTCGTTCTTGCGGGCCTCGTCGAGGGCGGCGCAGCGGGCGAAGAAGACCGACGGGGCAATGATGTGCACCGCGGAAACGGCGGCAACGGTGTCGGCCGGGATCTTCTCGTCGCGGGCCATGCTCACCAGACGGCCGTGGAAAAAGTCACGAACCTGCTGGGCGACCTCGGCGGCGTCGAACTCAATGCCCTGCTCGCTATAGAGCTCAAGCGCAAAGTCGATGAGCGACGTAGGGTCGATCGGCAGACGGTCGCGCAGGATGTTGATGATGCCGATAGCGGCGCGACGCAGCGCGTACGGGTCGGAGGAGCCGGTCGGGGGCTCACCGATGGCAAAAATACCGGCGATGGTATCGAGCTTGTCGGCACAGGCCACGATGCAGCCAGCGGTGCCCTCGGGCAGCTCGTCGCCAGCAAAGCGGGGACGATAGTGATCGCGGATAGCATGTGCGACCTCGTCGTTCTCCCCCATCGCGCTGGCGTAGTAACCGCCCATCACGCCCTGCTGGCTCGTGAACTCGACGACGGCGTTGGAGACCAGGTCGGCCTTGCACAGGTGCGCGGCGCGGCCGGCATCGGCGGCCAGGTGGGCACCCAGGTGAGCCTCGCGGGCAATAGCGAGCGCTAGCTGCTCAATACGCTCGGACTTGGCGAGCACGCTGCCGAGCTTCTCCTGGAAGGCGACCTTGGCCAGACGCTCACGGAACTCGTCGAGGGAGATCTTCAGATCCTCCTCGTAGAAGAACTTGGCGTCGTCCAGGCGGGCGCGCACGACACGCTCGTTGCCGTCGATCACGCGCTCGGCATTCTCGGGCTTGCTGTTGGAGACGACCACAAACTCACGCGTCAGCTTGCCTTCGCCGTCATAGATCGGGAAGTAGCGCTGGTTGGTGAGCATGGACTCGCAGATAATCTCGTGCGGGACCTTGAGGAACTCCTCGTCGAAGGTACCGACGAGCACCGTCGGCCACTCGCAGAGGTTGATGACCTCCTCAAAGACCTTCTTGGGCGTATCGACGTGGCAGCCGGGGCGCGCAGCCTCGACCTCGGCGATACCGGCAAGGATAGCCTCACGACGACGCTCGGCAGAGAGCACGCCGGCGTCCTCGAGCACCTGCTCGTAGACGGCGGGGCTGGCGACCGTATGGTCACCGGGGCCCAGAACGCGATGTCCGCGCGTGGTGTTGCCACTCGTCACGTCGGCAAAGGACACAGGCACAACGTCCTCGCCCAGAAGGCAGCAGATCCAACGGACCGGACGCACGAACGTAGCGTGCTCGTGACCCCAGCGCTGGCTGCGGTAGTTGGGCCACTGCAGGCCGGCGATGGTCTTCTCGCACAGGGCCGTCAGGATCGGGGTGGCCGGGGCGGAAGGAATGTTCTTCTCGGCAAAGACGTACTCACGGCCGTCGGCGTCCTCGCGACGGACCAGATCCTCGGCAGCCACACCGCACTTGCGGGCGAAGCCCTGGGCGGCCTTGGTAGCGTTTCCGTCAGCATCGAAGGCAATGTTGGCCGCGGGGCCGCGCTTGACCTCGTGAACCTCATCGGTCGCGGTGGCGACGTCGGCAACGAGCACAGCCAGGCGACGCGGGCTCGAGATCACGCGGACCTCGCCGTGGGCCAGACCGGCCTCGTCGAGACCCTTGGCGATCATGGTGCCAAGCTGCTTGACGGCATTGTTCAGCGGTGCAGAGGGCATTTCCTCCGTACCGATCTCAAACAGGAAATCCTTAGCGTCTGCCATGGCTTACGCCACCTCGCCTTCCTGATCGGCATTCTCGTTGATTCCGGCGACCTCGGCCATATAGGCCTCGCAGCACGCCTTGGCGACGGCGCGGACGCGCAGGATGTAGTTAGCGCGCTCGACTGCGGACAGCGCACCGCGGGCATCGAGCAGGTTGAAGGCATGGCTGCACTTCATGACGCAGTCATATGCCGGCAGCGGCAGCTTGCGCTCCAGGCAGGAGTGGCACTCGGCCTCGTAGTCGTCAAACTTCTGACGCATCATCTCGACGTTGGCGACCTCAAAGTTGTAGGCGCTGAACTCGCGCTCGTTCTCCAGGAACACGTCGCCGTAGGTCATGGGCGTGCCGTCGGGCAGGTAGCTCCACACCAGGTCGTAGACCGAGTTGACGCCCTGGGCGTACATGGCGATACGCTCCAGGCCATAGGTGATCTCGACGGGCACGGGGTCGACCTCGATGCCGCCCACCTGCTGGAAGTACGTAAACTGCGTGACCTCCATGCCATTGAGCCAGACCTCCCAGCCAAGGCCCCAGGCGCCGAGCGTCGGGCTCTCCCAGTCGTCCTCGACAAAGCGGACGTCATGGTCGTTGGGGTCCAGGCCAATGGCGGCCAGCGAACCCAGGTAGAGCTCCTGAGCGTTGACCGGCGAGGGCTTGATGAGCACCTGGAACTGATAGTAGTGCTGCATGCGGTTGGGGTTCTCGCCGTAGCGGCCGTCGGCGGGACGGCGGCAGGGCTGCGCATAGCAGGTGCGCCACTCG
>CAJMRJ010000001.1:0-40906 GCA_905215865.1 uncultured bacterium | reverse complement strand
TCTCGCCGAAGCGCTGGCCGCCGAACTGGGCCTTGCCGCCCAGAGGCTGCTGGGTAACCAGGCTGTAAGGGCCGGTCGAACGAGCGTGGATCTTGTCGTCGACCATGTGGCCGAGCTTGAGGATGTAGGACGTACCCACGGTAATGGGCTCGCGGAACTCCTCGCCGGTGCGGCCGTCGAACAGGCGGGTCTTGCCGCGCTCGTCAAGCTGGGTGACGAACTCGGGGCGCATGTGATCGCCAAAGGCAGCGGTGGCCTTGTTGAGCATGTTCTTGTTGGCGCGACGGATGACCTCGGCGATCTCGTCCTCCTTGGCGCCGTCGAAGACGGGCGTCGCGGTGAAGAACGGACCGGGGACGTACTTGTCGGAGTCGGCCTGCTCGGTATCCCAACCGCAGGCAGCAGCCCAGCCAAGGTGGCACTCGAGCAGCTGGCCGACGTTCATACGCGAAGGAACGCCCAGCGGGTTGAGGATAACGTCGATCGGGGTACCGTCAGCCATGTAGGGCATGTCCTCGACCGGCAGAACGTTACAAATAACACCCTTGTTGCCGTGGCGGCCGGCGATCTTATCGCCCTGCTGAATCTTACGACGCTGGGCGACGTAGACGCGCACCTGCTCGTTGACGCCGGGAGCCAGGTCGTCGCCGTTCTCGCGGCTAAAGCGGACGACGTCGATGACGCGGCCATAAGCGCCGTGAGGCATCTTAAGGGAGGTGTCGCGGACGTCGTGGGCCTTGGCACCGAAGATGGCGCGCAGCAGGCGCTCCTCGGCAGTCAGAGCGCTCTCGCCCTTAGGCGTGACCTTGCCGACCAGGATGTCGCCAGGGCCGACCTCGGCGCCGATGCGGATGATGCCGTCCTCGTCGAGGTTGGCAAGCATGTCCTCGGAGAGGTTCGGGATCTCGCGGGTGATCTCCTCGGGGCCGAGCTTGGTGTCGCGGGCGTCGATCTCGTGACGGGTGATGTTGATGGTCGTCAGCAGGTCCTCGGCCACCAGGCGCTCGGACACGACGATACCGTCCTCGTAGTTAAAGCCTTCCCACGGCATATAGGCCACGGTGAGGTTCTGGCCCAGTGCGAGCTCGCCGTGATCGGTCGAAGGACCGTCGGCCAGAGGCTCGCCCTGCTCAACGGTGTCACCGACGCGCACGAGCGGACGGTGGTTGATGCAGGTGGACTGGTTGGAGCGCTGGTACTTGGCCAGGTGATACTCGTCCATGCCGCCGGCATGCTTGACGATGATCTTGGCGGCGTCGGCAAAGATGACCTCGCCGGCGTTCTTGGCCAGGGTGACCTCGCCGGAGTCCAGAGCGGCGCGACGCTCCATGCCGGTACCGACATAGGGAGCGGCAGGGTGAACCAGCGGCACGGCCTGACGCTGCATGTTAGCGCCCATCAGCGTACGCTTGGCGTCGTCGTGCTCCAGGAACGGGATCAGCGTGGCTGCGACGGAGAGCATCTGACGCGGCGAGACGTCCATGTAGTCGACGTCCTCGACGGGCACGTCGGCGGGAGCGCCGAAGGAGCCGTCGAAGTCGCGGGTACGGGCGATCACGGTGTGCGGACGGACGATCTTGCCCTCGGCATCGGTCGTGATGAACTCGTTGGTCTTGGGATCGAGCGGCGTGTTGGCCGGCGCGATGACGTGCTTCTCTTCCTCGTCAGCGGTCATCCAGTCGATCTGATCGGTGGCAACGCCGTTCTCGACGCGACGGAACGGGGCCTCGATGAAGCCGTACTCGTTGACGCGGGCGTAGAGGGCGAGCGAGCCGATCAGGCCGATGTTGGGGCCTTCAGGGGTCTCGATCGGGCACATGCGGCTGTAGTGCGAATTGTGAACGTCGCGGACGGCCGTCGGCACGTTGGTACGGCGGCTGGAGCCGGACTTGTGGCCGGCAAGACCACCAGGGCCGAGTGCGGACAGACGGCGCTTGTGGGTCAGACCGGTCAGGGGGTTCGCCTGGTCCATGAACTGCGAGAGCTGCGAGGAACCGAAGAACTCCTTGATGGAGGCCACGATCGGGCGGATGTTGATGAGCGACTGCGGGGTGATCTCGTCGATGTCCTGGGAGCTCATGCGCTCACGGACGACGCGCTCCATACGGCTCATGCCGATACGGAACTGGTTGGCGACGAGCTCGCCGACGGTACGGATGCGGCGGTTGCCGAAGTGGTCGATATCGTCGACCTTGAAGCCCTGCTCGCCAGCAGCGAGGGACAGGAGGTAGCGCAGCGTCGCGACGATATCCTCGTCGGTGAGCACCGTGACCTCTTCCTCGGTGGTGAGGTTGAGCTTCTTGTTGACCTTGTAACGACCGACGCGGGCCAGATCGTAGCGCTGCGGGTTGAAGAGCAGGCCCTCGAGCAGGCTGCGGGAAGCATCCACGGTGGGAGGCTCGCCCGGTCGCAGGCGACGGTAGATCTCGATGAGGGCGTCCTCGCGAGTGAGGGCGGTGTCGCGCTCCAGGGTGCGCTTGATCACATCGGAGTTGCCGAGTAGCTCGATAATGTCGTCGTTGGTGACGGCGATGCCAAGGGCGCGCAGGAACATCGTGGCGCTCTGCTTACGCTTGCGGTCGATGGAGACCATGAGCTGGTCGCGCTTGTCGACCTCAAACTCAAGCCAGGCACCGCGGGACGGGATGATCTGGGCCTTGTAGATCTGCTTGCCCGAATCCATCTCGGAGCTGTAGTACACGCCCGGGGAGCGGACGAGCTGCGAGACGACGATACGCTCGGTACCGTTGATGATGAAGGTGCCCTGATCGGTCATCATGGGGAAGTCGCCCATAAAGACGAGCTGCTCCTTGATCTCGCCGGTCTCCTTGTTGGTGAGACGGACGTCGGTCAGAAGCGGAGCCTGATAGGTCATATCCTTCTCGCGGCACTCCTCGACGGTGTGCGCGGGGTCGCCGAACTGATGCTCGCCGAAGGTAACCTCGAGAACATGGTTCTGGCTCTGGATGGGGCTGGATTCCTTGAACGCCTCACGAAGGCCCTCGTCCTTAAAACGCTCAAAGGATTCCCTTTGAACAGAGATAAGGTTGGGGAGCTCCATGGCCTCCGGGATTTTCCCGAAGCTGACGCGCTTGCGCTCAGTGGCAGTGTATGCGTAGGTCACCAGGTTTTTCCTCCTTCACGGAAA
The DNA here is from genome assembly GCA_905215865.1 of uncultured bacterium. Taxonomy (GTDB): domain Bacteria; phylum Actinomycetota; class Coriobacteriia; order Coriobacteriales; family Coriobacteriaceae; genus Collinsella. Next base: position 37,758 of record CAJMRJ010000001.1, on the reverse strand, counting down.
TGCTCGGTGGGTTGGCGAGGCATAGCTTCGCCAGTTATCGCAACCTAATAGTTTATCAGGTACCGACCGTTGGGCAAGAAAAGCCTTGACGCGATTGAGTTTTTGGAGTAGCAAAGTTTTTCGACAGAAAAGATGCAGGTAGATAGGTGTGCATCGAACATCTGTTCATATATTTTCTGTGAACAGGGCTGCTGATGCGGGACGCTGAACGGCGGAATGGCGGCGAGGGTTAATCATGCGGAAACTGCGTCCCGTTTTGAGGTCTCAAACTGGGTCTCAGCTTCCGGTTGAGCCCTGTCTGGGAAACTGCATCCCGTTCTGAGCCGATATTCCGGGTCGCACTTTCCGCTAGGGGCCCCAACCGGAAAGCGCATCCCAGAATTCAGTCAAATTGTGGGACGCACTTTCCGGAGCCAAGCCGTGGCGCGCATAAAAAACGGGTGCAGACCGAAGTCCGCACCCGTAAATGTCGATGCCCGAAGGCTTATTTGCGCATCAAGCCGCCGCGCTCGTCGATGGCGTCCCAGAAGGCGCTGGCAAAGCGAGGATCGCTTGCGGCCATGAGGGCGTTGGTGGCCATCCAGCCAGACGGGGTGCCGGTGTCGTAGCCCGAGAGCGGGTCGATGACGACAGCGTACATGGCCTCGCGGTCGAGCGAACGGGCCATAGCATCGGTGAGCTGGATCTCACCGCCCTTGCCGGCCTGCTGATCGGCCAGCAGGTCCATGACCAGCGGGCTCAGCAGGTAGCGACCGACGATGTACAGGTTGGACGGAGCCGCCTCGGGAGCGGGCTTCTCAACCAGGCCGCCGATGCGCCAAACGGCACCGGGCTCGTCGTCAGCGGCATTCTCGAAGCCCTCGAGAGAACCCACGCGATCGCCGGCGATAACGCCGTAGCGGCTGACTTCCTCGGGCGAGCAAGCAGCGACGGCGATAACCGAAGCGCCACCGTGCTCCTTGGAAACGGCGAGCATCTTGTCGCAGATGTCGCGGTTAGGCACAACGTAGTCGCCCAGAAGAACCAGGAAGTTCTCCCCTGCCACGGCGTCGGCAGCAGAGCGAATGGCGTGACCGAGGCCCTTGGGCTCGTACTGATAACGGAAGTCGACCGGCATACCGCCCGCATGGGCGACGGCGTCGGCGTAGGCGTCCTTACCGCGCTCGCGCAGCAGGTTCTCGAGCGAACGATCGGGCTGGAAGTAGCTCAGCAGCTCGGGCTTACCGGGCGAGGTAACGATGATGGCGTCGTCGACCTCCTCGGGGTCGAGCGCCTCCTCGACGACATACTGAATGACCGGCTTGTCGAGCACCGGCAGCATCTCTTTGGGCGTGCACTTAGTGCCAGGCAGAAAACGCGTGCCAAGACCGGCGGCGGGGATGATTGCCTTCATGTTATTCAAGGATCCTTTCGCAGGCGCAGAATGCGCCCTGTGCGTGCGGCACGACGGCCGCAGACCAAATTGCGATACTGAAGTATCTTACCGCCGGAGACATACGTCGCCGTAAGGCAAACGCAATTCTTCAGCAGGTCAACGCAAATTATTGCTCGAATGGTGCAATTTTACGCCCCAGCGGTAACGGGATTGGCACGGCGAAGACAACGGTGTTCTGCGTGCCGAGCAATGGGAATGAGGGGCCAAAACAAAAAAGACGGGGCTCGCAATGCGAACCCCGTCTGCAAAGAAATCTGGCGAGAGAGCCTGATTACTTGAGGGTGACAGCAGCGCCAGCAGCCTCGAGCTTCTCCTTGGCAGCCTCGGCGTCCTCCTTCTTGGCACCCTCGAGAACAGCCTTGGGAGCGCCCTCGACGACCTCCTTGGCCTCCTTCAGGCCAAGGTTGGTGAGCTCACGGACGGCCTTGATGACCTGGATCTTGTTGTCGCCGAAGCCCTCGAGCACGACGTCAAACTCGGTCTTCTCCTCGGCCTCAGCAGCGCCAGCAGCGGGAGCGGCGACAACAGCGGCAGGAGCAGCGGCGGAAACGCCAAAGGTGTCCTCGATAGCCTTGACGAGCTCGGAAGCCTCGAGAAGGGTCATTTCCTTAAGAGCATCGATGATCTCATCGGTGGTAAGCTTAGCCATTTCTAAGTCCTTTCGGTTTCCGTGCGGATGCACGGAGATCAGTTAAAACACGACGCGAATGCGCCAGGGGTGCGGCGTTGCCGCCGCGGGTGAAAACAGCGACTAGGCTGCCTTCTGCTCGGAGACCTGCTGGATCGAACGAGCGAGACCAGAGGAAACGCCGTTAACGCAGACAGCGATGTCGCGAGCGAAACCGGAGATGAGACCGGCGATCTGGCCGAGAAGCTGATCCTTGGTGGGCAGCTCGGCGATAGCCTTAACATCATCAGCGGAAACGGCCTTGCCGTCGGAGATACCGCCCTTGATCTCAAGGACACCCTTGGACTTAGCGGAGAAGTCCTTAAGGGTCTTAGCGGCCTCGACCGGCTCGGTCTCGTAGAACACATAAGCGACGGGGCCGGCGAGGATCTCGTCGAGCTCGGGCTGCTCCTGGTTCTTGAGAGCGATCTTGACCAGGTTGTTCTTGTAGACCTTCATCTCGGCGCCACACTCGCGAAGCTGATGACGCAGCTCCTGAGCCTGCTTAACCGTCAGACCGTTGTAGTTGACGACGAACAGACCGGCGTTCTCGGCGATACGGGACTCGATCTCTGCAACCTTGTCGATTTTGTACTGCTGGGGCATGAATTACACCTCCTCGAATTCTTTCCGGGCACGGTCCGCCACAAGGACGTGACGGGGGCATGTCCAAAAAGAAAGCCCCCGCGCTGCATGAGCGACGGGGGCGAGAAGACATATCTACTCGACCACCTCGGCTGGCGGGATATCCCATTAAGCTCGCGGGCGATGCCCGTTTGCGCCGGCTGTCTCTGGCAGCGGATTCGTGCGTGAACCGAAAGTATTATGGCGGGGACCCCGGCGTCGGTCAACGGAAAACCGGGCTGCACACAATTCCACCATCCGGCACGCGCCGCCGAAGGCCAGGCGCAAGGTTTTCGCTCGGTCAAGTCCTGGCTCGCACGAAGAGCACATTAAGTGCTCTTCGGCTCGTGCGGAATCTACGAAAACCTTGCGCCTGGCCTTCGGCGGCGCGGCCTGCGTCAACTATGGGGCAGCCCGGGTTTTCGTTGGCTGACGCCCCCACGCATAACCCTTATGTCGGTGGGCTGATGTGTTGCATCCCTGAGGACTACAAAGTCGAAATGAAGGTGGACAGGCGATTTAGGCCTTCGTCCAGGTCTTTGTCGGAGACGCAGTAGCTTAAGCGGACGTGGCCTTCGGTGCCGAAACAGTCGCCTGGGACTAGGGCTACGTTTGCCTCTTTGATGGCTTTGATGCAGAAGTCTTCGCTGGTTAGGCCGTACTGTTTGATGCTGGGGAAGGCATAGAAGGCTCCCGCCGGTTCAACTACGTCGAGGCCCATGGCGTCTAAGGCTGCGAGTACGCGTTCGCGACGGGTTCGGTAGACTTCGAGCATGGGGGTGGGGTCGACGGTGAGGGCTCGAGTTGCGGCGTCCATTTCGAAGGAGACGGCACTCGACACTAAGTATTGGTGGGCCTTTGCGATCTCGGCGATGACGGGGGCTGCGGCTGCGAGCCAGCCCAAGCGCCAGCCGGTCATGGCCCAGGGTTTGGAGAAGCTCTCGATAACTACTGTCTGATCGCGAAGCTCTGGGTGGCGCTGGGCAAAGCGCTCGTAGCCATCCACATAGACTAGGCGGTTGTATACGTCGTCGCAGACCACGTAGATGCCCGCCTGCTCCGCTACGCGCGCCACGGCGTCGAGCGATGCCGCGTTAAGAATGCAGCCCGTGGGATTGTTGGGCGAGCAGATAACGATGGCCTTGGTCGCCGGGGTCACACAGGCGCGAAGCGCTTCCTCGTCAATCTGGAATTGCGCAGGCTCCGTATCCAAAAAGACCGCTTTGGCGTGATTGGCCACGACGATGCTCTCGTACAGGCCAAAGGCCGGCGTGGGGATGATGACCTCGTCGCCGGGGTTGAGCATGGCCATAAATGTTGCCGACAGGGCCTCGGTCGCGCCGTCGGTCAGAATGACCTCGTCGGCAGAATACGTAAGGCCCGCATCCCCCATGTAGGCAGCCAGCGCCTCGCGCAGGGCAGGGCGACCGTTGTTGGGCGGATAATGCGTGTCACCGCGATTGAGCGAGGCCGTCACCTCAGCGCTAATCACATCGGGCGTGGGAAAATCGGGCTCGCCGAGCGCGAGCGCAATGCATCCCGGATGCTGCGCGGCGAGTGCGTTGATCCGGCGGATGCCGGAGGGCTTGAGCGTGGCAAGCGAGGTATTCATGGGCAGACGCATGGCGTTCCTTTCGTAAGGGTTGCACTAGGATAGCGCGGCGGAGCGCCACCAGACGGTGTAACCTAAACGGAAACCAACCGGAAAGGAGGTGGCATGGAGACGACCGCACGCGGCGATGTACCAAAAACGTTGCAAACCATTGCGTATATCAGCATTCCCAATAGCGCCGATCTTGAGTTTTTGCTCTGGGACCTGCAGGATGCCATCGCTGCCTATGCTCAGCTTTCTGGCACCGCGCTCCCCCGCCCGGTTGATTTGGAGGCGGATGACACCGGTGCAGTCGATGGCATGGTGCTCGCTGTTGATGATGCATTTGACGATGAGGCTATGATCGCTGTCGAGCAGATACTCGATCGCCTTGGAAATACAGAGACACGCGTCTATGTCGTCGTCCAGGCCCTGTCCAAAAACGCCAAGCAGGCGGACGAAGTCCTCGACCGCCTATACCGGGCATGTATTCTACGTGACCTGCCATGGTGCGACGGCGTTGTCATCTGTGCTGGCAGCGGCATCGCAGCGCTTCGCCATTCCCCGCGTATGGGCCTCTTGCGCCGGCCGTTTTCGGAGGCCCTGGACAAGCTCGTAGGTGCCGTGCGCATGGGTTGCTCGGTTGAGCATGCGCAGCGACTTGGCGGCGGCAATGCCGAAAGCGTCGATGCCGGCGGCATGGTGCGCGCCAAACCCGCGCTGCCCGCACCGGTCTGGCATGCCATCATGAAATGCCTCGGCACTCGCGCCCAATCAGATATCTAAATTACAGAGCACCCCAGTCAACGGCCTCGCGCCAGCGCTCGACGAGGCGTTCCAGGCGCCACGCCGCATTGGCGGGACTTGTCGACGGCAGAACGATGGCCGGCAGCCCGGTGCGTTCTTGTAGATAGCGCTTGTAGAGCCGGCCAGCTGCACCACCGTTGCATATCACCTGCTCAATGGGAGCTGCGCCGGCAATGCGCTCGACATGCGCCGGAACGACGTTTTTGATGCTGGCGTCACTCGAACCCTTGATGTCGCAGCTCTCGATCACATCCCACAGGGCCACACCGCCGTTGAGCAGCATAGCCCGCTTGGCGGCAATCGAGGCATCGAGCGTCGCGGGCTCGCCGCTCGCCAAAGAGTCTCCCTCGTTGGGCGGCACGAGCGCACCGAGGCACGCGGCCATCACGCGCCAAAAGCGGTTCTGCGGATTGCCATAGTAGAAGGCATTGGCACGCGAGAGCACCGAGGGAAACGACCCCAGCACCAAAACGCGCGAGCGCTCGTCAAACACGGGCTCAAACCCATGCTCAATATGCTGATAGCCCTCGTCGGACGCAGCCACGAGCTAGGCCCTCAACAGATAACGCACCTCATAGGGCGCGAGTTCAAGGGAGCCCGACAGCTCGACCGTGGGCGCACCGTCGGCAAGCAGGTCGACGAAGGAGCCGTTGAGTTCGCCGGCTCCAAAGGTATAGGGCTCGTTCACGGCATTTACCGCCACGAGCACCGTCGCGTCGTCGCAGACGCGCTCGAACAGCAGCTGCTTGTTCTGGATCACCACGTTGCGATAGGCACCATAGTTGAGGGCGCGAGCCGCCGCGTCGTTTGCCGAGCGTAGGTGCGCAAGCTGCTTGATGAAGGCCGTCAGCTCGCTGGGCGCAGGCTCATCGAGCGCAGGACGTAGTGCCCAATCACCATCGGAGCCGCCCTTTTCGCCGGCAATCCCCCACTCGCTACCGTAGTAGACGCACGGAATGCCCGGCATGCCAAAGAGCATGCCGTAGGCGGGGCGCAGGCAGGACTTGTCCGTCAGGATGCTCGCCAGGCGCGGCACATCGTGGTTGTCAACAAACGACAGCAGGTGTTTGCCGCGGTAGATGCACCACGGGTCGCCGCCAAACTGGCGGTGCAACGAATGGGCGATCTCGAACATGTTGACCGAGTTAAAGCTGGAGTACAGGCCCTTGTAGCACTCGTAGTTGGTGCAGGAGTCGAGCATCTCGTCGTTGACGATCTGGTTGTAGTCGCCGTGGAGCGTCTCGCCGATCAGTACGAAATCGGGTTTGAGCTCACGGGCAAAGCTATGCAGACGACGCATGAAATCGCGGTCGAGCATGTAGGCGACGTCCAAGCGCAGACCGTCGACGCCAAAGACTTCGGTCCAGCGACGCACGGACTCGAGCAGGTAATCGACCACGGCGGGATTTTGCAGGTTGAGCTTCACAAGCTCAAAATGGCCCTCCCAGCCCTCGTACCAAAAGCCGTCGCCGAAGCACGAGTCACCGTCGAAGCTGATGTGGAACCAGTCCTTGTAGGGCGAGTCCCACTTGCGCTCCTGCACATCGCGGAAGGCCCAAAAGCCGCGACCGACGTGGTTGAAGACGGCATCGAGCACCACACGGATGCCGTGGGCATGCAGCGTCTCACACACGGCGGCAAAGTCGGCATCCCCACCCAGGCGGCGGTCAATATGGCGCAGGCTGCGCGTGTCGTAACCGTGGCTATCAGACTCGAGCGGCGGATTGATGAGCGCAGCGCCGATGCCGAGCTCTTGCAGGTAATCGGCCCATTGGGCGATTTTCATGATGGGGGCATCGGGGTTGGGTGCAGTGCCGGCAGCTTGGGCGAGCTCATCCTCGGCAACGGGGGCGGCGTTTTCGCGCGGAGCTCCGCAAAAGCCCAGCGGATAGATCTGATAGAACGCCGTCTCGTATGCCCACATAGCAACCTCCCGGTAAGCTCAACACAACGACATCCATTGTATGCCCGGCTTGTATCCTCTTCCCCAAAATAAGTTGCGGTGGAATAGTTCCTGCTTGGGCCTTCAGAAGCCTTAAACAGGAACTATTCCACCGCAACTGATGAGGGAACGTGATTAGGCGATAGGCTTTGCGCGACGGATGGCCGGGAACATCACCGTGATGGCAAGGATGACGCCCACGGCAGCGATCGCACCGCCCGCGCAGCCGATCCAGGCGATACCGGGGCCCGAAACCACGGCTCCGCCGATCGCGGTACCCGTGCCGATACCGAGGTTGAACAGGCCCGAGAAGATCGACATGGCGACGGCCGACGAATCTGCCGGCGTGTGCTTGATGAGCTCGGCCTGAAACGCCACGTTAAAGGCCGTGGCGCAGCAACCCCACAGTGCGCAGACGGCAAGCACTGTCACGAGCGACGATGCGGCCGGCCCCATGAGCAGCAGGGCCACCGGCACGCCGGAGAGCGTGATAGCCAAGAACGGGAAGCGATGCCCATCGAACAGGCGGCCGAACAGCCAGCTTCCGAGCAGACCGGAGCAGCCGAACGCCGTCAGCGTCATGGTGATAGCGCTTGCGTCGACATGGGCGACCTGAGCCAGGAAAGGCTCGATATAGCTGTAGCTTGCGTAATAGCCGGTCGCCATGAAGACCGTGACTGCGTAGAGCGCGATGAGGAGCGGGTTCTTGAGCAGCTCGGGCAGCTGTTGGACGGTAAAGCGCTCCCCCGCCGGCATGGCCGGGAACACCGCTGCCTGGTAGACGGCCGCGATGGCTGAGAGGCCCCCGACCACGGCAAACGTCATGCGCCAGCCCACGGCCAAGCCAATGGCGCGGCCGAGCGGCAGGCCAAAGATCTGCGCGATGGACGAGCCCGTAGCGATCATGCTGATGGCGAGCGCCCCATGGCGTGTGTCAACCAGGCGCGACGCCATGATCGAGGCGACTGACCAGAACACGGCATGTGCGCAAGCGACCACCAGGCGCGCGCAGACCAGGATGGGATAGGTCGGCGCCACAGCGGACAGAAACTGGCCCAACGAAAACACGGCCAGCACGCCCAGCAACATCCGCTTGAACTCAAAGCGCGAGGCAAACACCATAAGCGGCAGCGACAGCAGCATGACGCCCCAGGCATAGACCGAGATCATGATGCCCGCCTGGGCCTCGGTGAGCGAAAACGATGCAGCGATGTCGGTCAGCAGGCCGATGGGCATGAACTCCGACGTGTTGAACACGAATGCGCAGCAGGTGAGCCCGATAAGCGGGAGCCACTGCTTGAGCGTGATGCCGTCTTGCCTTGCCTGACTCATATATAACATCTCCAATCATTTTGAGCGGAGGCGATTATATAGCAACGGTCCCGCATCCGTCAGTAACGGACATGGGACCGAAACAATTCGATACACAGAGGTTGCGCCGTCAATACATAACTAAGCCAGCCCCAGCAATATGCCCGCCGAATGCACGACAAACGCCACGATCCAGGCGACCGTCACTTGAAACGCGAACACGGCAACGGCATAGCGCGCGCCCAACTCGCTCCTGACGGCGCCGATGGCCGCCACGCAAGGCGGGTACAGCAGTGTAAAGACCAGGAACACGTAGGCGGTAAACGGCGAAAACATGGTCGACAGTGCCGCGGGCGAGGTTGCACCCAAAAGCACCGTGAGGGTCGAGATAACACTCTCCTTGGCGATAAGTCCGGTAACGAGCGCCGTGGATGCACGCCAGTCGCCAAACCCAAGCGGCGCCAGCGCCGGCGCAATGATGCTGCCGAGGCCCGCAAGCAGGCTTTGCGACTGATCGGCGACCACATTAAAGCGGATATCGAACGTCTGAAGGAACCAGATGACCACGGTAGCGGCAAAGATAATGGTAAAGGCCTTGGTAATAAAATCCTTGGCTTTATCCCATGCCAGCATCACTGTCGTCTTGACCCTCGGCAGGCGGTAATTGGGGAGCTCCATGATAAACGGCACCGGGTCGCCCTTAAATGCCGTGCGGTTGAGCACCAAAGCCGCGATGCAACCGACCGCAATGCCAATCAAATAGAGCGAGACCATGGCAGGGACCGTCGCCTGCGGGAAAAACGCCCCGCACAGCAGGCCGTAGACCGGCAACTTGGCCGAGCAGCTCATGAACGGCGTGAGCATGACCGTCATCTTGCGGTCGTGCTCGGATGGGAGCGTACGGGTCGACATGATAGCCGGCACGGTGCAGCCAAAACCGACGAGCATGGGCACAAAGCTGCGGCCCGACAGGCCAAAGCGACGAAGTACCTTATCCATGACAAAGGCCACGCGCGCCATGTATCCGGAGTCTTCCAGAATGGAGAGGAACAAAAAGAGCACGACGATAATCGGCAGGAAGGTCAGCACGCTGCCCACACCCGTAAGCACACCGTCAACGGCCAGCGAGCGCACCACGTCGTTGGTGCCGAACGCCTTGAGGCCCGCATCGGCCGAGGCGATGATGGCAGCGATGCCGTCCTCCATGAGTCCCTGCAACGCCGCGCCGATCACGCCAAACGTCAGCCAAAAGACGAGACCCATGATCAGCAGAAACGCCGGAATGGCCGTATAGCGACCCGTCAGAATGCGGTCGATCTTGACGGAGCGCACGTGCTCGCGGCTCTCGTGCGGCTTGACGACACAGCGCCCACACACGTCGCCGATAAAGCTAAAGCGCATATCGGCCAGCGCGGAAAGGCGGTCGGTGCCGGCCTCGCCCTCCATCTGGGTAATGATGTGCTCGATGGCGTCGAGCTCGTTACGGTCCAGGTGAAGCGCCTCGGTTACCAGCTCGTCGCCCTCAACTAGCTTGGTCGCCGCAAAACGCACGGGAATGTGCGCCGTCGCGGCATGGTCCTCGATAAGGTTGGCGATGCCGTGGATGCAGCGATGCAGTGCACCGCCGTCTGGGCCATCGGGTGCGCAGAAGTCCAGGCGGCCGGGACGCTCGCGGAAACGCGCCACATGCAGGGCATGGTCCACCAGCTCGCCGATACCCTCGTTGCGTGCGGCGCTAATGGGAACGACCGGCACGCCCAGCAGACTCTCGAGCAGGTTGACGTCCACGGCGCCACCGTTGGCCGTCACCTCGTCCATCATGTTGAGCGCGATGACCATGGGGCGGTCGAGCTCCATAAGCTGCAGCGTCAGGTACAGGTTACGCTCGATGTTGGTAGCGTCGATGATGTCGATGATGGCATCGGGATGCTCATCCAGGATAAACTGGCGGCTCACGATCTCCTCGCCCGTGTACGGCGACAGGGAGTAAATACCGGGCAAGTCGGTAACGCTCGCCTCGGGGTGGTTACGGATAGCGCCGTCCTTGCGGTCGACCGTCACGCCGGGAAAATTACCGACATGCTGGTTGGAGCCCGTCAGCTGGTTAAACAGCGTGGTCTTGCCGCAGTTTTGGTTGCCGGCGAGGGCAAAATGAAGCGGCGCGCCCTCGGGCACGGCCGTTTTTGCCGCACGGGGCGAATACGTCCCCTCGCCGAGTGCCGGGTGCTCCGTCGTGCCGATTGCGGCGTTAGCGCGCGGACCCGTATCGGTGTCGTGAACACCCACGAGCTCAATCCGTGCGGCATCGTCCTTGCGCAGCGTCAACTCGTAGCCACGCAGGCGAATCTCAAGCGGGTCGCCCATAGGGGCGTACTTCATCATGGTGACTTCGGTGCCCGGTGTTAGGCCCATGTCCAAAATATGCTGTCGGAGTGCCTGGTCGTCCGATGCCACCGATGCGACAACGGCGTCCTTTCCAATCTCGAGTGTATCGAGTCTCACGTCCGTGTTCCTCCCCCGGCGCCCACAGGGCGTTGCATTTTGTTTACCATGGCTAACCGTTTGCCATGGCTAACCAATTGTAATCATGCATGATAGCGCGAACACGCAACGATGTTCAATCAACAGATTGGTGCAATGGGAATTCTGGGCCGTGGTTTCCCAGACGGGCCTGCTGCGAAAACTGTATCCCACTACTCAGGCGAATTCCGGTCCCCAATTTCCCGATGGGGCCTCCTGGGGAAACTGCATCCCACTCCGAAACGCTAAAACGGGATGGGCTTTCCGACTGAGGCATCTAGCGGAAAGCCCATCCCAGAATCGGCGGCCGAAACGGGCCACGATTTCCCAAACGGGCCTCTAGCGGAAACTGCGTCCCGGAATAGGCACTCAGACTGAGACGTATTTTCCCGATCGAGCCCCTCGGGGAAACTGCGGCCCGGAATCTGCGCCCAAAACGGGACGCGGTTTCCCCAAGGACCGAATCAGCCGCCCGCCCCTCGTCAAAATCATCCGCTTTCCTCTGTCGCATGCAGAACATCCAAGGAGTGTCCCAGAGTGCCGGCACAATAGGAACGTCCCCAGCTGCCGGCAGCATTTCGCCGCAACTGCAAAAACCCGCGCGGGCAATCGTAGTCACCTGCGCGGGTTTAGTGGGCGCTCACAAAGGTACGTTACAGAGGCCCACGTCAGTTATGGATTACCGAACGGCACCGGCATGGATTACCGAACGGCACCGGCACGCGATGCCTCAGTCGGCGTACCAAGCGATGAAGCTTGCCGCAGTCCTAGACAATCGGCGCAATGCCGGCAAAGTGCAGATACAGCGAAATGATTGCCACGACAATGACCACCGCTGCGATCAGCTTGTCGTGCAGATGCGGAAGCACCGGCTTACCGCGGCCTCGCTCACCCAGCATATAGACGGGAATGGCCGGAGCAAAAAGAATCGTCGTGATCATAACGCCCTGGAGACCAGTCGACCACACCAGGAACAATGTGTAGATGAAGCCGAGTGTACCGAAGAAGCGGGCTTTGCCGACGCTTGGCGCATGCGGACCATCCAGATATTCATTCTTCCAGCCGATCACCATGTAGTAGGCTGCCGAGCACACGTACGGAACTAGGATCGTATTGACCGCGCAGCTGTAGAAAAACTGGTAGGTGCTCGCCGCCACATACGACACAATCAAGAAGAGCTGCGTGATACCGGAGCTCACGAGAATCGTTACCACCGGGGCATCATGCGTGTTCGTCTTGGCAAACGCCAGCGGGAAGGAACCCTGGCGCGCCGCCTCGAACGGCGTCTCGGATGCAATGATGACGTAGCCCAGCATCGCGCCGACCAGCGAGAGAATAACGCCAAGGTTTACGATGGCAGCGCCAACAGGACCGATTGCGCGCTCGAGAATTCCCGCCATGGAGGGCGTTGCGAGCTGCGCCATCTCCTCGCGCGGCATAATGCCAAGCGACAGCATCGAGATAATCAGATACAGCGTGAACACAGCCGCAAATCCAAGCGCCGTCGAGCGACCTACGTCGCGCACATACTTTGCACGGCCCGAGATGACGACGGCACCCTCGATGCCCGTGAAGACCCAAACAAGGGCAATCATGATCGAGACAACCTGCTCGCCAAAGCCAGGACCCGCCGGCTCTCCCCAGAAGTTGTCCATAAAGATATCGACGTTGAACTTACCCAGGAGCACAATGCTCAGCACAAAGAGTCCCAGCGGCACCAGCTTCGCCAAGGTGACGATCGTGTTAATGCCCGCGGCCTCTTTAACGCCACGAAGTACAAGCGCGGTAAGGAACCACAGGAACACGCTTGCGCAGATGATGGAAAGCAGATTGTTGCCCGCGCCAAACGCAGGGAAGAAATAGCCCAGCGCGCTAAACAGCAAGAGCGCAAAGCTCACGTTGGAAAGGCATGCGCTGATCCAGTAACCCCAGGCGGAGTTGAAACCAATGTAATCGCCAAAACCGGCCGCAGCGTATGCATAGATACCGCCGGTCAGATCGGGACGGGCCTGAGACAATCCGTTGAACACCATCATCAGCGCAAAGACGCCGATAAAGCAAATTCCCCACGATACGATGACCGCGCCGGTATTGGCTCCCCCGCCATATCGCCGGCAAGAGAGAAGATACCGCCGCAAATGCTCGCGGTGATAACCATCATGGTCAGACGAAAGAGATCGAGGCCATTAGGGTCGATAATCTCATCGTTTTGAGCTTTAGAGGCCATTGTATGTGCACCCCCTTCATCATGTGATCGAACGAAAGATGACCCGGACGTCCCGAATCGGGTGCCGGGCCATCGGTCAAGCGATCATCAGACTGTTACAGCTATCGCGTTAGAAGCGCAGCGACAGGCAAGAAAGGCCACCGTCGACCTTGCGATACTCGGAGGTATCGACGACGAGCGTCTTGTAGCCCAGATCCTGCACGGCCTTGAGCACGGTCGGATAGCCCTCGGCAACGATGACCGTACCGTTGACCCAGATGCAGTTAGCGCCATAGGCTTCGTCCTCGGGCACGACAATCTTGTTGTACTGGGCAAAGTCGGGCTTATCGATGAACTCGCCGGAGACGAGCATGTTGTTGTCCTCGATGTAGTTGACGCCCGTCTTGAGGTGCAGGACCTCCTCCAGCGGAACCTCGGAACCCTCGAGGCCCCAGCCCTCGAGAATCTCGCAGAACTGGCGAATGCCCTCTTCATTGGTGCGAGCGGAGCGACCGACATAGAAATGATCGCCGACCATCATGACGTCGCCGCCGTCGAGCGTGCCGGGAGAAACAATGTGCTTGACATGCTCGTCGTCAAAGAAGCGACGGACGACCGGCTCGATCTCGTCCTTCTCGCCGTTGCGGCTGTCGGCACCGGGGTTGGTAATAATGGCGCCGCAGCGAGTGATGACGGCCGGATCCTCGACGAAGCAGCTGTCGGGATACTGCTCGAGGGCAGGCAGCACCGACACGTCCACGCCACACTGCTCGAGCGCATGCTCATAATCGTAGTGCTCCTCGATGGCGCGCTCGTAGATAGGCTGGCCAAGCTCGGGTGCGCTCGTGATGCCATTGCTCAGGGACTTGCCGGGACGACGGATGATGACGTGGCTGAACTTGGTCATGATGATCCTCCTTGGATCTCTCAGCAGAGGCGGGACTTCCTTGTGTCCGCCTTCCTTTCGATGGCTTAATCATAGGGCGGTTTTCCTGTTTTGTATATTGTATACAATCCTGAACGGTAGGTAATCCTCGGTGAGCGTATCCTTACGTATCGGCGCAAAGTAGTATGATTTAGCTGGTCGTTCTATAATTCAACTGAACTGTTTAAGTGAAATGTATTTAATTTTAGAAATATACAGTTAAGGAACATAAGCTCATGGAAACGCTCAGAAGGCCCCTGAAGGACCACGTATACGACTATATTTCGAGCCGTATTGACGCCGGCGAATTGTCCGCCGGCGACCGGCTGAGCGAGCAGACGATCTGCGATGCCATGGGCGTGTCGCGCACGCCGGTCCGCGAAGCGCTCATCCAGCTGGCAAGCGATGGCTACCTGGACAATCTCCCCCGCCGCGGATTCCGCGTCCGTGGGTTCGATCAGCAAAACGCCGTTGAAGTCTTTGAGATTATGGGACCGCTCGACGGGCAGGCCGCATATCTCTCCTGTCCGAACCTAACCGACGATGACATTACGCAGCTGAAATTTCTCGTCGGCTCTATGGACCTCGCGATCCAAGGCGGTCTCATCCGAAAGTACGACGACATTCAGCGAGACTTTCATCTGACGTACTTCAACCGCTGCGGCAACGACCGTCTGCGCGATATGATCTCGCAGCTCGAGCGCTGCTTTATCAAGCGCGATTACGAGACTGTCGACCAGGAGACGGCGTGCAAACTGCTCAACAAAGCCAACAACGAACATGCCCATATTCTTGAGTTGTTCGAAGCACGAGATGCGACGGGCGTGCGCGACTACGTTCGCGATGTCCATTGGAACACAGAAAACGCCCAGTTCACCGTCTGGTAGGGAAGCAACAAGGGACAACGTCGGTCTTAAACCTTGGCGCCAGCACCGCCCAAACTGATCCGTTTTCCTCCGTCCCCGAGGGATCATTTGGAAAGCGCATCCCACCATCCGGGCGGATTCCGGGATACCGTTTCCCGATGGGGCCTCTCGGGGAAACTGCATCCCGGAATCCGCGCCCAAACCGGGACGCAGTTTCCGGGCGGGGCATCAAAACCAAAGTTGCGGTGGAATAGTTCCTGCTTGGGCTGGTTGAGGCCTTAAATAGGAGCTATTTCACCGCAAGTTATTGAGGGGATGTCCGTCCTCTTACAGATGGCGCTCCAGAAAGCGGAAGGCCAGACGGATCCAGGGACGGACGGAAGCCTGCTTGTCCTCGTTGTCGACCGCGGTATTGGCGTTGCCGAGCGAAAGGCCGTGACCGCCCTGGTCAAAGACGTGCATCTCGCATGCAACACCCTCCTCGGCCATGCGCTGCACAAACGGATAGACCTGCGCGACCGGCGCCGTCTTGTCGTCCGAAACGCCCCACACAAAGGTCGGGGGCATCTGGCGCGAAACGTGCGTGGTAGGGCAAATGTCGGTCAGGTGCTCATCGGTCGCCTCGCCGCCCGTCACCATCGACAGATAGTCGTTGAGCAAATCGCGCCCCGTCTTGCCACCCGTCTTGGGCACGCGCAGGTCGATGCGCGGGTCGCGCGTCTGCATATCGCGCACATAGGCAAGGTCGAGCAACGGATAGCCCAGCACCACGGCGTCGGGACGAATATCCTCCGGACGAGCCCCGGCAAGGCCCGCGAAGGGTCCGGTCTTCCACTGCGTTGCCAACGAGGCGCAGATCATGCCGCCCGCCGAGAAGCCCACGATGCACACGCGCTTGGGATCGACATGCCACTCGTCGGCGTTGGCACGCACGGTAGCGACCATCTTGGCGAGGTCCGCCTGCGGGTGCGGAAAGCTCACGTCGCCCGTGCCACTCGTCACATAGTTGAGCACAAAGGCCTGGTAGCCGCGGTCCAAAAACGCAAACGCCACCGGGTCCTGCTCGTGCGGAGCGATATGCGTAAACCCGCCTCCGCCGCAGATGATCACCGCGGGGCGGCGGCCATTGGGCTTGTCGGGCAGCGGCTCGGCACCCAGATACGTAAACGTCGCCGGATAATCCTCGGTCGGCTCCTCGCCCCACAGCGCATGGTTCTCAATAATCATAGGTGCTCCCTCCGTGCGATTCGCGCGCACTCGTTTTTCGCACCTTAGCGTACCCCACTTGAGCCCGTGGCGCAGAAACACCCCCGCAATAAGTTGGCCTTCAACTGATATATCACAAAATCGCTGTTCAGAGGTATCGTTAGGCAGCGTAAAATAGGGGCGCTGACCGTGCTGGGAAACACGTACGAAACGTTTCCGGCAAACCACACGCGTGCAACATGCGCGCCTGATACGTTGGAGGCATCTATGGGTCTGCTCGATTCGCTCAAGTCCACGTTCACTTCGTCGGGCGAGGCGTCCGTTCCGCCCGCAGCAAGCTTCGCCACCCGCGAAGGCGTCATCTACGCTCCCGTCAACGGCGTGCTCGTCAATCTGAGTGAAGTTCCCGACGAGACCATCGCCTCGGGCATGCTCGGCCAGGGTTACGGCATCGAGCCCATTACCGGCACCATTTACGCCCCCGCCAACGGCCGTATCGGCGCCACCACCGTCACCAACCACTCCATCGGCATGATTACCGAGGACGGCCTACGCGTGTTCATCCATGTTGGCCTGGGCACCGTGGAAATGAACGGCAAGGGTTTTGCCCGCTTTGTCGAGATGGGCGATGTGGTCAAGGCCGGCCAGCCGCTCATCAGCTTCGACCGCGACGCCATCAAAGCCGCCGGCCACGAGGACATCGTGACCGTCATCGTCTCTGAGCTCGACCGCCTCAAGAGCATCGACCACGTCGGCGAGTCTGGCACGCTTATCGGCGGCAATCCGCTCGTCAAGCTTGGCGACCCGCTGCTGGTTGCCAAGACCAAGTAGCCGAGCATTATCGCATAAAGGCTCAACCACCCGTGCATCTTTGCCGCACCTGTGTTGTTGTTTTTGCCTATGTAGAGGTTCTGAAACGTTTCTATATAGGCAGCTAAGCATCAACGCAGGTGCGGCTTTTGCGTAGCGAGGCATCGCCCCGCGGCATGTTGTTCAACCGCACGAACCCCCTTCCTTTGTCCGCGCAGAGCGCTAGACTGCTAGGTCGACATTGGAGGAAGATCGATGCAAAACACACCCACGGACGCCGCACATGCCGCGCCTCAACGCAACCAACGCATCGTCGCGCTCGACGGGCTCCGCGCCCTCGCCATCGCCGGCGTCGTCCTATATCACCTTCGCCCCAGCCGCCTGACCGGCGGTTTTTTGGGCGTTACGCTCTTCTTTACGCTGAGTGGCTATCTCGCCACCAAAAGCATTATGCGGGCCACGGCACGCGACGGATTCTCATACCCGCGCTATATCTGCCGCCGCATTGCGCGCATGATGCCGCCAATCGTCGTGACCATCGCGCTTACCGCCGTCGCCACCTACATCGCAGCCCCGAGCCTACTCCCTAAGGTGCAGCAGGACGCCCTGCCATCGGCACTCTTTTTGAGCAACTGGTTCTACATCTTCCGCAACGTCTCGTATTTCGCCGCCGCGGGGCTCCCCTCGCCGCTCACGCACCTGTGGTTCTGCGCTGTCACCATGCAGTTCTATCTGGTATGGCCGGTCATCCTTATGGCACTGTGCAGCAAAACCAGGTCGCGCAACACCGCCATCGGCATCACGATCGCATTCGCGCTTGCATCGACGGCAACCATGGTCCTCATGTTTAATCCCACCGCCGACACATCGCGCGTCTACTACGGAACCGACGCCCGTGCCGCCGAGCTTCTATGCGGAGCCTTAGCCGCCATCGCCGCGCCGCGTCTGCGCGAGATGCTGAGCGGTGAAATCCATATCCCCGGCGCCAACAAGGGCATCTCAAAGGTCAACGCGATTTCTATCGCGTGGCTCGTTGCCGTTATAGCCGGCGCACTCATGCTGACCGGAGAGAGCGCTTGGCTCTACCGCGGCGGCTTTTTGCTGTTTGCCCTGCTCACCGGACTCCTCATCATCTGCGTGCAGAATACGGAGTGCATCGTGCGCCGTCTGTTGTCGGTCAAGCCGCTCGTCTGGCTGGGCCAGCGCTCGTTCTCGGTCTATCTGGTGCACTATCCCCTACTGCTTCTTATGAACCCCGCAACCCGCACTACCCGCATCGCCTGGTGGGAGCAGGTATTACAGCTTGTACTGATCCTTGCGGTAGCCGAGGTTTTCTATCGCCTCGTCGAACGTCCTTGGTCCCGCAAGCCGGCCCAACAGGACAGCACGGCAAGAAAGCACGTCCTCGCGCCCGCCATGGTGCTCCCCGCGCTTGGCGCCGTATGCGTCGCCGCACTTGCCTTCGCGCCGCTTGACTGGGCAGGCATCGCCACCGCCCGCGCCGAGCAACTCCGTCCCGAGCTTGCCCAGAACGCGACCTCCGCCCAGGACAACGGAGCCAACGACAAGGGCGCCGAGCCCGCATCCGGCAAAGATTCCCAGCCCAGCGACACCGCATCCGAAGACGCCACCAAGCAAAAACCCAAAGAGGGACCTATCGCCGAAAAGGTCCCGAAGAACCTTGACTGGAAGAGCTTTACCTACGACGAGGCGACCGGAACCTGCGACGCCCGCGTGCTCATGATCGGCGACTCGGTCACCGCAGGTGCCCAACCTGGCATTCAGGCGGTGCTTCCCAACGCGTACATCGACGGCGTGGTGAGCCGCCAGTTCTACACCTTCCAGGATGTCTACGCGCAGGACATCGCCAACTACGATCCAAGCGTGGTCATCTGCGCGCTTGGCACCAACGGCCTCATCCGCGACCCTCAGCAGGTGCAGGACGTGATCAATGCCGTGGGCGGCAAACCCATCTACTTTGTGACCGTGCGCGTGCCGCTCGAGCTACAGGACCGCAACAACCAGACGATCCGCGACGTATGCGCCCAAAACGACAACGCCGGCGTCATCGACTGGAACGGCGCCTCGGAGGGCCACAGCGAATACCTTGTCGACGACGGCACACACCTCACCCAGGCGGGAATCGACACCTACGCAGCCCTCATACGCCAAGCCATCTGCGGACACTAGGCACCGCAAAATCGGCGCTTGCGCGGTGCCCACGTCACGCCCATACATCACGCCTGACGTTTTGCTACGCCCCCACTCGCGGGTTAGAATGGTTAACTGTTTGGAAATAATCCGTACAACCGTTATGGGAGGATACGTGAACCGCACCAAAATCGCGCAGCTCTATGCCGATGCCGAGTCGCTCGGTGGCCAGACCGTCACCGTTGCCGGCTGGGTCAAGTCCGTCCGCGACATGAAGAACTTTGGCTTCGTTACGCTCAACGACGGCAGCTGCTTCCGCGACCTGCAGGTCGTCATGAACCGCGAGGCGCTCGACAACTACGACGAGATCGCCCACCAAAACGTCTCTGCCGCCCTCATCTGCACCGGCACCGTCAAGCTGACCCCCGATGCGCCCCAGCCCTTCGAGCTTTCTGCCACCTCCATCGAGGTCGAGGGCGTCAGCGCCCCGGATTACCCGCTGCAGAAAAAGCGCGCAACCGTCGAGTTCCTGCGCACCCAGCAGCACCTGCGCCCGCGCACCAACCTGTTCCGCGCCGTGTTCCGCATCCGCTCTGTCGCGGCTGCCGCCATCCACCGCTTCTTCCAGGAGCAGGGCTTTGTCTACGTCAACACCCCCATCATCACCACGAGTGACTGCGAGGGCGCCGGCGAGATGTTCCGCGTGACCACGCTCGACCCCAAAAACCCGCCCCTCACCGAGTCCGGCGAGGTCGACTGGAGCCAGGACTTCTTTGGCAAGCATGCGAGCCTCACTGTGTCCGGCCAGCTCAATGCCGAGAACTTTGCCATGGCCTTTGGCGACGTGTACACCTTTGGCCCCACCTTCCGCGCCGAAAACTCCAACACCACGCGCCACGCCGCCGAGTTTTGGATGATTGAGCCCGAGATGGCCTTCGCCGACCTCAACGACTACATGGATAACGCTGAGGCCATGCTCAAGTACGTTCTTAAGGACGTTATGGCCACCTGCCCCGACGAGCTCAACATGCTCAACAAGTTCGTGGACAAGGGTCTGATCGAGCGTTTGAACCACGTGGCAAACTCCGACTTCGCCCGCGTTACCTACACCGAGGCCGTCGAGATCCTGGAGCAGGCGGTGGCTGCCGGCCACAAGTTCGACTACCCCGTCAGCTGGGGCATCGACCTGCAAACCGAGCACGAGCGTTTCCTGACCGAGGAGCACTTTAAGCGCCCGACCTTTGTAACCGACTACCCGGCGGAGATTAAGGCGTTCTACATGCGCATGAACGAGGACGGCAAGACCGTCGCCGCCGCCGACTGCCTGGTTCCCGGTATCGGCGAGATTATCGGCGGCTCCCAGCGCGAAGAGCGCCTGGATCTGCTCGAGGCCCGCATCAAGGACCTGGGCATGAATCCCGAGCAGTACAAGTACTACCTTGACCTGCGCCGCTACGGTTCCTGCAAGCACGCCGGCTACGGCCTGGGCTTCGAGCGCTTGGTCATGTATCTGACCGGCGTGGGCAACATCCGCGACGTCCTGCCGCACCCGCGCACCGTGGGCAACGCCGACTTCTAATCGCCATAGCGCCACCAAACGCGTTCCAGCGCATCACGCCAGCGCCTCTCGGCAAGCCGAGGGGCGCTTTTTTCAACAGCATCCGTCAAGCTTTTGGCAAGGTTTTGGTCAGTTAAGCAGGGTTGTTGAAAACTCGACCCGCCGTTTGCCGGCAACCATCAACCGTCCAAGGCGTCACGCGTCCTTGGCCAGGCTCCGCACCCTAGGCTCTGATCTGCCATCACCAAAAAAGGAAAGGACGTGGGCGCTATGACCGAAGCCGTTGTTGAAAACTACGAGACCACGACCAGGGGCTCCGCCTCGATGGCAGCCTATCGCGCCGTACGCATTCTGCAGCTCTTGAGCGAGAACACCGGCGAGGACAAGGCGCTGCTTTCCGACGAGCTGGTCGAGCTCCTCGCCCATCCCGACGACCCCGCCCGCATGCCCATCTCGGCGGCACGCCGCAGCATCTATACCTCGATATCTGCACTTCGTCACGCCGGATACGAAATCGACTATAAGCGCGGCGTGGGCTATCGGCTCCTCACCCGCCCGCTTGCTGACGAAGAGATCATACGGCTCCACGGCATGGTCATGCGCAACCGATCGACGCCCATAGCCATTCGAAAGAGCATGGCGCAGCACCTGGTCGCCATGGCGAGCGCCGATGTTCGCGACTATCTCGATATGCCCGAACCGGCACCGGCCGCCAACGACGCACCCGTCAAGACAACGCGTCCGTACGCCAAGCGTACCGACACGTGCGAACTCGTCGAACAGGCCATCGACCATGGAACAACTGTCAGCTTTGATATCACAAACGTCCTGACCCGAGGCGAAATCGAGGTGGTACGGATGACGGTCCGGCCCTTTGCCATCAGGCAGCGCGATGGCGTCTCGTATCTGCTGGGAACGGTCTACGACACCCGAGGCGCCGACGACACCCTGCGCACCGTTGAGGTCAGCCGCATGAGAAACGTCAGCACGCGTTTGCTCGACGGCAAGAAACTCTTTGCCGCGCTAGACGAAGAAGACAGCCCCGCACCCGCGGCATAAGCCCCGTTACCGTCCGTCGTTCCTCAGCACCGCCCATCCGGTTCAGTATTAAAAAACCCGCCAGGTTATTGTAAAAATGGACATCGGCGTTACTATAGTCCCACTTGCACTTTTTCCTAGTGCAGTGTTTCCAGCCATTTTTATACTGGGGGTAATGATATGAAGGACATCACCATCAGCCGCAGGAGCCTTCTTGTCTCCGCTGGCCTGCTCGCGCTCGCTCCGCTCGCCGGATGCGGCGGCAACTCTGGTTCCGGCTCCGCTGCCGCCGGTTCCGACTACACCATCGGCGTTCTGCAGCTTACCGAGCACTCCGCGCTCGATGCCGCCAACGACGGCTTCGTCAAGGCCATCAAGAAGAGCGGTCTCAAGGTCAAGATCGACCAGAAGAACGCCCAGAACGACCAGTCCACGTGTAAGTCCATTGCCGACAAGTTCGTAGGCGACGGCGTCGACCTGATCTATGCCATCGCTACGCCCGCCGCGCAGGCTGCCGCCGGCGCCACCGCTGATATCCCCATCGTTGGCTGCGCCATCACCGACTACGCCGCCTCGGGCCTGGTCCAGGACAACGACAAGCCCGGCACCAACGTCACGGGCGCTTCCGACCTCACCCCGGTCGCCGAGCAGCTCGAGATGATGCAGAAGGTCCTGCCCGACGTTAAGAAGGTCGGCCTGCTCTACTGCACTGCCGAGTCCAACTCCGACGTCCAGATCAAGGCCGCCAAGAAGGAGCTCGACAAGCTGGGCCTCGAGTACACTGACTTCACCGTCTCGAGCTCCAACGAGATTCAGTCCGTCGTCGAGTCTGCCGTGGGCAAGGTCGACGCGCTGTACTCCCCCACCGACAACACCATCGCCGCGGGTGCCTCGCAGGTCGGCCAGATCTGCAAGGAGAATAAGCTCCCCTTCGTGACCGGCGAGGAGGGCATGTGCAAGGCCGGCGGTCTGTTCACCCTCTCCATCAACTATGAGGACCTGGGCTACGCTGCAGGCGAGATGGCCGTCAAGATCCTGAAGGGCGAGGCCAAGCCCGAGGATATGCCGATCAAGCACCTCTCGAGCAAGGACCTGGTCGTCGTCAAGAACGACGAAATGGCCGAGGCCCTGGGCATCGACCTCTCCGCTCTGGACGCGTAACGGCATGCGCGGCGATGTGCCTAGGGCCCATACTCGCGCCGTTGCCGTGCTATTCAATATCTGAGCCACAGGGGCGGACGCCAAAGACCGGCGTTCGCCCTGCTTGTTACGGATGAGACAAAACATCCGGCCGCAGCTCTTTTATGCAGTGTTACCGCTATTATGGAAAATCACGTGTCCACCCTATCCTAGGAGGTATGAAGCATGCTCATTGCATTGCAGGGCGCCGTTTCGCAGGGCGTCCTCTGGGGCATCATGGTGCTCGGCGTGTTTATCACGTTCCGCCTGCTCGACATCCCCGATATGACCTGCGACGGCAGCTTTGCCCTCGGCGGCTGTGTTTGCGCCGTGCTCATCGTCAACAATAACGTCGACCCGCTGCTCGCCGTGCTAGCCGGCATGTGCGCCGGCGCCATCGCCGGCGCTGTCACGGGCATCTTGACCACCGTTTTTGAGATTCCTGCAATCCTCGCCGGAATCCTTACGCAAATCAGTCTGTGGTCCATCAACCTGCGCATCATGGGCAAATCCAACACGCCCATCCTTGCCAAGGGCACCATCTTCTCATCCGTCAGCCACATGACGGGTCTGCCGCAGTCCACTGTTGCCATTATCCTTGGCATTGTGCTGGCCGTGGCCATCGTCGCCATCCTGTACTGGTTCTTTGGTACCGAGATCGGCTCGGCGCTGCGTGCTACCGGCAACAACGAGTACGTGATCCGCGCCCTGGGCGTCAACACCAACTCCACCAAGATGATCGCCCTCGTGCTCTCCAACGCCCTTATCGGCCTTTCGGGTGCGCTCATCTGCCAGAGCCAGAAGTACGCTGACATTGGCATGGGCACCGGCGCCATCGTTATCGGTCTTGCCGCCATTGTTATCGGCGAGGTGCTCGGCCGCCTGCTGCCCGGCGGTCTAACGCAGTTCTCCGTCCGCCTGGCCTCTGCCGTCTTTGGCTCCGTGGTGTACTTCCTCATTCGCGCCATCGTGCTACAGCTGGGCATGGATGCCAACGACATGAAGCTGCTCTCCGCCGTGATTGTTGCCGTGGCCCTGTGCGTGCCCGTGGTTTGGGAGCGCTACAAGCTCCGCAGCTCCTATACGAGGGGAGATGAGGCAGATGCTTAAGCTCTCGCACGTCAAAAAGACCTTTAACAAGGGCACCGTCACCGAGAAGCGCGCGCTCACCGGCGTCGACCTCACCCTTAACGACGGCGACTTTGTGACCGTGATTGGCGGCAACGGCGCCGGCAAGTCCACGCTGCTCAACATGATCGCCGGCGTGTATCCGCTCGATTCGGGCGTTATTGAGCTCGACGGCACCGATATCTCGCGTCTGAGCGAGTCGCAGCGCGCCAAGTACCTGGGCCGTGTGTTCCAGGACCCCATGCGCGGCACCGCAGCCGACATGCAAATTGCCGAGAACCTGGCCCTCGCCAAGCGTCGCGGTCAGCGTCGCGGTCTTTCGTGGGGCGTCACCAAGGCCGAAAGGGACGAGTACGTCGAGTTGCTCAAGCGCCTGGACCTTGGCCTGGACACACGCCTCAACGCCAAGGTCGGTCTGCTCTCGGGCGGCCAGCGCCAGGCACTCACCCTGCTGATGGCCACGCTCACCAAGCCGCGCCTGCTGCTGCTCGACGAGCACACCGCGGCCCTCGACCCCAAAACGGCATCGAAGGTGCTCAACCTGACCGAGGAAATCGTCGACGAGAACCACCTGACCACGCTCATGGTCACGCATAACATGAACGACGCCATCCGTCTGGGCAACCGTCTGATCATGATGCACGAGGGCCACGTGATCTACGACGTGGCGGGCGATGAGAAGAAATCGCTCACCGTCGCCGACCTACTGCAGAAGTTCGAGGAGGTCTCGGGCGGCGAGCTCGCTAACGACCGCATGCTGCTGAGCTAAAACCTGCCAAAAAGGGACAGGTTTATTTTGGCAGGTTTTATCTGCACAAACGTCAAAACCGCCGCAAAGGAACAGATACCTTTGCGGCGGTTTTCGCATATTATGTCGATAATCCAGCGTCAGCAGGGACCACTGGTTAAGAACTAAGGAAACTGCCATGAGAAGATCTCTTCCACGTCTCGCTTTGACCGCCGCTCTCCTCGCCGGCGTGCTCGCCGGCGCCCCAGCCTACGCCACCGCGTCCACCCCATCTCAAGTTATGGACGGCACCGTGACCGTCATGCACACCAACGACATCCACGGCAGCTACAAGTACAGCTACAACGCAAGCAGGGGCACGGGCACCATTGGCTTTGACGGACTGGCGGTTCTCTATAGCGCCCAAAACAACGCCCCCGACTTTCTGCTCGACGCAGGCGACACCTTCCACGGCCAGTCCTTTGCCACCATGAGCGAGGGCAAGAGCATCGCCGAACTCATGAACACCTTCTACGCAAACGGCTACGACGCGACCACACCGGGCAACCATGACTGGAGCTACGGCGCGGACAAGCTTCGCACGATGGCCGGCAACGGTGCCACCAGTACACCTTTCGCCATGCTTTGCGCGAATGCAACGTCCTCGAACGGCGTATGGAGCTCGAGCATCACCAAGACGCTCAACCGCACTTGGAAGGACGGCGAGGACAGCCCCACGTTTAACTACAAGATTAAGGTCGGCGTCGTCGGAGCCATGGATGAGACGCTGGGCCCCTCGCTGCGCGCGGACCTGGTCGCGGGCACGTCGTTCTCGGGTGCGGCGAACGCCATCAATGCTGAGGCCAAGCGACTGCGTGAGGACGAGGGCTGCAACGTTATTGTCTGCATCGCGCACACGCTCAACGCCAAGACCTTTGCCGCACAGCTCAATGGCGTCAATGCTCTGGTCGCGGGCCACGAGCACACCAACTTAAACGAGAACGTGACGGGGGCCGATGGCAAGCCGGTCCGCGTCGTCGAGGCGGGCAGCGCCTTTGCCGAGGTTGGTCTGCTTTCCATTCCCTATGAGTACGACACCAAGGGTACCGAAACCTCCAACGACGACATAGTGACGGTCTCCGCAGGCGACAGCGCCGAGGCGCTCTACGCCGCCAAGGACGTCGACGACCTTTTGGCAGACCCCAACAACCAGAACATCCTTGATGAGGTCCGCAACAACAAAATCAAGCCACTCGACGACGCCTTTGAAATCGAATCGAACAAGGTACTCGGCACATCCACCGCCAACTATTTCTATGGCGAGGACGCGGCGGGCACACATGGCTGGGAGATGGTGCGCACCACCGATTTCCGCCCCAGCAAGGAGGGCGACACCACTAAAGCCCAGACCATCGGACATGTGATCTGCGGTTCCTATCTTAATTTGACGGGCGCGGACCTTGCCATCGAAAACGCGGGCGGCATTCGCGGCGGTATCGCGGCGGGAGACGTAACCGCCGGCAACGTCATCGCCATCTCGCCCTACGGCAACACCGTCGAGACCTGGACCATGACCGGCGCAGACTTCCTGGCAGTGCTCGAGCACTCGTTGGAAATTAGCGACAAATGCAATGACAGCTACGAACTTCAGCAAGCCTACGTCGCAGCCGGCCACACCGAGCAGGAAGCCCAGGACATGTACAAGTGGCCCGACGACTCCGGCAGCGTTCTTTCCTTTGGCGGCATCAACGTAACAATCGACTGGACGCAGTCTGAAGGCAAGCGCATCGTGAGTGCCACGCTCACCAAGGACGGCAGCACGCTCGATCCCACCAAGACCTATACCGTCGCCACCAACAACTACATCATTACCAACACGACCGACTTTCCCACCTTCGCAAACGCCACCAAGCACACCGAATGGGGCACGTGCGAGGCGGCGCTGAGGACACTGATTGGGCAGGACAACTGGGAGCACAAGGTGGCCTCGCTCGCGGGCACCATCAGCTTCGGCTCCGCAGCCGTGGATCCCACGCCTACACCGGCCCCGACGCCTAAGCCCTCGCCTAAGACGGATACGACGATCACGCAGGTCACCAACAAAAAGACGACCGGCAAGCTTGCCGCAACGGGAGACCGCACGTTGGCCGTGGTCGGCGCATGCCTCATTGGCGGCATCGTCATCATCATTCTCGGAATTATCTGGAAGCGCCGCCGCTAAGCTACACCGCCGGGCCTTGCAGCCCCGCCGTGCAGACCTTATATCAAGCACAGAAGCCTGTCCGAATTTGATCGGACGGGCTTCTTGGTGGGTATCATGGTTGGACGATCATGAGGAGGTTTCCCTATATGGAATTGTTTGAGCCAATTCTTCATTTCTTTGCACAACGATGGGTCCACAACATCATCTGGGCAGGTATCTTGGCCATCGGCACCGCCGTTGCCGCCAAGGTCGCGTCCAAGACCCTGCACCACCTGCTTAGCCGCGATGATAACCCACTCCCTTCATCAAGCATCTTCATCAATATCGCGCGCGCTATCATCTGGATGATCGGCGGCAGCTTTATCCTCGACAACTGCTTTGGCATTAACGCAAACGCCCTCGTCGCCGCTCTTGGCGTCGGCGGCATCGCCATCTCGTTGGGCTTTCAGGACACGCTGTCAAACCTTATCGGTGGCATGCAGGTGACCTTTATGGGCATCATCAAGCCCGGTGACAATATCGAGGTCGACGGCGTGTCGGGCGTGGTTCAGGACATCACCTGGCGCCACACGACCATCGAGGACGCCTCCGGGCAGACCATCATCGTTCCCAACTCAAATATCTCCAAGAACACGCTCGTGCATTTGATGCCCTTTGGGCGCGTGGCCGTCCCTGTCGCGGTCAAGGACACGTCCAAGTGGGCTTCACTGGACGCGCTGGCAGATGAGCTCACCGACGCCACCAAGGCCGCCGTGCTTCCCATCTCGGGCTTTGACAAGGAGCCCTACGTGCTCTTTAGCGAGATCGGCGACTTTGGCATCAAGGGCAAGATCATCTTTATCGTCAGCGACGACAGCACCACCTTTACGGCAGCCGACGCCTGCATCCGCGCCATCGCCCCCATCATCGCCTAAAGCCACCACAAAGGGGACAGGCACCTTTGTGGTGGTTTTGCATCGTGGTACCATGGTTATATCGTTGTTTAAACGACTAAGGGAGTAGACACCATGGAAGAGGCCTATCGTCAAGCACGCAAGCGCGGCGAGCAGGGACGTCGTCGCGCCATCAGCCAAAGCGAGCACCCGTACCTTACGGACCTCGACGGCCTCGTTGCCCAGCTCCCCTTAGGTCAGCGAGAGAGCGTCGGCCTGAGGGACATTCCGCTCGAAATGGTCGTCGGCACGGTCACCAAAGGCCGTCAGTCTGCCTTTTCGTGTAACTTTATGCCCCTGCTGCCGTTTAACACCGAGTTCGCCCGCAAGTGGTCCAACCTCTACGACATCCAGGTAACCGAGGGCTATCGCGACCCCATCATCGTCACCGAGTTCATGCATCGGTTCTACGTCCAGGAGGGCAACAAGCGCGTCAGCGTCCTCAAATTCCTGGACGCCCCGACGGTTTCGGCCAAGGTCACCCGTCTCTACCCCGGCAAATGGGATTCCGTCGAAAGCCGCCTGTACGGCGAGTTCTGCGCGTTTTGGCGCGTCTGCCCCCTATACGAGATCGAGTTCTCGCGTGAGGGAAGCTACGAAACGCTCGCCAAGATGCTCGGTCAGAACCTTATCGAAAAATGGCCGCAGAAAAAAGTCGACTACCTGCGCCACACCTTCCTACTCTTTAAGCGTGCCTACCTTCGCGCGGGCGGCGACCACCTGGACATTACGCCCGCCGACGCCATGCTCGTCTACCTCAATGTGTACAACCAAGACCGTCTGCTGGACACGCCGACGGACATCGTCGTAAACCGCCTGTGCAAGATTTGGCGCGAGCTGGTCATCGCCGGCAAAAATGACGAGGACAAGGTCGATCTTGTCGAGGCACCGAGCGTCGATGAGGAGGAGTCACCCTCCAAGTCCACCTCCGGCGTGTTCAACTTCTTTATGGGCAAGACCGTTTATTCGGCGGCCAACCCTCTGCGCATCGCCTTTATCCATGAGCTCCCCTGTGCATCGTCGAGCTGGGACAGCTTGCACGACCAAGGGCGTCAGTATCTCGACGAGCACTTTGGCGGCATCGTGCGCACCGAGGCATTCGAGGACTGCCACGATCCGGACTTGTTCTACGCCGCCGTGGAGACCGCCGTCAAGCACGGGGCGAAGGCCATCTTCTCGACTTCACACCGCCTGATGGAATATACGCTCAGGGCCGCCGTCGAGTACCCCCAGGCGCGATTCCTCAACTGCTCTATCGGCCTTCCCCACCAAAGCGTGCGTTCGTACTTTGGCAAGATGTACGAGGCCAAGTTCCTCCTGGGCGCCCTTGCCGCCAGCATGGCGGACAACCATCGCATTGGCTACCACGCGTCGGTCTTCGCCTCGGGCGCACTCAGCGAGATCAACGCCTTTGCCATCGGCGCCTCGCTGCTCGACCCCCGCGCGCAGGTAATTCTCACCTGGGGCGATGTGCCCGCCGGCGGTCTTGCCGAGGCCATGTGTCGCGAAGGCGTGAGTGTTATGACCGGCGCTGACATGTCAAAGTCGCTGGAGGACCCCACGGCCTACGGACTCCACCGCCTGGTCGATGGCAAAGTTGCCGGCATCGCCATGCCGGTATGGAACTGGGGCCGATACTACGAGCTTATCGTGCGAAGCCTGCTGCATGGCACCTGGGATGAGCCCAGTGACGCCAGCCAGGTTCGCGCCGTCAATTACTGGTATGGCATGAGCTCGGGCGTCATCGACATTCGCTACGCTCCGGGCCTGCCCTATCAGACGCGCAAGCTCGTTCAGCTGCTCCGCAACGGCATCGTCGAGGGTTCCATCAATCCATTTGGCGGCGAACTCCATAGCCAAGACGGCGTGGTGCAGATCGAGGGCTTTCCCCCGCTGCCGAGCACGCAAATCGTCGAGATGGACTGGCTGGCCGACAACGTGGTAGGCGCCATTCCGCAGCCCAATGATGAGCCGAAAGTTCGCGCCCTATGAAGATCCTTGCCGTAGCCGATACCGAAGAACGATGCCTATGGGAGTGCTTTCGCAAGGAACGCTTTGAGGGTGTCGACCTGATTTTGTCCGCTGGCGACCTGGACCCCGACTATCTTGAGTTTTTGGTCACCGTCATCAACAAACCGCTCATCTACGTGCGCGGCAACCACGATGACCGCTATGAACGTCATGCACCGGGTGGCTGCATCTGTGTCGAAGACACCGTGTACGTGTATCGCGGAGTCCGCATTGCGGGGCTTGGCGGCTCCATGCGCTACCGAGACGGTGCCAACATGTATACCGAGCGCGAGATGACCAAGCGCATGCGCAAGCTCTCCCGCAAAGTGAGGATGGTCGGCGGCTGCGACATCTTGCTCACTCACGCGCCCGCCGCCGGCGTGGGCGATCTGGATGATCTGCCACATCGAGGATTCGAATGCTTTAACACGGCGCTTGAGTCCTGGGGGGCCGACTACATGGTGCACGGGCATGTGCACCAATGCTATGGCCACGATTTTCAACGTGAGCGTCGGCATGCATGCGGAGCAACAATCATCAACGCCAGCGGCTATACGCAGTTTGAGCTGGACGAGGCGCGCTACCCCATTCGTGGATGGCAGGCAGCCTGGCTCAATTCGCAAACCATGCGCCGCGAGCTCAAGCGCCACGAGGCCATCGAGTCCTCGACTGCCAGAACACCCTGGTAACCACCTTTAAGGCTTGACGCTGCGCCGGCCCCAAGCACCCCATCTCGCCCCTCAAGCCGTCGCTCGTGTACCAAAGTACGCGTCGCTCCTCTTTCGGGGCGACCTGGGGCACTTGGAACCGGCTCGCTGCGATGCCATAACATTGACGCCAAAGTGCCCAAACCACCACAAAGGTGCCTGTCCCCTTTGCGGTGGTTTTGGGCTGCGGGCTTTAATACTGCCACATGTGGTTGACGGGGCCGGAACCTTTGCCCATGTTAAAGCCGGCGGCGAGGGCGCCGGTTAGGTAGGCCTTGCCGGCGTTGACGGCGTCGGCAAGATCCATGCCCTGTGCCAATGCGCAGGCGATGGCGGACGAAAGCGTGCAGCCAGTGCCATGTGTGTTGTCGGTCTCGATGCGCTTGTGGCGGAACCACGTGGTGAGCGGATCGCCCAGATGGTTGCCCTCGTCATCGAGCGGCGCGGGCTCTGCTAGCACATCGTTGGCTTCGTTGACAAAATGCCCACCCTTAACGAGGGACGCGCAGCCAAAGCGGCGGGTGAGGAGCATGGCAGCGTTTTGCTGTGTGCGCTCGGAATCGACCTCGTAGTCGAGCAGCGCCATGGCCTCGGGAATGTTGGGCGTGATGACGGTCGCTAGCGGGAACAGGCGACGCGTGAGCGCCTCGGCGGCATCCTCGGCAATGAGGCGAGCGCCCGATGTGGCGACCATGACGGGGTCGACGACGATATTTTGTGCGTCCCAGGCACTCAGGCGGTCGGCGATAACCTCGATAATCTCAGCAGAGGAGACCATGCCGATCTTGACGGCGTTCGGGCGAATATCGTCAAAGACGGTGTCAATTTGCGCGGCGACGATATCAGGGGAGATATTCTGTACGGCGGTGACACCGAGCGTGTTTTGTGCGGTGATGGCTGTAATGGCTGTCTCGGCATACAGGCGGTGCGCCGTAATGGTCTTGATGTCGGCCTGAATGCCAGCACCACCGCTGGAATCGGATCCTGCGATGGACAGGACGGCGGGTACCTTGCTACGATCCATGTTCGCTCCCTTGTCCGGTCGGATTCAAATGGGTCTTTTACCCCGCATTATAAAGATGCCCGGGCCGGCTGTATTCCGAACCCGGGCGGGCGATGCAATCTTTACGCAAATGTAAGCAAATGCTCACATGTCAACAATTGACGGACGTTGGTATGGAGAAATAAGCGATTTCGAGACCCGGCTAATCCTCCATGCCCAGGTCGATCGTCGTGCCCTCGAAGATCTTGTTGACGGTACGGACGGCGCACATCTTGCCACACATGGTGCAAGTGCCCTCGGTGGCGGCGGGGGATTCCTCGTAGCGCTTCTTGCCGGTGACCGGGTCGAGAGCGCACTTCCACATGGCATCCCAGTCGAGCTTGCGGCGTGCCTGGCCCATCTTGTCGTCCATGTCGCGGGCGTGCGGTACCTTCTTGGCGATATCGGCGGCGTGCGCGGCAATCTTGGTGGCCATGAGGCCGTCGAGCACATCCTGGGCGTTGGGCAGGCACAGGTGCTCTGCCGGTGTCACGTAGCACAGAAAGTCGGCGCCGGAGCTCGCGGAGATGGCGCCACCGATGGCGGCGGTGATGTGGTCGTAGCCCACACCGATATCGGTCACGAGCGGCCCCAGCACATAGAACGGGGCGTTGTGGCACAGGCGCTTCTGCAGCTTCATGTTGGCGGCGATCTCGTCGAGCGCCATATGGCCCGGCCCCTCGACCATAACCTGGACGCCGGCGGCCCAGGCGCGCTTGCACAGCTTGCCCAGCTCAATCATCTCGGTGGTCTCGGTGGCATCGTTGGAGTCGTAGAGGCAGCCCGGGCGGCAGGAGTCGCCGAGCGAGATCGTCACGTCGTACTCGTGGCAGATTTCGAGCAACTCATCGTAGAACTCATAGAACGGGTTCTCGTTACCGGTGACCTCCATCCAGCCAAACAGCAGCGAGCCGCCGCGGCTGACGATGTTCATAAGGCGGCCGGTCTCCTTAAAGGTCTTGGTGACCGACTTGTTGATGCCGCAGTGGATGGTCATAAAGTCCACGCCGTCCTCGGCGTGCGCGCGCACGACCTCGAACAAGTCATCCTTGGTAAGCTTGACCAGCGGTTTTTCCATGTAGCCGATGGCGTCGTACATGGGGACGGTGCCCACCATGAGCGGCGTCTCGTCGATGAGCTGCTGGCGGAACTGGCGCGTCTTGCCCGAGTTGGAGAGGTCCATGATGGCGTCGGCGCCAAAGTCCTCGGCAATCTTGACCTTCTTCCATTCCTCGGCGGCATCGGCCTTGTCGCCCGAGATGCCCAGGTTGACGTTAACCTTGGTGGACAGGCCCTCACCGACACCAAAGGCGCGCATGCCCTTTTTGATGTGCACGATGTTGGCGGGGATGGCGATGCGGCCGTCGGCCACGCGCTCGCGGATGTACTCGGGGTCGCGATGCTCGCGCTCGGCGACTTCTTTCATCTGCGGTGTGATTTGCCCGGCGCGGGCGAAGTCGATTTGCGTGACGAGCTTGGGCTCGGTCTGTGTGCTCATTGGCACGGCTCCCTTCGTTGGCATTACCCATATCAGGTTTGCGGGTCAGGGCGGGCGCGCCCAATCTCAGCCTGCCGTCTTGTCCTACAAGCTCCCCGTTTATGTCATGGGCTCAAGTATAGCCTGAATGGGTACGATTGGGCCAACGAGCGTGCCTGTGGGGAGGCGAACATGGAAGACAAGCATCTATATCGTGAGACGCAATGGGATGTATCGGCCGAGGAGAGCCGCGCGCACCATGGCCTTGTCGCGATTGGTTTTGCGGTGCTTGCCGTGCTGGTGATTGCCTTTTGTATCTGGACGTTTGGCGGTCGCGGCGGCGCTGCCTGGGAGTTTGAGGCCGACGATGCCCTGCCGATCATGACAGTGAAGGTCGCGGGCGGTAACACGGTGGCAGCTCCCGGCGACTATTGGTATCCGTGCGATGGATTTGTTCAGCTGCAGCTAAGCGGTGGTTCCATTCCTGGTGAAGAGATCGAGCGCGTGACCTTCGATGCGTCGCTTAAGACGCTGTTGGTTGAGCTCAAAGATCAAGGGGATGTGCCCACGACGATGGATATCGCGCTGACGGAATGGCGCCTGGAGCCCCCGTTGGGCGTCAAGGTATCCGAGGTGGAGCATGTCAAGATTACCTATCAGGACGGCTCGACAAATGAAATTGCCAAAGCCGACGGCTTGGCGGAATAGACGCCGTGCCTAGGCAGTACATTCAAAAGTAGCGGTGGTCCTACAGGGCCTGTTCGTTCAGGAAGACCAAAGTATTTTTATTTGAAAGCTCGGGAAAGTGTCGATAACCAACGTCGAACGCGGTGAGCCCGCTTACATCCTCGAGCTTGTTTTCTGCCATCCAGCGCACCATGGAGCCGCGCGCCTTTTTGCTGGCGGTCGAGCGCTGGATGGGCTTGCCGTTGCGGACGCCTTCGCCAAAGAGACATGTGACGACCGTGGCGTC
Organism: uncultured bacterium; assembly: GCA_905215865.1. Lineage (GTDB taxonomy): Bacteria > Actinomycetota > Coriobacteriia > Coriobacteriales > Coriobacteriaceae > Collinsella. Next base: position 3,723 of record CAJMRJ010000001.1, on the reverse strand, counting down.
GGTGGTGAGGCAGGGTAGAACGGCTTTGGCGTATTCCGCGCTGGCAAGGTTAACGATCGTAGCGTTGGATCCTGCCGGAGCGATAGCCCGTGCGAGCTTGTCGCCCCAAAACGAGTAGAGGTCTCGGGCACCGTCGACGGCAAGCTTCGCGCCCATCTCCAGCCGATACGGTTCAACAGCATGAAAGGGGCGCACGCATCCGTAGAGTCCCGAGAGTATCCATAGATGGTCTTGCAGCCATGCGAGCTGCGCGGAATCCATCACCTCGGGCGCCATGCTCTGGTATTGGATGCCGTGATAGGACATGACGGCAGGGGAGAGGTGATGCGCGATATCGGGATCGGCGAGGTCGGCATCGCTCAGGACGGGCATAAATTCGTGAAGCGTATCCAGGCACGTTGTAAGCAGCCTGTCGCTCACGTTCCACAGCGCCTGCAGGCCGCCGCCTTCATCCCGCTCGATATCTAGCAGTGCGCGGTGGAGGCGAGCTGTCTCGCGCACAAAGGGTGGAATGCCCAGGATTTCAAAAGCATCTTGGGCCGCGCGCATTTGCTTGGCGGGTGAAATGATGACCTGCAGCATGGAACCGTTCTCTCGCTAAAAAAGTTGCGGTGGAATACGGTCTGTTTGTGCCATTGAAAGGCCAAATTAATCCGTATTCCACCGCAAGTTATGGGTGGGGTGGATTAGGCGCGCTCGAGGAAGGCCTTGTAGCCGCGGTAGGCCTCGTAGATGTCGGCCTTGTTGGCGACCTCCCAAAGGGCGTGCATGGACAGGACGGCAACGCCGGAGTCGATGACGTTCATGCCGTACTTGGCCATGATGTAGGCGATGGTGCCGCCGCCGCCCGCGTTGACGCGACCGAGCTCGCAGGTCTGGAAGTCCACGCCGGCCTCGTCCATGATGTCGCGGACGAGGGCCACATACTCGGCATCGGCGTCGTTGGAACCGCCCTTACCGCGGCTGCCCGTGTACTTGTTAAAGCACAGGCCGCGACCCATAAAGGCTGCGTTCTTGGTTTCGAACTTGCCGGCGTAGCCCGGGTCGAAGCCGGCGGACACGTCAGAGGAGAGCATACGGCTGTGGGCGAGTGCGCGGCGCAGGGCCAGCGGGCTATCCTCGCCGGCGAGCGTCATGATCTCGGCGACGGTGTTCTCGAAGAAGCGGCTCGTCATGCCGGTGGCACCCACGGAACCGATCTCCTCCTTGTCGACGATGAGTGTGATGCTCGTGCGCTCCACGTTGGCGACGTCGATCTGGGCGAGCATGGACGGATAGGCGCAGACACGGTCGTCGTGGCCATAGCCCAGAATCATGGAGCGGTCGAGGCCCATGTCGCGGGCCGGGCCGGCGGGCACGACCTCGATCTCGGCGGAGAGGAAGTCCTCCTCCTCGACGTCGTACTGCTCCTTGAGGATGTCCAGGAACATCTGCTTGACGGGCTCCTTGGGGGCGTCCTTGTCGTCCTCGTCAAACTTGACGGGGCGGCCGCCCACGATCACGTCGAGGATCTCGGCATCGACGGCGTCCTTGGCAGGCTTGGACATCTGCTCGCTCGAGAGGTGAATCAGCAGGTCGGAGATGGTAAAGACCGGGTCGTCCGCCTTGTCGCCGATGTTGATGTCGACGGTGGTGCCGTCCTTTTTGCAGATGACGCCTACGAGTGCGAGCGGGGAAGCGACCCAGTGGTAGCTCTTGACGCCGCCATAGTAGTGCGTGTCGAGATAGGCCATGTCGCCGGCCTCGAAAGCGGGGTTCTGCTTAAGGTCCAGGCGCGGCGAGTCCACGTGGGCGCCCAGGATGTTAAAGCCCTGCTCGAGCGGGGCGGTGCCCAGGTTGACGAGCATAAGGTCCTTGCCGTGGTTGGCGGCGTACACCTTGTCGCCTGCCTTGAGCGCGCGGCCTTCGGCGATCACGGTCTCTAGATTGACGTAGCCCGCCTCCTCGGCCATCTTGATACCGGTCTTGACGCACAGGCGCTCGGTCTTGTTCTCGCTCAAAAACTGCTTATAGCCGCGGCAAAGCTCCTCGAGCTCCTCGACTTGCTGTGGCGTGTACTTTTTCCATGCGCAGGGACGCTCCATGACGCAGGCTCCTTTCGGATCGATCGTGCTGGTTGATGTACCGTGAGCCATCGTATCACGCGCGGGCTCACGGCGGCAGGGAAGCCTGATGTGCGGTGGCCGCGGGGCGGGGAGCGTGTAAACTGGTGTGAGCAAACCGTGCCCAGCCCAAAGTGAGGTATTCAATATGTCTGACAAGCGCCGTACCTTTGCCGTCATCGACGGCAACTCGCTCATGCACCGCGCCTTCCACGCCGTGCCGCCGACCATGAACGCGCCGGACGGTCGTCCCACCAACGCGATCTTCGGCTTCCTGAACATGTTCCTCAAGATGATCGATGCCTTTAATCCCGACGGCGTTGTTGTGGCGTTTGACAAGGGCAAGCCGCGCGTGCGTATGGAGATGCTGCCGCAGTATAAGGCGCAGCGTCCGCCCATGGACCCCGATCTGCACGCGCAGTTTCCCATGATTAAGGAGCTGCTCGTCGCGCTCAACGTGCCGATCTTGCAGTCCGAGGGCTGGGAAGGCGATGACATCCTGGGCACTATGGCGCGCCTGGGCGAGCAGGCCGGCTGCGACATGCTGCTGGTAACCGGTGATCGCGATATGTATCAGCTCGTGACCGAGCACGTCAACGTCGTCTCGACCCGCAAGGGCCTGTCCGACGTGGCGATCATGACACCCGAGAGCGTGGACGATCTGTATCACGGCATCACGCCGGCGCTCGTGCCCGACTTTTATGGTCTGAAGGGCGACACGTCCGATAACATCCCCGGCGTGCCGGGCATCGGCCCCAAAAAGGCGAGCGCGCTCATTGCGCAGTACGGTAGCCTAGACGAGGTCATCGCGCATGCCGACGAGGTCAAGGGCAAGATGGGCGAGAACCTGCGCGCGCACATCGACGACGCACTGCTGAGCCGCAAGGTTGCAACCATCCGCACCGATGCGCCTGTCGAGCTCGACTTTGACGCGACGTCATTCCCGGCTTTTTCTGCCGATGAGGTTTCCGCGGCGCTGGGCACGCTTGGTATCACCGCCATGCAGAACCGTTTCTTGGCACTGATCGGCGGCGAGGGCGGGGCTGCTGCCTCCAGTGTGTTTGAGATGCCTGCGATGGTTCGCGCAGCCGCGGGCGATGTTGACGCGCTTGGTGCCGTTGCGGCTGAGATTTCCCGCGCGATTGATGCCGGCGAGTGGGTCGCCGCCGTGGTGGACGACGACAAGGAAGAGGGCGCGCTCTTTGGGCTGACGCGCACACTGTGGCTGGCGACGTCCAAGGGCCTGTTTGCGCTCGAGGAGGGCGACGGCGGTGCGGCGGCTGAGGTTGAGGGCTTCAACTTCGTCCACGGCGTGATTGCCGGCGTGCTCGCACGCCTGTTTATGGAGGGCCGCGTGGCGAGCCCGGACATGAAGGCGCTGCTGCACGAGCTTTCGCCCATCGATTCCTCTGAGCCCGAGCTCATGGACCCGCTGTCTGCCGATTCCACGCGCATCTTCGATACCGTGGTTGCCGCCTACCTGCTGGATTCCGACCGCTCCGAGTTCGATGAGGCGTATCTGGCCGATACCTATCTGCAGATGGCGCTGCCTGCGGCGCGCGGTGCAGAGGGTGCCGGCGAGGACGCTCCTGCACCCGCCGCCCGTACGGCGGCCTTGACG